>CALUXI010000015.1 GCA_944324705.1 uncultured Acholeplasmatales bacterium
ACCTTATTTTAATGCAAGTAGTATAAAAGAATTAAATGAAGAAGGTAATGTAAAAGTTACAGTTTTAGAATCAATTCATGCTGTTAAAACTACAATTAAAGTAGATGAAAACGAACAAGAAGCAAATCGGTATGTTGCTAGTTATACTTTTTACTTAGAAGATTTTAAAGATTTTGATTTTAATGGTGTTGATACTAATGGTACAGTTAGTAATTATGCTAGAGTGGAATTTTATAATGGTGATAAATCATTAGTCTATTATTTTAATGATCCTATTACTGCTTCCTCAGCTAATGCAGATGGTGTTAATCGTTATTATACTGATTATGCCGCTAATTTAGATTTTATTGAAATTGACTTACCTATTAGTGATATTGAAGAAAAACTAGATGGATCAATTACAAGTTTAAGAGTATATGATAGTAAGGCTGCTGATTCTACAGCAACCCCTAAGTTAGAAATTAGTTTTGATGCATTAAATATTGAAACAGACTTCTTTACTTTAGCTAATGAACTTGTTGATAATTGGAATACCTATTTAGATGATTTAGATGCTGATAAATTCAATAATTTCTTTGATCCTGCTGAAGGAGAAGGTTGGATAGATCGTTTTGATGCAAATGGAAACTATCGCAAAGGTATTAATGGATATGATGAATTAATTGGCAATAGTGCTATTATTAAAACAGTCATTGTTATGGTTGTTTATTTAGCTGTTTGTGTTGGCTTAGGTTTCCTACTTTTAAGAAAGAAAAATGCAATGCCAAAACCGTATTTAAGAGATCAATACAAGAAACAAATGGTTAGTGCTAATGCCATTAAGGCTGAGGTTAAAGAAGTTGAAAAAACTACCTTAAATAACAATGACGAAAAGACAGAAACTTCAATTGTAGAAGAATCTCAAAATGAATCTAATAAGGTTGAGGTAATAGAAACTTCAACTACTGAAGAGAATCAAGATGAACCTAACAATGTTCAAGATGATTTATCTGAAGTAAATGAAGATGTGAAAACTACAAGTGAAGAAAAAGGCGAAGATTCAGTAAAGACGGAATAATATTAACCTTCCTATTATGGGAAGGTTTTTTAAAAGAGGATTTTAAGATGTTAACAAATAAAAATAAAATATATGAAATAGTTTTGTTTTCAGCTCTCACAGCTTTATGTTATATTGCTACATTCATTATGATTCCTTTACCTACGGGAGGCAAAATTCATTTAGGAAATTTAGTGTGCATTTTGGCCTCATTATTAGTTGGTGGAATTAAAGGCGGTTTAGTTGGTTCTATAGGAATGGGATTAAATGATCTTCATTTTTATTTAGATAGTCCATCAACAATTATTAGGACAATAGTTTTAAAGTTTATTATGGGTTTTGTTTGTGGTACATTATTTAATTTGTTTAAAAAGAAGCAAGTTAATTCATTAAAATGTAGTGTTGTTTTGTTTATATTAGGTACTTTATTTTTAGGTTTAGGTATTTATTCATTAGTTGTTTATTTAAATAATGGTGTATATTTTAGTGACACTTTGATTGAATTTAATGTTTTAGTACCGATAGGTTTATTTATATTTGCTTTTATATTTTATTTATTTGGCTTTTTATTTATTAGGAAAATCAATGTATTTAATTATTTATTAGTTGCAGTTAGCATAAGTACAATTATTAATATATTAGGTGAATTTATTTTTAGAGCAGTTTTATATATTTGTATTGATAGAATGGGCTTTTTACCAAGTATAACTTTATCAATTAGTAAGATTCCAGCTTCTATTTTAACAGGTGTACTAACATCAGTTTTAGTAGTAATTATTTACCCACCTTTAGAACATAGTTTGTTAGAAAAAACTAATATTAGCTAATCTAGTATTGAAAACAAGATGAACTAGTTGTATAATAAATATGGAAACAATTTACTTTAAAGATGAGGTAAAATATGGAAAATAAAGTAACTTTAAAAAAAACACGAAGAAATCAAACCTTAGGGGAAGAAATAGGTAATAGTATAACTCATGGGGTAATGGCCTTATTTGCGATAATTGCGACTATTTTTATGTATTTAAAATGTGAAACAACAAGAGAATACGTAGGTGTTTCAATCTATGGCTTTTGTATGTTAATGTTATATTTAATGAGTTGCTTATATCATAGTTTCAAAAACGGTTCAACAGTCAAAAAGGTTTTTAGAATTTTTGATCATACATCAATTTTCTTATTAATAGGGGGAACTTATGCGCCTATTTTACTAGTAGCAGTTCATGAAGTTAATCCATTGATTGCTAATATCTTTTTTGTTGTTCAATGGGCTATTATTGGTTTAGGAATAATCGCTAAAGTTTTAATTAAACAAAAGACTACAATTTTACATACAATAATTTGTGTTATATTAGGATGGAGTGGTATTTTAATTTTACCAATAGTTTATAATTATAATACAACATTTTTCTATCTAATATTAGCTGGTGGTATTGCTTATATGTTAGGCATTATCTTTTTTGCATCTACTTTTAAATATGCTCATTTTATTTGGCATTTCTTTTGTATTTTTGGTACTATTTTACATTTTGTAGCCATTTATTTATATGTTTTATAGTGAGGTATATATGATTAAATATGTATTTTTTGATTTTAATGGGACCATATTAGATGATGTTGATTTATGTTTAGATTTATTAAATGAAATATTAATTAAACAAGGTAAAAAAACTTTAAATTTATCGGAATATAAAGAAATTTTTACTTTTCCAGTTAGAAAATATTATGAATTAGCTGGGGTAGACTTTAAACAAGATAGTTTTGAAGATTTATCTAAATTTTTCATTAGTAAATATCAGCCATTATCATTTAAATGTTCTTGTTATCCTAATGTAAAAGAATTAATTAAAATATTAAAAGAAAAAGGAATAATTGTAGGAATTTTATCTGCTAGTCAAATAGATAATTTAAAAGAACAATTAGAAGTATTAGATTTAAAAGATGAATTTTCTTTTGTTCTAGGTTTAGATAATATCTATGCCGTTAGTAAAGAAAATATTGCAAGAGATTTCTTATTAAATAATAAGATTGTTCCTGAAACTTGTTTGATGTTAGGTGATACTTTACATGATTATGAAGTAGCTGAAAATTTAGGTATGAATTCAATTTTATTTAGTGGTGGGCATCAAAGTAAGAATATATTGAAGAAGGCTAAAAGACCTATAATTGATGATTTATTAGAATTGATTAATTATATTTAGGCATTAGCCTTTTTATGTTAAATTATGTGATTTACTTTAAATACTTTACTTAGTAAACTAATTGTAATAAAATATTTTTACTTTGGGGTGAAGAAATGGAAAATAAGGAATTAATAAATTATTTTTATAAAATGCAAAAGTTGTTTAGTACGCAAAATGAAAAGATTAAACAAAATACGGGTTTAAATAATTTACCTAGTAAAGTACTAAGACAAATCTATTTGCATGACAATCAAGCCTCAGCTAGTTACTTATCTAAAATGAATGGTACGACGATTGCGGCTATGATGCATATATTATATTCTTTAGAAGAAATGGGGTATTTATATAAAGAAATAAATCAATCAGATAATAGGCAAAAAATGTATGTCTTAACTTTAGCTGGTAAAGAACAGGCTAGAAAAGTAATTAGAGAGTTTGAATATCAATGGAATAATTACCTAAATTGTTTAAATGAAAAAGATAAAGAAGCTTTAGCAAAGATATTAGAAAAAACTATTAAATATATGGAGGCCAAAAATAATGCTTAAATTATTTAAACATATGAAAAAGATTTATTGGTTAGTTTTATTTTTAATAATAGCATTAGTAGTAACTCAGGTATTATGTGATTTAAGTATGCCGAACTATTTACAAAAAATATTGACAGAAGCAAGTTATGCTTCCTCATTGAGGGAGAATAATTTGCTTACTGATGAGATATTGATGAACTCAAAAAATGAAATTATTATGAGTGCTGTATATATGGGGTTATTAGCTTTAGGTAGTGTTTCTTCAACAATTATTGTTTGTTTTTTAAGTGCTAAGTTTGCCGCTAATTTCTCATATGGCGTTAGAAAAGCAGTATATCAAAAGGTATCTAATTTTAGTTTAGCTGAAATAGATAAATTTAGTACAGCATCATTAATCACTAGATCAACTAATGATATAACTCAAGTACAAATGGTAGTAAATATGGTCTTAAGAATGGCAGTAGCCGCTCCGATTTATGCAATATACGGAATTATTAAAGTTGCACGCATTCAGGCTGCTGCACAATTAAGTGTAATTGTTATTGTAGCTATTGTTGCTTTAGTGTTACTAGTAGTTTCAATATTTATAACTGTATTACCAAAATTTAAGATGATTCAAAAATTAACAGATAGATTAAACTTAGTTACTAGAGAAAATTTAACAGGTTTAAGAGTTGTTAGAGCATGTGATGCTGAAGCTGAAGAAGAAGATAAATTTAGAGAAGCTAATAATAACATAACTAAAAACAATATTTTTGTTAATAGAGTATTCTCCATTTTTATGCCTGGTATGCAAATAATTATGAATTATGCTTCACTATTAATTTTATGGATAGGTGCTTATATTGTTTTATCATTTACTACAATGAAGGAACAAGCAGATATGTTGGGGTCTATTTTTACTTTCCAACAATGTACAATGTTCATTGTAATGGGCTTTATGCAACTAACAATGATTATTGTATTAGTTCCTCGTGGTATTGTTTCAGGTAATAGAATTAATGAAATATTAGAATCTAAAACAGCTATTAATGATCCTTATAATGTAATTAAAGCTAAAGAGGTTGGAACTATTGAATTTAAGAATGTAAGTTTTTCCTATAATAAAACAGAAGAAAATGTTTTAGATAATATTAGTTTTAAGATTAATAAGGGTGAAACATTAGCTATCATTGGTGGTACAGGCTCAGGTAAGACTAGTTTAGTAAACTTAATTACAAGATTTTATGATGCATCACAGGGTGAAGTTTTGGTTGATAATGTTAATGTTAAAGATTACACACAAGAAGAATTAAGAGATAAAATTGGTTTAGTTCCCCAAAAAGCTGTATTATTTAGTGGTACTATTAGAACAAATTTGGCTTTTGGTAAATCTGATTTAACTGATGATGATATAGCCTGGGCACTTGATATTGCGCAAGCTTCTGACTTCGTTAAAGAAATAGGTTATGATGCTAATGTAGCCCAAGGTGGTGCTAATTTCTCAGGTGGGCAAAAACAAAGATTATGTATTGCTAGAGCGGTTATTAAAAAACCGGAAATATTTATATTTGATGATTCATTTAGTGCTCTTGATTTAAAGACTGATCAAAAATTAAGAGAAGCACTAGCAAATAAAACTAAGGGTATAACTAATGTTATAGTAGCCCAAAGAATTGGTACTATTTTACATGCTGATAAAATAATAGTTTTAGATGAAGGAAAAGTAGTTGGTTATGGTAATCATAAAGAATTAATTAAGAATTGTAAGGTTTATCAGGAAATAGCCTATTCACAATTATCAAAGGAGGAATTAGAAAATGCCTAAAGCAAATAATATGACAATTCCTTATGGTAAAGCCCGTGATACTAAAGGTACTTTAAAGAAATTAGTTGTTTATTTAAAACCACATTTAAAATGGATTATTATTGCAATAAGTTTATCAATCATTGGAACAATTTCTATGATTTTAGGGCCTAAGTTTTTAGGGGATATAACAAAATATACTCAAAAATTTGTAGCAGATAATAGTTATAATCCGCGCCCTGATATTATTAGAACCGCCATTATCCTTTTGATACTTTATGCTACAAGTGCTATATGTTCATATTTTTCAGGTTTTTTCATGACAGGAGTTACGCAAAAAATCACTAATAAAATGCGTGGTGATATAAGTTTAAAAATCAATACTTTACCTTTTTCATACTTTGATTCAAGAAGTATTGGTGATGTTTTAAGTAGAGTTACAAATGATATTGATATGATTGGTCAAAACTTAAATCAAAGTTTAAGTCAAGTGATTGCCGCTATTATCCAATTTATTGGTGTCTTTGTTATGATGTTAGTTTTATCACCAACTATGACTTTAATTGCGGTTGTAACAATTCCATTATCCTTAATCTTATTGATTATAATTGTTAAAGTAAGTCAAAAATATTTTAGAGCTCAACAAAAAGCTTTAGGTCAATTAAATGGTCATATTGAAGAAGCTTATGCAGGTCAAAATGTTATTAAAGCTTTTAATCAAGAAGATGAAGAATATGCTAAATTTGATAAAATGAATGTAACTTTAAAATATTCAGCTTGGAAAAGTCAATTTTTATCAAGTATGTTAATGCCTTTGATGTCTTTTGTTGGTAATATTTCTTATTTATCAATATGTGTTGTAGGGGGTCTTTTAATTTTAGATGGCAGATATGGTCTTGAAATTATTCAAACTTTCATCCAATATACAAGGCAATTAAATCAGCCAATGCAACAAGTAGGGCAAATGGGAACAATTATGCAACAATGTATAGCTGCTTCTGAAAGAGTATTTGACTTCTTAAATGAGACAGAGATGCCTAAAGAAGAAAATAAGTTAGTTTTGGAACCTAAAAATGTTGTTGGTAATGTAATATTTGATAATGTCAATTTTGGATACACACCAGAAAGACAAATTATATTTAATTTTAATTGTAGTGTAAAAGCTGGTCAAAAGATAGCTATAGTAGGTCCGACAGGAGCAGGTAAGACGACAATAGTTAACTTATTGATGAGATTTTATGAAACAAATAGTGGTAATATTTTGATTGATGGAGTTAATACTAAAGATATTACAAGACAAAATGTAGCTAAATTGTTTGGAATGGTTTTACAAGATACTTGGTTATTTGAAGGAACTTTAAGAGACAACTTAACATTTGGTAAAAAAGATGCGACAGATGAAGAAATTTGGACAGCCTTAAAAGCTTGTCATATCGACCATTTTGTTAATTCGTTACCAGGTAATTTAGATTATGTTTTCAGTGAAACAGCTAATGTTTCCGCTGGTCAAAAACAATTATTAACAATTGCTAGAACTATGATTGAAAATGCACCTATGTTGATTCTTGATGAAGCAACATCATCAGTTGATACTAGAACTGAAATTTTAATTCAAAAAGCTATGGATAAGTTAATGGAAGGTAGAACAAGTTTTGTTATTGCACATAGACTTTCAACAATTAAGAATGCAGATTTAATTTTAGTTTTAAAAGATGGTAATGTTATTGAACAAGGTAATCACGAAACCTTGCTAGCTAAAAATGGTTTTTATGCCACTCTATATAATAGTCAATTTGCTTTATAGAATTTATATAAGAGTTTGAATTTAAAAGTTTAAACTCTTTTTTGTTTTGTTCTGTCAAAATTTGACGGATTTTAAAGTAAAAATAAATTTATAAATGTTGTTAAATAAGCAAAAATAAGATATAATATAGGTGATTAAGAAAGCGGAGGTAAATCATGGATTTAGGATTATTTTTATTCTCATTGAGTGACTTTAAAACTGTCGATATTATCTTTCTATCTTGTTTTTTAGTTTTATTATTAATACTTATTGTTTTGTTAATTTTCAAAAAAATACAAGATAAAAAGACAGCTAAAATTTTAAAGGAAGAATTCGAAAAATTAGATCAAAACGAAAAGCAAGAAGTAGAGAAAGTTGCTTTAGAAGCTAATCCATCTGAAGAAACAGAACCAGAAATGGTTGAACCGGCTCTTGCTGAAGAAGTAGAAGAGAAAGCAGCACCAATTGCTCAAACTACTCCAGTAGAAGAAAAAGCTGAAGAAGAACCAACAGAGGAAGTATTAGCTGAAGAACCTGTTGTAGAAGAGCCTGAAGTTAAGGAAGAAAATGTTGAAGTAGAAGAAACAAAAGAAGAGGTTGAAGAACCGTCAGAAGATGTTAGTGAGGAAGTTTCAGAACCAGTTCAAGAACCTACTGAAGAAGTTAATGAATCTGAAGTTGAGGAAGAGCCTGTAGTTGAAACTGAATCACCAGATGAGGAAAATGATATGGGAGAAGAAAAAGGAAGAGTATATCGCGGAAAATATGAAATATTCCAAGAAAACAATTATTATCGTTATCGTTTAAAAGCTTCTAATGGTGAAATTTTATTCGTATCTGAGATGTATGCGTCTAGATTAACAGTATTAAAATCAATTGAAGCTGTAAAACGTAATTTAGAAACTGGTAAGACACAAATCATAGTTGATAAGAAGAAAAATTATAAATTTAAACTTACTGCTGCTAACCATCGTGTATTAGCAATTAGCGCTAATTACCCTACAGAAAAAGGTGCTCAAAGTGCTTTAGAATCATTTAAACGTTTTGCTATTACTGATGATATTGTTGATATTGAAATTCCAGCCGAAGCTATTGATAATCAACTAGTAGAAATCTCTAAAGTTAAAGAAGAAGATAAAAAAGGCGGTAAATTTGTAATCCGTAAAGATATTAATGGTGAATTCTCTTGGGAATTAAAGGCTAATAACGGAGAAATCTTATGCCAATTATCTGGTTATAGTTCAAAAAATAGTGTAGAAAATGCAATTTTAGCGTTTAAAGAAAATACTTCAACAGGTAAATTTTATTTATCAAAAGATAAGAATAACAATTATCAATTCAAATTATATTCACAATCAGGTCGATTAAGTGTTGTTGGTGAATCATATGATTCAAGCAATGCAGTTTATAGTGTAGTTACTTCAATTCTTAACTTTACTGAACTTGCTACAATAAGTGATAGAACTAATCAAGTAGCTCAAGCCAAGAAAACTACTAAGAAATTAAAAACACGTAAAGCTAGTACTACAACAAATTAATATTATCTAGGGATCTCAAAATTTTGAGATTCCTTTTTATAATAAAAAAACTCTACAAAAGTAGAGAGCTATTTAAGAAGATAATTATTAAATTCTTTTAAATATGAATCAGCTTTGTCTTCAGTTAACTTATTGAGAAAGTAAATACGATTATAATTTTCTTTACTAAATTCATAGAAGCGACAAGTTTTATCTCTATTACTATCATTCCATTTATTAAAACCTTCCTCTAAGATTCCTTTATCATAACGGCAATTGATGAAATATGCTAAACCGTAATCGCGCCAAGGTCTAGCTAAATAAAAGGCTGCATTATTTTCAGTTTTAATATCACAATTTAAAAATAGATAACCATATTCTAATTCTTTAGGATGACTTGGGGCACTTAAAAAACCACGTTTGCCTAAACAAATTAACTCACAATTTTTAAATAAAGCTGTTGCACAACCAAATATAAAGTCTACATCACCGATAATTTTAGTATTTTCATATATTTGTTTAGAATTACCAGCTTTAATAACATCATTCTTCAAGAAACCTTGATAACGAATTTTTAAATCAGCAGGTAAAGGTCCGGTAAATAAAGTATCTTGCTCGCTTTTAATTATTGAATTGCAACATTTAAAATGATCACCATAAACAGCTAAGGCTACTGCTTGTCCATAAGTTTTAGAATCACAAGTATTTTCAATTGTTATATTAGATAGATAATTATTATCTCCTAATAATTCTAGAGTATAAGTTCTAAAGGTATTACATTCATTATAATCATTCATTATTTTATGATAATGATCATTGTTAGTAATAATAGTTTTTTCTTTATCTTCACCTATAATTTTTAAATTATTTAGATTTAAACTTAATTTTAATTTATAAACCCCTTCTTTAAAAAATAGTTCATCATTATCTTTTAACTTAGCTAATAGATCTTCAAGAATAGTATTTTTATCTATAATATAACGCATATAAATCGCTAGTATAATTAAAATGTACTTAATAATTATACTTACTCCTTTCATTTAGTTGTTTTATAGTTATGAGTACACATAACTTTTATATCATTAAATTAATATGATATACTATTAATAACGCTGTAGTCTGTTAACTAATAATCACTAGTATAATATATTTGTATAAAGTGTTAATGGATAAATAACCAATTAAGATATTATAGATTATCTTATTACATAACATATAAATTCTAGCACAATTTAAGAAAAAAGACTATTAATTATTTAATTTATTGTTAATAAATGTTATAATTAAAGAAATGAAATAGGAGTGAAAAACGATGAAAATAGCAATGGCTTGTGATCATGGCGCATTAGTGTTAAAAATGCGTTTAAAAGAATATTTGATTAATTCAGGAAATGAAGTAATTGATTGTGGTACTAATACATTAGATAGTTGCGACTACCCTGATTATTGTATTCCAGCTTGTAATTTATTAGTTGAAGGTAAAGTAGATAGAACTATAGTAATGTGCACAACAGGCATTGGTATGTCTATTTGTGCTAACAAGATTCATGGAATTAGATGCGCTCTTGTAGATAGACCAGAAATAGCTAAATTAGCTAGAGAACATAATAATGCTAATACATTAGCTATTGGGGCATGTCTAGTTGATTTTGAAACATGTAAAAAAATAGTTGATATTTTCTTACAAACCCCATTTTCAACAAGTGAAAGACACCATAGAAGAGTAGATAAAATTATGGCATTAGAGGGAAAGTAATGGCTAAATTAGAAATAATAAATAATCCTTTAATTAAGACAAAATTAACCTTGATTAGAGATAAAAGGACTACTAGTAAAGATTTTTATAGTAATTTGACCGATATTGCTATGTTGATGTCTCCTTTTGTTTTTAAGGATATAAATTTAGAAGAAGTAAAAGTAGTTACTCCGATTTGTGAAACAGCAGGTTATGAAGTTAAAGATAAAATATTATTAGTAGTTATTTTAAGGGCTGGTTTAGGTTTTTTAGAAGGATTTAGAAAAACGATTCCAGAAGCTAAAATTGGTTTTTTAGGAATGTATAGAGATGAAGAAACTCTTTTACCTCATGAATATTATAAACGATTACCTAAAGACCTGAGTAATTATAAGATATATATCTTAGATCCAATGTTAGCTACTGGTGGTAGTGCGGTAGATGCTTGTAATAGTTTAGTTAAATATGGGGCTAAAGACATTAGTTTTGTCGGTTTAGTTGGGGCTCCTGAAGGTATTGAAAAACTTAATAAAGAATATCCCCAAGTTAATATTTATTTAGCTAGTTTAGATGAAAAACTAAATGAATCAGGCTACATAGTCCCAGGTTTAGGCGACTGTGGTGACAGGGTGTTTGGAATGTAAAAAAGAGATCCTTAAAGGATCTTTTTATATTAAATCAAAATTAGAAGTATATTCTAATTCAATTTTATTCTTAAAAATAGATTCTAAATCTTTTTCTAATTGTTTTTTATGAATCTCTTTTATTTTAGCAATCAATATAATTTCTTTTTGAAAAGAAGCATTAATAATATTTAAATAATTTAATTTAATAAGTTTATTATATTCTTTATAATCACAAACTAAGTTAAACGTTAAAGTAAGCTCTTTAGTAGCTAATTTAGCTAAATTTAAAGCTTCTAAAACAGAATCACTGTAAGCTCGTATAAGGCCTGAAGCCCCTAGTAGTGTTCCCCCGAAATATCTAGTCACAACAGCCAAAACGTCTGTTACCTCTCTTTTTTTAAGAGCCTCTAACATTGGGCTCCCAGCTGTTTTTTGTGGTTCGCCATCATCAGAACATTTTTGAATATTTAAATTGTCTCCTAAAATATAGGCATAACAATTATGAGTAGCATCAAAGTATTTTTTTCTAATTTGATTTAAATAAAGATTAGCTTCATCTACATTTTTTATGGGTATTAAATTACAAATGAATTTAGATTTATTTATAATTAAAGTATTAGAAATAATTTCTTTCAAATAGAACATATAATCACCTTGAAAATTATATCATTATTTTTAAAAAAAGACTATTAAAAAGCTAAAATTATGATATAATCAAGGGGCGAGAATTGGAGTGATTTTTATGATATTTAATGCTTTTTTAGATGCTGTTGATACTATAACAGTATTAGTTGATAAAAATATCATAATTGAAAATAATTTTGCTTTAAATAACGATGAACAATTAATTTCATTAGAAATAATAAATCGTTATGAAGAAGAAAGTTGGTATAAATATAGTTTAAAATGTCCTATTATATTAGATATGACTAAATATATTTATATAACTAATGGTGAATATAAAACATTGTTGGTCACTGGTTCTTTTGTAAGAGATCCAAGATTTGATGAATATTATAGTTATGATGGTAAACTTGGAGTAACTTATACTAAAGAAAGAACAACTTTTGATATTTGGTCTCCGGTAGCAAGATCACTTGTTTTAGAGTTAATTACTAAGAATGGTAAATTAATTAATAAAGAACTAACTTATTGCGGTAGGGGACATTATACTATCACTTTAGATGGTGATTATGAATGTTCTAAATATCGCTATAGAATTAAAATTTTTGAAGAAGAATATAAAATAGCAAACGATCCATATGGCATAGCTAGTGATGCTAATGGGAATTTTAATTATGTTGTAGATCCTGCTAAATTTAAAAAATTTATTTATTCAAAACCATATTTTTCAGGAAATTATACCGATAGTGTGATTTATGAAGCATCTATTAGAGATATGACTAGTAAATTGCCGGTCAAACACCCAGGTACTTTTGCTGGATTATGTGAAAGAGTATTAACTAGCAAAGGAAAAATTACCGGCCTTGATTATGTAGCAAGTTTAGGTATAACTCATTTACAATTAATGCCAATATTTGATTTTTATGGTATATCTGATTTAAATCCACAAAGGTATTACAATTGGGGATATAATCCACATCAATATTTTGTTCCTAAAGGAGCGTATTCAACAGATCCTAATGATCCTTATGCAAGAATTAATGAGTTAATTAATTTAATTGATTTGTGTCATGCATATGGCTTACTTGTTAATATGGATGTGGTATTTAATCATGTCAATGATGCTCAAAAATTCCCTTTTGATATTTTAGTCCCTGGATATTACTTCCGAGCTAACAATGGTTATTTAACTAATGTCTCAGGTTGTGGTAACGATCTAGCTACTGAGAAAAAAATGTGTCAAAAATTTATTGTTGATAACTTAGTTTATATGACAAATACATATCATTTTAGTGGTTATCGTTTTGATTTAATGGGATTACTTGACATACCTACTATGGAATTAATTGAGAAAAATTTACGGGAAATTGAACCTAAAATTATGTTATATGGTGAAGGATGGAACATGCCAAATACTTTACCTGAAAGTATGAGGCCATGTAGTCAAAACGCTAGATTATTGCCTAATTACGCCTTTTTTAATGATACATTTAGGGATATTATTAAAGGTTCACAATGGGGTGATAGTTCAGGTTTTATCACAGGTAAAAAAGTTAATGAATATGATTTGCTTCATATTTTAACTGGTTCAGTTTTAGATAATTATAAATTTGTAACTCCTAGTCAATCTATAAATTATATTGAATGCCATGATAATTATACAGTATATGACTTTATTAAAGCCCATTTGAGAAAAATTAAGGAAAGAGATGTTTATATAGCTGTTAAGTTAGGTTTATCATTAGTAATTCTTGCTCAAGGTGTTCCATTTATTCACAGTGGCCAAGAGTTTTTAAGAACTAAAAATGGAGTTGAAAATTCATACAATGCTGGTGATGATGTCAATGGTATTGACTGGGATAGAAAAGACTCATATCTTAATATGGTTCAAATGACAAGAGATTTAATCACTATACGTCGACAATATGATGTTTTTAGATTAGAAAATGTTGATGAAATTAAATTAAGAGTTAATTATTTACCTGAATATTCTGATGATTCAACTTTTGTTTTCTTGCTGAAGGAAAAGAAATGTGATTTATTCATTGTATTAAAGAATAAAAGAGGTCGTTTTGATTTAAAAAATCAACAGGCTAATTTAATTTTTGATGGTGAAAGATTATTAAATACACCAGTTAAAAAAATTAGTCTAAAAGATCGTGGGGTTTATATTTATAGGAGGGATAAATAATGATTATTGATGGTATTATAGAAACTTCTAATAGTAATGACAATTATATTAATTTAGTTATTAAAAGTTCTAATAATACAATGTACAATGTAAAAACTAGTAAGGCTTTAGCAAATAGTTTAAAAGAAAACCATGTTTATCGTTTCGTTGTTGATGAAGTTATTAGTAACAGAAAAAAGTATGTTTTGCATGAGGTTATTGACTTAAGTAAGATTAATGATTTCAAAAGAGATGAAATATTAAGAGATTTTTTACCACATAAAGAAATGGATGCTAAAGAGGCTAAAAATAAATTGTTTAATTATATAAATAATATAACTAATCCTATATTACAGGATATCACTAAAACATTAGTTGAAAGGAATGCCATTGATTTTCTAACCTATCCAGCTGGAACTAGAATTCATCATAATTTTTTAGGTGGTTTAGTTTATCATACCCTAGGGATGTTAGATTTGGCCAAATGTTGTTTAAATGTTTACCCTTATTTAAATCAAAGTTATTTATATGCTGGTATTATTTTACATGATTTAGCCAAAATTAAAGAATTTACGGATGTACAAAGTCCAGAATATAGTTTAGAAGGTCAAATGCTTGGACATTTAGTAATGGGGGCAATCTTAGTCAATCAAGTAGCTAAAGAAAAGGGATACGAAGGCACTGAAGAAGTTTTAATTTTAGAACACATTTTAATATCTCATCATGGTCAATTACAACTTGGATCAGCTAAAAAGCCTTTAACTGCTGAAGCTTTATTGATTTGGTATTTAGATACTATAGATTCTAAGTTTCAAGTTATTGGTGACGAATTAGCTAAGACAGCTGTTGGTACTTTTACCGATACTATTCCGATTATTGATCGTATGAAATTATATAAAGTAAAGGAAGATAATAGTGATAAAGTTAAAGAAAAATGACATTATTAACATGCTATTAGATAAAAATAATTTAGATGACTTAATTATTAATGATAATTATGGTTGTGATGTAGTTTTTGAGCAAATAGCTACTATTCCTTATTATGATAAATACTTAGATAAGGAAGATATTTATTGTATATTACATCCTAAGACTAAATCTAAAGAATTTAATCCTAACTATGTCTATCCTTTCTTGGTAAAAAAAGAAGGTAATGACTATAGTCTTGAAGCTTGTGATGATCCAGATATTTTAGCTGAATTAGATAAAATATATAACGAATTAAATTAGACTGCTCTGCCAGTCTTTTTTTTAATAGATTACTATATTTGTAAGTTTATAAGAATAATATAAATAAATTACACTTTAAAAGCGACAATCCTTTAACTTTATTATTGAATACTATATTTTAAAATAATTTCTTATGGTATCTATAATAAGTATATTGAGTGGGAAGGAGTAGATACTCTAATTGTCATACTAGAAAAGGCTACCTTAAATTTGAACTTTATTTTTGATGTTTATATTGTTATTAGTCTCTATAAACTATAAGTATTGGTATTACAAGAAAAAAATGTAGTCTTCTTATAAAGACAAAAAAGGTGTCTGAGGTCAACAAAGGTTTAAAAACCTAGGACTTTTAGACACCTTAATTAGTTTATCTATTCCAATTTATAGAACCATCTAAACTATACCAACTTAAATATTCTGATTCAGGATCATAAGATTCATTTTGATTCATTAAATAAGTCATGTAGAAGTTGTAATCAAAGTTACCAACTTTTTCTGCATTATTTACTGTTATTTCACCAAGACGGCGATATAAAGCAAATTTTTGGAAGTTTGAAGTTTGATAATGAGAAATTACATCATCTAACAAGTCACTTAAATCACTTTCAATGCTACTTGGGAATGAAGTAACATCACCATCAGTATATTCTACATAATATACTAATACTTGTGCTAAAGTAGGACGTTTTTTATCTTCGTTGTTAATATTCACATTAATATAAACATCATCATTCTCATCATCTGCTTCATTTTCATCTAAAATAACTTTAATATCTGAATAATCTTCGTCATCCAAACTAAAGTCTAAAGTATTTTCAGATTGTTTCTCATATGTGTTTACACTTAATAAATGGAAACCATAATTAGTTTGACATAAAGTAGAAGAAGTTTCAGCATTATCAAAGTCTACCTCAACAAAAGTGTCATTATTAACAGGTCCATTAGGGCTGTAGAATATACCTTTGTCTTCATCATCTTCATCAATTTCTACATTATCTTCAACAATTTTATTATACAAATCATGTAAATAATTTTGGAATGGTTCAACATAATTACTAACAGAATCGTTAGTAACTTCACCTAATGATTCGGCAGTCAATATGAAGTTATATGTTTTATAATCGGCCCAAGTCTTATCGGAAATATGAGTAGGTAAATCACGATTAAATGCATCTACTATATAGCTTAATTTATCCATATTAGTATGATCATTAATTGCTAGAGCCTCACTTAAAATAGCTTTAGCTAGATCATTTAGAGCTTTTTGGAAATCTTCTTTTTGTTCAAGTGTTAAATCAGCTAAAAATGCATCCATATCATCAGGGCTACCATCAGCATTATTATCTATAGAAATTAAAATATGATCAACAGTTATATCAATATATTCATCATTTCCATAATTAGCAAGAGCAGTATTTAGTAGATTACTTAAGATATTCAATTTAGAATCTTCGCTCATTTGATGATCAGCAGTACCCCAATTATTTGAAATATAATCTGCTAAATAAGCTGTTTGAATATCACTTGCTAATTGACTATTTATTACTTCATCAAAAGTATAGTAACCATAGTTATAGAATAAGTAATTAGATTCACCATAGGCTTTGTTAAGAGCTGTTTTTCCTTTTTTGAAGGCTTTAATGTTGCTATTAACAGCATTTTCCTTTTCTTTTCTAGCATCTTCATCTAAATAACTAGATTCTTCATTTAATAATAATTGATTAACTAATAAAGTTATTACTGTCTCATTAATGTTATAAGTAGTTAAATCATTATAGAAATCATCTACTGAATAAGAAATATCAGAGTTTGTAGAGAAAATTAAATCATTGCTAGAAGTAGTAGTATATTCATAATCAGTATAAGCATTAGCAAAGCTATTTTCTAAGAAAGGATCATAGATTTTTAAGTCTAAAGCCATTATACGATCAGTAAATACTGTAGTATTAACAGAACTTGCATTTGATTCAATAATATCTGCTTTACATAATTCATCAATTTCAGCTTTCTTTTCAGCGCTTAAATCATTATATTCAACGATTTCATTAGTACCGGAAACATTATAATGTACACTATCACGATAAATTAAATAATATTTATCACCAATATTACGTGGTTTTGATAAGCCCTCTCCATCTTCTAAAGCGTCAAAGAAGAAGTCGGTTACAGAAGAGGAAATATTATCTAAACCAATATTATCTTTATCAGTAATGAAAGTTGTATTTTCATTTTCATCTAAGGCTTCAGTTAATGGTGTGTCATATTTATAATAAGCATTATAAATCTCAATATACTTTTGTTTAATATTATCAGTAGTTATACCACCAACTAGATTAATATAGCGTTCTGCTTCTTTTAATGAATTGAATTTAAGAACAATACCATAAGCAGTATTATATTCTTTATATGTTTCATTATATTTATCTTCTAAATCTTTTTCATCAATATAGTAAGTATTTTCAGTTTCTATATTGCTATCTTCTTCATCAATAATAAACTCATCATCAGCAATATCGTTTAAATAAGCTATACTTGCTTTTTCTTTAGCTAAAGAAGTAGCGTAGAATTTAATTATTTCATCATTTAGATGAGAAAAACTAATATCTTCAGTATCCTTAGTTATAGGATCAAAGTTTAACATACTTTTATCAGTAATAATTAAGCCTTGATTAGCAATGTTATCAACATAAGTATTAACACTTTTTTCTAAATCTTTTGTGGTTTTAACTTTTAAAGTATTAATATCAGAAGAACCATAAACGGCTTCAGCTACAGCCTTATCAATTTCAACTTTAGCTTCACCATTAGCTTTATATTCTTCAATTACATCAGTATATTCATCTTCATAAACTATGTCATTTAATTTATTAGTTAAAACAGTGTAACCATAAGAATATTTTAAGCGATTATATAATTGTTTTTCAGTAACATTATAATTACCTGCAGTAACAACAGCATTGTCACTAAGACTGCCATAAGGAACCTGTTGATTACGAGTATCTTCCTTACATGCAGCTAAGGTACAAATTGAAACAGCAGCTAAGGATAAACCTAAGAATCTCTTAATATTTTTCATTAGTTATTACCTCCAGCCACAAATAATTCTTGTAAACTAGTCCACCAACCAGCAAAATTATTATATAAATCATCATTGCCATAATCGATATATTCATCGGCCGCTCTTTGATTTATTTCTAATAATAAAGCAATACGACTATTATTTTCAGCATCACTGAATTGTAATTTTGTAATATCACCATTTGCAATATAATTTAAGATTATTTCAAATTGAGTTCCATTATCTTGGAATCTAGTTAAAACAGGGCTTAAATAATTTGTAATACTATCTGATATATCACTAGGTAATAAATTAGAAGTAGAACTTGCAATATATTCTAGTAAGTAAGCTTTAATTTGATTTTGATTTAAAGTATCTCCATCATTATAAACATTATCTACTTTTATTACATTTTCATTGTACATATAATAAATATCTTTATATAAACCATAAGTATCACTATCTTCTTCATATTTAGCAGAAGAAGGAGCAGTAGCACCAGTTATAATGAAATAGTTAATACTATCATTAGCTTCTACAGTAGTTGTATCTACATTAGGTAAGTAAGCTGTAGGGAAGTTATTATTAACTTGGAAATCTTCACTGTTATATATATCACGAATTGTATCTTTAATAGCTAAATCAACATCAGTAGATGAGTTAGTAACTGTAATTTCTGAAGTTGTAATAGCAAAGCCTAGTTTTTTATAAATTGAGAAATCCCATTCATTACCGATAGGATCGTAATAGCCATCATTGTCAAATTGATTACCTTCATGTGGATTATAACGACTTGAAGAATTATAGTTTTCAACAATAGTAGTTAGGGCATCAGTATGAGTATCAGAAGAAGCACTAATTAATTCATTAATTTTAGTAATTAAATCAATAGCAACATCTTTATAAGTTTTTTCTTCTCCATTTACAGTAACCAGTTTATCTTTCCAATTATTAATGTCGTCAGCCACACCATCTTCATCTATATCTAAGTATACGGCTAGATTTTGAGCTGTTACACTGAAGTAATTTTCATAAGCTTTTGTACTAAATTCATGGAAAAAGTTAATCCATTTATCATTACTATAATCTACTAATTGTTGTTGTGAAACATAAGAAATTTTATAAACATCATTAACAATTTCATCAATATCAGAAGTATGGTAATAAAGCATTAAGAAATTATATTTACCAATAGAAGCAGGATAACCACTAGAAGATAGACCATCATTAGCAAAACTTGCAAGTAATATTTCAATTGTACTATAGAATGCATCAACTATATCTTGAGGAATGTTTTTATAGGCTTCAGTATCTTTCATCATTTGATGACTAATTAAATTAGCAGCAACAGTAATACCAGAACGATATTCTAATATGTCATATAAGCCTTTTCCATCTTCAGTAGTAACATAAGCATTTAATGTTCTATCATCATAAGTAAATGTTGCAACTGTATTATTATCAGGAGCACCAGATAGAGTTCTATTATAGTCAGTGTTATTTACAGCATAAGATATTTCAATAGCACTATCAAAAATTTTAACTTTAACTTCATTAGTAGCTTCAGTTAATTTTTCAGAAATATAAGAACTTGTTAAATCTTCATCTGTTAAGTCCTTAATAATTCGATCATATAAACTAACACCATCAACAGAGCTTGTTGAATCTAAAATATTTTGATAAACTTCATCAGTAGTTAAAGTGTCATCAATGATTCCATTTTCATTTTGATTAGGTTTGTCGTCATCAGTATATTGTTGACTAATCTTATAAACCATATATTGATAATTTTCATTAGAATATTTATCCTCAGTAGTAGAGAAACGATTATATTCTAAACTCTCATCTTCAGGACTAGGAGTATTAAGAGTTTCATACACATAATCATATAGCCCTGAATCTAAATCATTTAACTCTTCAGCTGTGTAAGTAATATATTCACTATTAACAGCAGTTTTAGCAGCATCAGTAATAGCTTTAATTCTAGCATCATCACTAGCAGCATCATATACTAAATTTTCTTGATTATAGTAATCTATAATAGCTTTAGTAGTGGCTCTTTGGTCAATAATGTTTTGATTTTCAAAAGTACTGCCTTCACTCTTGTAATTAGGAATAGGATTACGATAAGTATATATGTAATTGTACATAGCAATATATAATTGTAAGATTATAGAGTGACCATAGTTAGAATCTAAATTGAAGTATTCACTAGTATCAGCTTCATCAAAGTCAAAGTCTTCATAATAAGAGATGTATTCATTATATGATTCTGGGGTTTTAGGTAAATAATAGAAAGACCCATCTTCAACTTTAATACCAAATGCTCTTAAAGTATTATTCATTTCATCTTCAGAAGCAAATTTAATCATTATTAAATCAACATCACCTTGATTTAAATAATTGTCTTCATATTTAGTGACGATTTCTGATTTGCTAAAGTATCCTACAGTATTATCGTCATCATCATTTTTAGCTTCTTCATTTTTCTTATCAATTTCTTCTTGCAATTTTTCTCTAGCGTATAATTCGCTAGCAAAATCATTGTAATAGACTTCATATAAAGGGCTTAAACTAGCATAGTCATAATTAGTTAAAGCATTTTTAATTTCATCTATAGAAATATTAACCCTATAAGTAGTATAAATATCATCAGCATACTTAGTGATTTTTTGTTCTTTATCAGTATCAGATAAATCTTCAATTTCCTCATCATGATTTTCTAAAGAAAAGTCAAAATCATAAGCATCTTCAATGATATAATTTTGTAATCTTTCGACATAATAATTATAGTTAGCATTATTTTTGTCATTTAAAACATTTTTAATATCATCAATTTGATTTTGTAAGACAATTTGTTCTTTATAATCAGCAAATAAATCGCTTGCTTGCCATCTTAATTCGTTCCATACATCACCTTTAGTAACTTGGTAGTTACCAACTGTCAAATATGAATCAGAACTATTAGCAGGGGCAATGTCAGAATTGCTACAAGAACTTATTGTTATAGCTATAATATGTGCTAGACCTAGGGTTAGAAGTCGGCGCCCATTTCGTTTAAATTTAGTAAGTTTAGACATCTAAAAAACTCCTTTTCTGAAAAACTTTAGCGTTTTATATGATATCATTTTTACATTATAAAATCAATATAAATATGTGTTTTAAACGGTATAAATTCTTGATTTAAAAATATTTAATGTTATAATGACAAAAGGTGAAAAGATTATGCTTATAAAAGTTTTAGCTAGTGGTTCTAGTGGCAATTCTTGTTTTATAAAAACAAAACATGCAAAATTTTTAATTGATGTGGGAATAACTAAAAAAAAGATAGAAGATGAGTTAAATAAAATTAATGAAAGTATTGTTAATCTTGATTTTATTTTAATAACTCATGAGCATATAGACCATATAAAAGGATTGTTAATGGTATTAAAATATTCAAAAGCTTTAGTTTATTTAACATTAGGGACTTTAGAAGGATTATTTGAAAGAGAAGATTTTGTTAAATTTTATAATTTAAATAAAGAAAGATTTATTATATTAAGTAAAAATGGTAATGATTATTATGAATTTAATTTACTTGATTTAAATATAAAACCTCTAATTGCTTTTCATGATGCAAAAGAACCAGTTGGTTTTTTGATATGCAATGAAAATAAAAAAGTAACATATTTGACGGATACAGGTTATATTCATCAAGATGTTATGAATTTAATTAAAGATTGTACATGTTATATTTTTGAAACCAATCATGATCCGGAAATTCTTATGAATTCAAGTAGACCTTATCAACTTAAAATGCGAATTTTATCAGATTATGGACATTTGTCTAATGCTGATAGTTTATATGCTTTGGCTAATTTAGTTGGTAAAAATACTAAATATATTATATGTGCACATATATCTAGTGAATGTAATTTGCGAGAAATAATATTATTAACTTACAAAAAAATATTTCAAAAATTAGGTATTGATAATACTAATATTAAACTGGTAATGTCCTTACCTAATGCACTTGAGGCTATTGAACTATGAAAATAAGTGTTATATGTGTAGGTCAAATTAAAGAAAAGTATTTAAAAGAAATGAATGATGAATATTTAAAAAGATTAAACAAGTATGTAAACATTAATATTATTGAATTACCAGATAAAGCTATTAATAAAGATGAAAATAAAATAAAAAAACAAGAAGGAGAAGAAATAATTAAAAAAATCCCTAACAATTCTTATGTTATTTGCTGTGATGAGCATGGAAAAATGTTTACTAGTATAGAATTTGCTGAAGAAGTAGATAGAATATTCAGTTTAAAGTCAGGCCATATATGTTTTATTATAGGTGGAAGTTTAGGTTTGAGTGATGAAGTATTAGAGTTAGCTAATCTAAAATTAAGTTTTTCAAAAATGACTTTAATACATCAATTTGCTAGAGTTTTTTTACTTGAACAGGTTTATCGTGCCTTTAAAATTAACCATAATGAAACATATCATAAATAATAAAATTGCTTTCAGTTTATGAAAGCCCTTTTTTGTTTTTGTTAGGCTAAAAATTATCTATATAATAATTGACTGAAAGAGTGTTAAGTGCTAAAATGACAATAGATATTTAGGAGGACATTATGGAAAAATTAAACAAAAAAATTCATGACAAACCAAATCGTCCTGTAAAGGTGCTTCAATTTGGTGAAGGAAACTTCTTAAGAGCTTTCGTTGATTGGATTATTCAAAAAATGAACGAAAAAGGAGTTTTTAATGGGGGGGTGTGTGTTGTTCAACCAATGCCTTTTGGCCGTGTTAAAGAATTAGCTGAACAAGATGGTCTATATACTTTAATACTTCAAGGTAGACAAAATGGTCAAGATATTAGACAACCACAAATAATAGATGTTTTAGAAGATTTCATTAACCCTTTTGAACAATATGACAAATATTTAGAATATGCAAAGAGTGAAGATTTAGAATTCATTATTTCTAACACTACTGAAGCTGGTATAGCTTATGATCCTAATGATACAGATCTAACAGTTACTCCAAAAAGCTATCCAGGTAAATTGCTTGCTTTCTTAAAGAAAAGATATGAACATTTTAATGGTTCTAAGGAAGCAGGTTTAGATATTATTCCATGTGAACTAATTGATTATAATGGTGATACTTTAAAAGAAGTATTAGTTAAATTAGCTAATCACTTAAATTTAGATCAAAAATTTATTACATGGTTAACAGATGCAAATAGATACTACAATACATTAGTAGATCGTATTGTACCAGGTTATCCACGCGGCGAAGATAAGAAATTATGGGAAGAATTTGGCTATGAAGACAATAATATGGTTGTAGGAGAAATCTTCCATTTATGGGTTATTCAAGGTCCTAAAGGATTAGAAGCTAAATTACCTGCTCCTAAAGCTGGCTTAGAGGTATTATTTGTTGATAACATTAAACCATACAAAGAAAGAAAAGTTAAGATTTTAAATGGTTCACATACTTGTTTAGTTCCAGTATCTTATTTAGCTGGTATTGATACAGTTAGAGAAACAATTGAAGATCCACAATTAGGTAAATTTGTTAAAGAATTCATTTTTAATGAAGTAGTACCTACAATTAATATCCCACGTGATCAAATGGTATCATTCTCAAATTCTGTATTAGAAAGATACTCAAATCCATTTGTTCGCCATGAATTAATGAGCATTGCTTTAAATAGTGTTACTAAATTTAAAACAAGAGTATTACCTACTATTGTTGAAAACATTCGTGATTTAAAACACTTCCCAACTCATGCTTTATTTAGTTTAGCTGCCTTAATGGTATTCTATCGTGGCAAACGTGGTGATGAAGATATTGCTTTACAAGATAATCCTGAATTCTTAGATTTATTCAAGAAATTATGGAGTGAATATGAAAATACACAATTAGGTGCTAGAAAACTTGTAGAACAAGTATTAGGTTTAAAAGAACATTGGGAAATTGATTTAAATGAACTAGAAGGTGTAACTGATTTTGTTGCAAGTTCATTATATGAAATTGTAAATAAACCAATGCGTGAAGCTTTAGTTAATAAAGTGGGTTGCTAGTATGAATGATTATATTATCATAAATCAAAAAGATAATGTAGCCGTTTGTTTACGTGACTTTAAAAAGGGTGAAAAAATATTAGATGTTACTTTATTAGAAGATATACCACGTGCTCATAAAGTGGCATTAGTAGATATTAAAAACGGCTCAGATATAATAAAATATGGTTATCCAATTGGTCATGCAACATCTGATATTAAGGCAGGTATGCATGTACATGTAAATAACACTAAAACTAATTTAAATGATTTGTTTAATTATGAATATCATCCACATTTTAATAAAGTACATACCATAAAAAAAGATGCTACTGTTGATGTTTATGTAAGAAAAAATGGCGAATGTGGTATTCGCAATGAATTATGGATTGTTCAAACTGTAGGTTGTGTATCAGGTATAGCTCATAACATTATAAATGAATTTAAAAAACGCTATGACACATCAAAAATAGATGGTATTTATACATTTAATCATCCTTTTGGTTGTTCACAAATGGGTGATGATCATACTATGACACGTACAATTTTACAAGATATGGTAAAACACCCTAATGCTGGTGGGGTACTAGTTTTAGGTTTAGGTTGTGAAAATAATCAAGTTCCTGTTTTTAAAGAAACATTAGGTTCATATGACGAAGAAAGAACACGTTTTATGATTTTACAAGAATCAAAGAATGAAATCGAAGATGGTGTTAGATTATTAAAAGAGTTATATGATAAGATGGCTAATGATAAGAGAGAAACTAAACCTATCTCTGTATTACGAGTTGGTTTAAAATGTGGTGGTAGTGATGGTATGTCTGGTATTACTGCTAACCCATTATTAGGGGCATTCAGTGATTACATGGCTTTAAATGGTGGTACTACAGTTTTAGGTGAGGTTCCTGAAATGTTTGGGGCTGAACAAATTCTTATGGCTAGGGCTAAAAATGAAACAATTTTCAATAAAACAGTTTCATTAATTAATGATTTTAAAGCTTATTTTAAATCACATAATCAAGTAATATATGAAAACCCAAGTCCAGGTAATAAAAAAGGTGGTATTACAACTTTAGAAGATAAATCTTTAGGCTGTACACAAAAATCAGGTCATAGTGAAGTTTGTGATGTTCTAAAAATGGGTGAAAGAATTAAAGAGCACGGACTAAACTTAATTTCAACTCCTGGTAATGATTTAGTTGCTACAACTACACTAGGTGCTGCTGGGTGTCAAATGGTTTTATTTACAACTGGCCGTGGTACACCATTTGGCGGGTTTATTCCTACTGTTAAAGTTGCAAGTAATACTAATTTAGCATTAGCAAAACCTGAATGGATTGATTTTAATGCTGGTGCCTTAGTTGGTGAAAAGACTATGGATGAATTATTAGCTTCATTTATAGATTTAATATGTGATATTGCAAGCGGTAGAAAATTAGCTAATAATGAAAAAAATAATTTTAGAGAAATATCAATATTTAAAGATGGCGTAATGCTATAATAAAAGAGGTAAAAGAAATGAAAAAATTTATGGATAAAGACTTTTTATTGACAACTGAAACTGCAAAAAAGTTATTTCATGAACATGCAGAAAAAATGCCTATTATTGACTATCATTGTCATTTACAACCAAAAGAAATTTATGAAGATAAGAAATTCCGTAATTTAACTGAAGTTTGGTTAGGTGCTGGTGATAGATATGGGGATCACTATAAATGGCGTTCTTTAAGAGCTAGAGGTTATTGCGAAGATAGTATTTCTGGTCCATGGGATGATAAAGAAAAATATCTACAATTTGTTGAAAGTATGCCATATTTTGTAGGTAATCCTTTATATCATTGGTCTCACTTAGAAATGCAAAGATACTTTGATATTTATGATATTATTTGTCCAAAAAATGCAGAAAAAATTTGGAATGAAGCTAATAAAAAATTAGAAACTTTAACAGCTAGACAAATGATGTATAAATTCAATGTAAAGACTGTATGTACTACAGATGATCCAGTTGATGATTTACATTATCATAAATTAATGAATGAAGATAAAACATTAAAGACAGTAGTAAGACCTGCCTTCCGTCCGGATAAGGCTATTAACTGCGAAGCTAGTTGGTATGTTGATTGGGTTAACCAATTAGCAAAAGTAGTTGGATATGAAATTAAATCAATTAGTGATTTTTGTAAGGCTTTAGCTAGTCGTATTGATTTCTTCCATTCAATGGGTTCACGTTTGTCAGACCATGCTTTAGATGTTGTTCATTTTGTTAAAGCAAGTGAAAAAGAAGCTAATGAAGTTTTCTTAAAAGCAATGCAAAAACAAGCATTAACAGATCATGATTTAGATGTATATAAAGGTTATATTTTAGTATTCTTAGGTAAAGAATATAATAAACATGGTTGGGTACAACAATATCATATTGGTGCTTTACGTAATAATTCAGAAAAAATGTTAAAAGCTATTGGTCCTGATACTGGTTTTGATGCTATTGAAGATGCTGTTTATATGGAAAAATTATCAGCATTATTACGTGAACAAGATGCAACTGATGAATTACCAAAAACTATTTTATATTGCTTAAATCCTCGTGATAATTATGCTTTAACAGTTTTAGCAGGTTGCTTCCAAAAAGAAGGAGTTAAATCAAGAGTACAAGTTGGTACAGCTTGGTGGTTCCTTGATCAATTAGATGGTATGAGACAAAATTTAGAAACATATATGCAAGTTGGTTTATTAAGTCAATCTGTAGGTATGTTAACTGATTCTCGTTCATTCCTAGCTTATCCTCGTCATGAATATTATCGTCGTTTACTTTGTGAAATGTTAGGTAATTTAGTTGAATCAGGTCAATACCCTGTTGAAGAATTAGATACTTTAGGTAAAATTGTAGAAGATATTTGTTACAATAATGCTAAAGAATTCTTTGGTTTTTAATGATTAATTAAGATATTTATAATCCCTTTATTTACTAATGAAGGGATTTTTTGTATAATTTAGTGTCGATAGGAAGGAGGAAATAGTTATGTTACTAAGAAAAAGTCAATGTGTTTATTTTGCTTTATTAGCATTGTTATTGATTGGTAATGTTATATTTTTAGTTTTAAATAATTTTAAGATTTCATCTTATTATTTTTTAACGGCTAGTCTATTTATTATCTTTCCTTTTATTAGTTTATTTTATATTTTATTTTTAAATATTAAAAAAGTTAATTATAAAGCTAGAAAATATGATGAAACTGGTTTAATTAGTCACATTATATTTGGTTCATTATGGCTTTTTATATTTTCTAAAGTTAATATTTATTTAGATTTATATATATGCTATCTAATAAGTATAATAAGTTTTATTATTATTTGTATTATTTTTACTTATTTAAATATCAAAAAGGGTGAAGTGACAACGGATCCTAAAATAATTAGTAATAAATGGAGGCAATAAAATGCGAAATTATGATTATCAAGCAATAGAGAAAAAGTGGCAAAAATACTGGGAAGATAATAATACATTTTATACTGATGTATGGGATTTTTCTAAACCAAAATATTATGTTTTAGATATGTTCCCTTATCCATCAGGCCAAGGATTACATGTAGGGCACCCAGAAGGTTATACAGCTACAGATATTATAGCTAGGATGAAGAGAATGCAAGGTTATAATGTTTTACACCCAATGGGTTGGGATGCTTTTGGTTTACCAGCTGAACAATTTGCTATTAAAACAGGTAATCACCCAGAAACATTTACTTATCAAAATATAGCTAATTTTAAAAGACAATTAAAAATGCTAGGTCTTTCTTTTGATTGGTCAAAAGAATTAGCTACTTGTGATCCTAAATATTATAAATGGACGCAATATTTATTTATTAAATTATTTGAAAAAGGTTTAGCTATTAATAAAGATATGCCTGTAAATTGGTGTGAAGAACTAGGTACAGTTTTAGCTAATGATGAAATAGTTGATGGCAAATCAGAACGCGGTGGTTATCCAGTAGTAAGAAAGAATATGAAACAATGGTCAATTGATATTGTTAAATATGCTGATAAATTATTAGAAGGACTAGATAAAGTAGATTGGCCAGAATCAACTAAAGATATGCAAAAAAATTGGATTGGTAAATCAATTGGTGCAAATGTTAAATTTAAAGTCGCAGGTACAAATGAAGAATTTGTAGTTTTCACGACTAGACCTGATACTCTTTTTGGGGCAACTTATTGTGTTTTAGCTCCTGAACATGATTTAGTTTTAAAAATAACTACTAAAGATAAATTAATAGAAGTTAAAGATTATATAAATAAATGTCAATCTAAGTCAGAGTTAGAAAGAACGGATCTAAATAAAACGAAAACTGGGGTATTCACAGGGGCTTATGCTATTAATCCGGTTAATGACAAAAAAATACCAATTTACATTGCGGATTATGTTTTAATGGGATATGGTACAGGTGCTATTATGGCAGTTCCGGCTCATGATACTCGTGATTATGAATTTGCTAAAAAATTTAATATAGCTATAATTCCAGTTTTAGAAGGTGGGGATATTTCTAAAGAAGCTTACACCGAGGATGGATTACATATAAATTCAGATTTCTTGAATGGCCTAAATAAAGAAGATGCCATAAATAAAATGATAAATTATTTAGAAGAACATAAAATTGGTAATAAGAAAGTTCAATTTAGATTAAGAGAATGGATTTTTGCAAGACAAAGATATTGGGGAGAACCAATTCCAATTGTTCATTACAATGATCACGATGAAGCTTTAAATTTAGATGAATTACCTTTGATTTTACCAGAAGTTAAAGAATATGTACCAAAACATGCTTGTTCTAGTCCATTAGCTAATAATGAAGAATGGGTAAAAGTAAATAAAGATGGCAAAATTGGTTATAGAGAGACTAATACAATGCCTGGTAGTGCTGCCTCATCATGGTATTTTATGCGTTATATTGATCCAAATAATGATAACGAATTTGCAAATTATGAATTGTTAAAACATTGGTTACCTGTTGATTTATATGTTGGTGGTAGTGAACATGCGGTAGGTCATTTGTTATATTCTAGATTTATGACTAAATTCTTATATGATTTAGGATTGAGTCCTGTTGATGAACCATTTAAAAAATTATTCCATCAGGGTTTAATATTAGGTGAAAATGGCGAAAAAATGTCTAAATCACGCGGTAATGTTGTTAATCCTGATGATATAGTTAGAGATTATGGTGCCGATTCATTAAGACTTTATGAAATGTTTATGGGACCACTTGAAGCTAGTCTTCCATGGGTTTCAAAAAATGTTGATGGCGCTAAGAAATTCTTAGATAGGGTATGGCGTTTAGTAAATGATTTAGAATATAGTCAAAAAATTAGTTTGACAAATGATACAAAGTTAGATGAAGTTTATAATAGAACAGTTAAAAAAGTAACAGAAGATTTCTCTAATTTAAAATTTAATACAGCCATTTCTCAAATGATGATTTTTGTTAATGAGTGTTATAAAGCGGACACAATTTATAAGCCTTACTTAGAAGGTTTAATAAAAATGTTAAGTTGTATTTGTCCGCACATTGGTGAGGAATTATGGCAAATATTAGGACATAATGACTCTATTACTTATGAAACTTGGCCAACTTATGATAGTTCTAAATTAGAAAAGAATGAGTTTAAAATGATGGTTCAAGTTAATGGCAAATTAAGAGATGAGATATTAGTTTCTTTAAATGAAACGGAAGAGGATATAAAAAATAAAGCTTTAAATGCTCCTAAAGCCTTAAAATTTATTCAAGATAAAGAAGTAGTTAAAATTATTGTTGTAAAACAAAAAATTGTTAATATAGTTGTTAAATAAAATGAAAAGAATTCTTGCTATTAATGATTTGACAGTTAGATCTAAAGCGGCTATTAGTATTAGTAGTAACATTATCCCTTTATTTGGTTTTGAGTTAGATATTTTACCTACTATGCTTTATTCAAATCATTTAGGTTTTAAAGAAGTTGCTAAATTAGACACTAGTAGTTTTATAAAAGATACTTTAGATATATACGCTAAGGATAATTTTTATTATGATTATATTTATCTAGGTTTATTATTAAATAAAGAAAATATTAATACTATATTAAAATATATTAAACCAAATACTATTATTTATTTTGATCCTATTATGGGTGATAATGGTAGGTTATATAATAGTATTGATGTTAATTACCCTAATTACATTAAAGAATTAATTTATAAGTCTGAGGTTATAACTCCTAATTTATTTGAAGCTTGTTTGATTTTAAATAAAGAATATAAAACAAATTTAGATGAGTTAGAAATTAAAAATATTTTAAAAGAATTAAGTTCATTAGGTCCGAAAATAGTTATTATTACAAGCGTTACTTTAAACAATTTATACGGTGCTTATTTATATGATAAAAAAAATAATGAATATTATTTTTATGGCTTACCTAAATTAGATTACAATGCTCATGGAACAGGAGATTTATTTAGTTCTTTGTTTATGGGGTATAATTTAACATTAAATGATTGTAAATTAGCTTTATGTAAAACAATAGATATTCTATATGAAATATTAAAATATAATCAAAAGAGTAATGAAAATGTTTTTAAAAATGGTTTAGATTATGAAAGATTTTTATCTAAAATAATATATGATAGTAAAAGGGATTAGGAAATAAAACCTAATCTTTTTTATATAATTGTTTTACATAATTTATAGGTTTAATTGCTAGCATTTAATTAGCAATTATTGTATAATTGCAAAGTAAGAAATGAGGGAAAAATATGACAAATATTTTAGAGATAAAGAATTTAGAATGTAGGGTACCAGAAAAGGAAATTTTAAAAGGTCTTAACTTAACAATTAAGACTGGGGAAATACATGCTATTATGGGGCCTAATGGAACTGGTAAATCAACACTTGCTTCAGTTATTATGGGGAAAGAAAATTATGAAGTAACAGGTGGTGACATCTTATTTGATGGGGAGTCTATTCTTCCTTTAAAAGTAGATGAAAGAGCTCGTAAAGGCATTTTTTTAGCCTATCAAAACCCAGAAGAAGTTAGTGGAGTTACTAATTCTGATTTTGTTAGACAAGCTATGAAAGCTACTAGTGGTAAAGATATTAATTTATTTTCATTTATTAAAAAATATGAAAAAGCTTGTAAAGAACTTAAAATGCGTGAAGATTTAGCTCATCGTTATTTAAATGAAGGTTTTTCAGGCGGTGAAAAGAAAAGAAATGAAATATTACAAATGAAAATGTTAGAACCTAAATTTGCTATACTTGATGAAATAGATTCTGGACTTGATGTTGATGCATTAAGAATAGTTGGGGAAAATGTTTATAATATGGTTAATGAAAATTTGGGCGTTTTATTAATTACGCATTATGAAAGATTATTAGACTATATAAAACCTGACTATGTTCATGTAATGATTGGTGGTAAAATTGTTAAAACAGGTGGTCGTGAATTAATTGAAAAAATTGATCGTGAAGGTTATGACTGGGTTAAAAGTGAATTAGGTTTAGAGCTTGAAGATGAAGAATATGACAATCAAAAACATGTTATTTTAGGCTCATGTGCACACGCAGGTAGTAATAATGAATAAGATTATTATAGAAAAAGATTCTAATGATGTTAATTTAGAAATAAGTGCTAATACAGAAGTTACTTATATTGCTTTAAAACCTAATTTGAAAAGAGAATTTACTATTCATGAAGATGCTACATTAACATTATATTATATTAATTTTAGTCCAATTAAAAATCAGTTAGATGTTAAATTAGTAGGTAAAAATGCCAATTTTATTGGTAATACTTTAACTATTGGTCAAAATGATAATTATGATTATATTCAAAATATTACGCATTTAGCTAAAAATACTAAATCTAATATAGTTAATTTAGCAATATCTTTAGGAAATAGTGATATTAATTTTACTACAACTAGTCACATTTTAAATAAAATGACTAAATCTGAGTGTCGTCAATTAGCAAAAGGCATCATTATTAGTAAAGATTCTAGCATTTCAGCTAAGCCTATTTTATTGATTGATGAAAATGATGTTTTTGCTTATCATGGGGCAGCTATTGGTAAAATGAGTGATGATTCTTTATTTTATTTGATGAGCCGAGGATTAACTCAAGAAGAGGCTTTAAAATTGATAATAGGTGGTATGATTAATCCATTTGTTGATGCTTTACCAACTGATTTACAAAAAGATATTAATATAGAGATAGAAAAGAGAATTAAGCTATGATTGATGTTAATGAGATAAGGAAACATTTTGCAGTTTATGATAAATATCCTAATTTATGTTATTTAGATAGTGCAGCTTCAGCTTTAAAATTAAAAGAAGTAAATGAATCTTTATTTAATTATATGGCTTATAACGGTACTAATGTTCATAGAGGTGTATATAAATTATCTTATGAAGCGACTAATGAATATGAAGAAACTAGAGAAATAGTAGCTAAATTTATTAATGCTAAAACTGAGGAAATAGTATTTACAAGAGGTGCTTCGGCCGCTTTAAATTTAGTAGCTTTAAGCTATGGCCTTAACTTTTTAAAACCTGGTGATGAAATTATATCTAGTGAATTAGAACACCATTCAAGTCAAATGCCTTGGCTTAATGTAGCTAATAAAACAGGTGCTAAAATTAATTATATTGAATTAGATGCAGAATCTAAAATTACGATTGAAAATTTTAAGAAATTATTAAATAAAAATACCAAAGTAGTAGCATTAACTCATGTATCTAATGTAATGGGTTATTTGACACCAATTAAGGAAATTATTAAATTAGCTCATGAAGTTGGAGCTGTTGTAATAGTAGACGGGGCTCAGAGTGTTCCGCATTTAAAGGTGGATGTTAAAGAATTAGATTGTGATTTTTTAGCTTTTTCTGGCCATAAATTAATGGGTCCGACTGGAGTTGGTGTTTTATATGGTAAGAAAAAAATCTTAGATAAAATGCCACCTGTTGAGTTTGGTGGGGATATGGCTGAAGATGTTTACGTTGATCATATGTCATATAAAGATACACCTTATAAGTTTGAAACAGGTACCCCAATGATAGCTGAAGTTATTGCCTTAAAAGAAGCAATTAAATTTATTAATAAAGTGGGAATTGATAGAATTTATGAACATGAAAAAGAATTATTTAATTTAGCTATTAAGGGTTTAGAAAAAATACCTAATGTTATTATTTATAATAAGTCTGCTGAAACGGGTATTATAAGCTTTAATATTAAAGGTACTCATCCTCATGATGCTGCCTCAGTGTATGACAAAAATAATGTTTGTATTAGGGCTGGTCACCATTGTGCTGAACTTATAATGCATCATTTAAATGTAGTTGGTACAGTAAGAGCTTCTTTTTATCTTTATAATGATGAAGAGGATGTTAAAACTTTCTTAAAAGCGACAAAAGAAGCAGCTGAATTCTTTCAAATGTTTATGGAGGATTAATATGAAATTAGAAGATTTATATCGTCAAGTTATTATGGATCATTATAAAAATCCACGTAATAAAGGTTTAGTTAAAGATCCAAATTATAAAGAAATTCATCTTCATAATCCTTCTTGTGGTGATGATATTACAATTGAAGTTAAATTAAATGGTGATATTATTGAAGATGTGTTACAAGATGGTACAGGTTGTTCAATTTGTTGTTCATCTGCATCTGTAATGTCTGAAACTTTAAAGGGTAAAACAATTGAAGAAGCTAAAGAAATTATTGCTGATTTTTTCAATATGATTCAAGGAGAACCTTTAAATGAAACTAAAGAAGAAGAATTAGGTGAGGCTTTAGCTTATAAGGGGGTTTCGCAATTTCCAGCACGTATTAAATGTGCTACTTTAGCTTGGAAGGCATGTGAAAAAGCCTTAGAAGATGGTGAAGAAGATGAATGATAAGATTATAGATGAAGAATATAAATATGGTTTTAAAACGGATGTAAATCCATATCTAACCTCAGGAAAAGGTTTAAATGAAGAGGTAATTAAGTTTATCTCTCATGCTAAAGGCGAACCAGATTTTATGCTAGAATATCGCCTTAAAAGTTATGAACAATTCTGTAAATTAGAAAACCCTAAATGGGGACCAGATTTATCAGGCATTAATTTTGATGAATATACTTATTATGTAAAAAGTACGGAAAAACAAGCTCATAATTGGGAAAATGTTCCTACTAAAATTAAAGATACTTTTGCTAAACTTGGGATTCCAGAGGCAGAAGCTAAATATCTTGCCGGGACTTCAACTCAATTTGAATCAGAAGTAGTTTATCATAAAAATTTAAAGGAATTAGATGATTTAGGAGTTATATTTTGTGACACTGATACGGCATTAAAAAAATATCCTGAATTATTTAAAAAATATTTTGGTACAATTGTTCCTAAAAGTGATAATAAATATGCGGCTTTAAATAGTGCAGTATGGTCTGGTGGTTCGTTTATTTATGTTCCTAAAGGAGTAAAGGTGCCTAAACCAGTTCAATCATATTTTAGAATTAACTCTGAAAAAGTAGGACAATTTGAAAGAACTTTAATCATTGTTGATGATGATGCAGATATTCATTATGTAGAAGGCTGTACAGCCCCTATTTATTCAAAAGATAGTTTACATGCCGCAGTAGTAGAAATTTATGTTGGTAAAAATGCTAAATGTCGTTATTCAACAGTTCAAAATTGGTCTAATAACATCATTAATTTAGTTACTAAACGAGCTAAAGTTATGGATAATGGTCATATGGAATGGATAGATGGTAATGTTGGTTCTGGTCTAAATATGAAATATCCAGCTTGTATTTTAGCAGGCGATTATGCTAAAGGTACAACTATTAGTATTGCCTTTGCTTCAAAAGATCAATACCAAGACACAGGAGCCAAAATGATTCATTTAGGTAAAAACACTACATCTACAATTATTTCAAAATCAATATGTAGAGCTGGTGGTGTTGTTAATTATCGTGGCCTTGTAAGTTGTGGCAAAGAAGCTACAGGAGCTAAGAGTCATATAGAATGTGATACTTTAATTTTAGATAATGTTTCAAAAAGTGACACTATTCCTACTAACATAGGGAAAAATAATGATATGTATATTGAACATGAGGCAACAGTGTCTAAAGTTAATGAAGATCAATTATTTTATTTAATGAGTAGAGGTTTAACAGAGGAAGAAGCCACAGAAATGATTATTATGGGCTTTATTGAGCCATTTTCTAAAGAATTACCAATGGAATATGCTGTTGAATTAAATCGTTTAATTAAACTTGAAATGAAGGACGCTATCGGCTAGGAGGATAAAATGGAACTAATTTATGAAGCTAACTATCGGATGCGTACTAATGATTTTACTTGCCATGATTTAATAAGCCCTACTTCAATTTTAGACTCTTTTCAAGATGTGGCTGGTAATCATGCTAGTATACTTGGTATGGGTTTTAATGATATGGTAAAAAAAGGTTACTACTGGGTTGTATCAAGAGAAAAAGTTTCTATTTTAAATACAATAGAACCTGGATCAACTATTAAAGTAATTACTTGGCCAGAAAAGAAAAAAGGTGCTAGTTTTACTAGAAACTATAAAATAATTAACGACAGGAATGAAGTAGCCGTGGTAGGATCTTCAATATGGTGTGTTATAAATACAACTACTAGAAGACTTGAAAGAGCTAGAGATGTTGATTATGAAGGTGAAATTCATGATGAGGTAATCTATGATAAAATAAATAAATTAGATGAAAATATAAATTATCAAAATGAATATGGATATTTAATAAAATTTTCTGACTTAGACCATAATAAACATATGAATAACTCTAAATATATGGATGTCTTTTTAGATATTATGAATTTAAAAGAAAATGAAAAGATAGTAGATTTTCAACTTGATTTTGTTCATGAAGGAAAATTAGATGAAATATTAAAAGTTAAATATACTAAAATAGATAATAAATATTATTTTGCTGGTTTCATAAATGATATTTTAGCTATTAGATCTGAGGTGACATTAAGTGAATAATTTTCTAAACTTTATGCGTGAAAGTGTTACAAATTATCATGCTTGTTTAAATATAGAAAAGATATTAATTAAGAATAATTTTATTAAATTAGAAGAAAATAACTATTGGAAATTAGATTATAATAAAAAGTATTATATAGTTAGAAATGATACATCTATTATAGCTTTTACTACTCCAATTAAAAAAACTTTAAAGGGTTCAAATATAATAGCAAGTCATTTAGATTCTCCTACTTTTAAAATAAAACCGAATAATTTAATTAATGATGGTCATTATATTAGATTAAATACAGAGGTTTATGGTGGCCCGATCCTTTCTAGTTGGTTTGATAAGCCACTAACTATTGCAGGTAAAGTAATAGTTAAAGAAGAAGATAAAATAATTACTAAACTTCTGTATATTGATCGTGACTTATTAATCATCCCAAATTTACCACCTCATTTAGAAAGTAAGGTAAGTAAAGGTATGGAATATAATTTAAGAATAGACTTATTACCACTTTTAGGTATTGAAGGAAGCCTTACTTTACCAGAAATAATTAGTAAAGAATTAAACATTAATTATCATGATATTCTAGATTTTGATTTAATGTTGGTCAATAGACAAAGAGCTAGGTTAGGTGGTTATAACAATGAATTTGTTTTCTCACCGCAATTAGATGACTTATCTTCAAGTTATGCAACTTTAGAAGGTTTTATTAAATCTAATAACAATAATACTTTTAATTTCTATATAGCTTTTGATAATGAAGAAATAGGTAGTATGACACCTCAAGGGGCTGATTCACCGTATTTTAAAGATATAATGACAAGAATTTATAATAATTTAAATTATTCTATAGAAGAAGAATTAATCCTTAAAAATAATTCTTTTGTTCTATCTTGCGATAACGCTCATGCTTTAAATCCTAATCATCCCGAATTATTTGATCAAAACAATAGACCATATTTAGGTAATGGTGTAGTTCTAAAATATAATGCTAATTATCGTTATACTACAACACCTACTTCAGCAAGTTATATTAAATTATTAGCTCAAAAAGCTAAGATAAACCTACAAACTTATACAAATAGAAGTGATTTAAGAGGTGGTTCAACATTAGGGGCTTTATTAATTAGTCAAGTAGCTATTAATAGTGCTGATATTGGTTTACCTCAACTAGCAATGCATTCAAGTTTAGAAGTTTGTGCAACTAAAGATATAATAGATTTAGTTAAATTAAGTGAAGAATTTTATAATAATGTAAGATAAGGCAGCAATGCCTTTTTCTTTTTCGTAAAATTTAGATTTATATTGAATAAAAATAGAAATATGTTATACTTTAATTAAAGAATGAACGAATCAATTTAAATTTTTGTGAATTTTTATTAATATACATTTTTAAATTTAAAACAGAAAGGGGATTTTAATAATTAGCTAACAATAAATATACTAGAAAGCCTACTATAAATAAATCAAGCTGATTTCAAAAAAATATAAAAATGAATTTTATCCAAGCTTAAAAAACCTTAAAGCTGACTATTTTTAAAAAAGTTTACACATTAAGGTTAAAATAGCTTTTGTATATATCTTGATCTTTGAAGATTTTATATAGTTAATTTTGTGGAGTATATGCTTTATTCTTTTCATCTAAGAACTTTAAAGTTTTAATTGTTTGTTCTAAAGAAAAAGAAAGATATGGAGAATCATTACCAATTGAATTTTTAGCAGCTAAAATAACACTTTCAGCTG
>CALUXI010000016.1 GCA_944324705.1 uncultured Acholeplasmatales bacterium
ATAAAGAAAAAAGTGAGAAAATATACGCATTTTAGCATTTTTCTCACTTTATAGCATAACAACTGTAAAACTCAGGTATTACTAATACTTTCATGATTAACCTCCATAAATATGATACTCTTAATAGCTGTAAAAATAAATACTTAGTTATTATTGTTTTTAAATATGAATGGATGTGTTATAATTACACAGGAGGTATTAGATATGAAAGACTATAGAATTATAAGTGATGGCTCTTGTGATTTAAATGTTTTAGATATTGAAAAATTAGATATAGATGTTGTACCTTTTTATGTAAAATTTAAAACAGATGAATATAAAAAAGAAGGTAAGGAAATAGAAGTAAGACAATTTTATGAAGATTTAGTAGAAAACCCTAATATTTTCCCTAAATCTAGTTTACCAACTATAAATGATTATCTTGAGGTATTTGAAAATGCTGTTAAAAATAATTATGATATTATTTGTTTATGTATAACTAGTAAATTTAGTGGTTCATATAATTCGGCCTTAAATGCTAAAAATATTATGCAAGAAAAATATCCTAATTTAAATATTACAGTTATTGACACAACAGTTAATACGGTTTTACAAGGTTTAGTAGTTAAGGAAGCTGTAAGGCTTAAAAGATTAGGATATAGTTATGATGAATTAGTTGAAGCTATTAATAGTCATTTAGCTACAGGTAGAATATTCTTTACGATTAAAGGTTTAAGTTATCTAAAAAATGGTGGTAGAATTGGTAAAGTTTCTTCAATTATTGGTGATATTTTAAAAATTAGTCCAATTATTACTTTAAAAGAAGGAGAAATATTTTCTAGTGGGGTTGCTTTATCAAGGGGTAGAAGTTTGGCAAAGATTAAAAATATGCTACTTGATTATCTAAAGGATAGTCATCCTGATGAATACATAATAGCTGTTGGTTATGGTTATGATATAGAAGAAGCTAAGAAATTTTGTAGTGAGGTAAAAAAATTATTACCAAATTATAAAGTTGATTTTGAACAAATTGGTTCAACTATAGCTGTTCATACTGGTCCGCATCCTTTAGGTGTAGCGGTTATCAAAAAATTTGATAAATAAAAAAACGGGTTAGCCCGTTTTTCTTTTGCTATAGCAATAATCTTCAATTTCCTTAGCTACCATTTTAGAAACAGCCACTGCTTCAACAACGGTTTTTGCACCATAAACAACATCGCCGGCTGCAAATACGCCAGGACGAGTAGTTTCGCCATTTTGGGTAGTTTGAATTAAACCGCGTTTATTGGTATCAATATCTTTAGAAGTAGATACAATATTAGATTGGGGTCCTTGACCAATAGCGATTATTACAGATGTCGCAGGAATTTTATAGGCATTTTCACTAGCATTAATATAAGTTACTTCGCCATTTTCATTTTCTTGTTTAACAACTGGTTCAACAATAATGCCATCTTTTTCAATTTTAGTAGTATTCAAATAATAACGCATATTTAAACCATCTAAGATAGCTAAATTTAACTCTTCCTCAGTAGCAGTAACTTCCTCCTTACCTCTAAAGAAGATGCAAGATACATTAGCGTGGGTTTTACGTAAGACAGTTCTAGCAACATCCATTGCTACGTTTCCTGCCCCAATAATAACGATATTATCTCCTAAATTATTATAAGAATCAGGATTTTTTAAATAATCGATAGCAAAATGCACATTACCAAGAGTTTCACCAGGAATTTTTAAACGATTTGGTTTCCAAACCCCTGTTCCAATAAATATAGCATCATAACCATCTCTAAACATATCATCTATTGTAATACCAGGACCAATTAAAGTGTTTGGTCTAAATTTGATTTTTAAATCTAACATACGATTTAATAATTTGTCTAGTAAATCTTTTGGTAATCTAAATTCAGGAATACCATAACGTAAAACTCCACCAATTTTGTCTTTTGAGTCAATAATAGTAACGTCAAATCCTTTTTCAGCTAGAATAATAGCAATAGTAATACCAGCAGGACCAGCTCCAATAATACCAATGTTAAAACCATTTGGTTCAGTGCTTTGTAGTCTAGCTTTTTCTAGGTAGAAAGTAGAAATATAGTTTTCAACTTCATAAAACTTAATAGGATTACCTTTTCTATTTAATACACAATGACCCGTACAATTCTTTTCATGAGGGCAAATTAAAGCACATATTGCAGATAGTGGGTTATTAGCAAATAATTTTTCCCCTGCCTCGTCTAGTTTACCATCTAAAAACATTTGCATTATTTCATTGATAGGTGTTTTAACCGGACAACCTTCTTTACATAAAGGTTTTTTACATTTTAAACAACGTTTAGCTTCTTCGATTACATCGGCCATAAAATCATCTCCTTGTTTTGTATTATATCAATTTTCTTAATATTTTGAAAGCGTTTACTATATTTTTTTAAAAAGTTTTATATTATAATTAAACTATGAGAGAAAAATTATTAGAATTTAAAGTAGATAAAGAAATTGTTTTAAGTGAATTTTTAAAAGAACAATTATCTAAGAAATTTTATAGAAGACTCAAATATTTAGAAGCTAAAATATTTGTTAATAACATACCTTATGAAAGATATTTAAAAGTAAAAGAAAATGACATTATAAAAATAATATATGAAGAAAAGAGCAAGGAAGAAAAATGGCCGTTGTATAATAAGCCTTTAAATATCTATTATGAAGATAAATATTATTTAGTGTGTTATAAAGAACCTAATCTTTTAACTATACCTACTAAGGCTTGTCCTATTAGTTTATATCAACAATTAATAGCTTATTTAGGAGAAGATAGTCATATATCTTTTTTAAATAGACTAGATAGAGAAACTGCTGGTTTAGTTTTAGTAGCTAAAGATACTTATAGTGCTAATTTATTAAATCCGGTTAAAACTAATGTTAAAAGAAAATATTTAGCTTTAGTTGAAGGTGAACTTTTAGGTTCAGGGACTATTAATAAAAAAATTAAAAGAAGTGAAGATTCTAATAAAAGGATAATTGCTGACGATGGTAAGGAAGCGATTACTCATTATGAAGTAGTGTGGCATAATAAAAATAAAAGTTTAGTTAGATTAGAATTAGAGACAGGTAGAACCCATCAAATACGGGTTCATTTAGCTAGCATTGGTCATCCAATTATCGGAGATGGTTTGTATGGTCAAAAAGCCGAAATAATGTGTTTAGAAAGCTATTATTTAGGCTTTAAATCTTTTTATGATAATATATATCATGAATTTAAAAGTGAAGGTGTAATATGGCAAAAACAGGAAAACTAACAAAGGAAGATTTAAGAAGATTAATAATTACATCTTCAGTTTTATTTGTTATAGTAGTTACAAGTATTGTTTTAATTATTGTATATTGGGATTATATTTATGGCTTATTTACTAGAGATGAAGAAGTTGTAGCTGGACTAGAAAATATGTTGGCTAGAACTGGATCATGGGCATGGTTAATTTTACTTTTACTAATTGTTTTACAAGTCTTATTTGCCTTTTTACCTAATGGTCCTTTTGAAATGATTGCGGGATTAATGTATGGTCCGTTTGTTGGGGTTATAATTTCTTTAGTTGGAACAACTTTGGGATGTTTGGTGGTTATACTTTTAGTTAAGGCATTTGGCAAAGGGTTTGCGTGTCTATTTGTAAATTTAAAAGATGGTAAAAAATATAATTTATTGCAGGATGAAAAAAGATGTTTAGTTATGATGTTTGGTTTACTATTAATACCAGGTTTGCCAAAAGATTTTCTAGCCTTTTTAGTTCCTTTTACGAAAATTAAAACTTGGAAATTCTTATTAATTAATTTAATAGCTAGAACCCCAGTTATTGTCTTTTCGGTTTATTTTGGTGATTCAATTAGATCTGGCAACTATAATTTAGCTATAATTTTAGGATCGATTGCGGTTATAGCTGGTTTAATTTGTATTATTTTTAATAAAAAGATTGTTAATTTATTAAATAAAAGTACTAATAATACAGAAAAAGCGGAATAAGTATTATATATTTAAGAAAAAAATGCTATAATTAAATCGAGGTGGAAACAAGATGAAATACGTAATTACAATTAGTAGAGAATATGGTTCAGGAGGACGTTTTATTGGTCGTCAATTAGCTAAACGTTTAGGCATTAATTATTATGATAATGAATTGTTGGCTCAAGCTAGTGAACAAAGTGGAATGTCTAAAGCGATCTTTGAAAACTATGATGAACGTAAGGATGGTTTTTTTAGTGGTATAGTCCCTACAAGCTATGGTTTTGATATGTCAATGGGACAAAAAGTTTTCTTAGCTCAATTTGATGCTATTAGAGCTATTGCCCAAAGAGAATCATGTGTCATAATAGGTCGATGCGCTGATTATGTATTGCGCGACATGCCAAATGTAGTATCAGTTTTCATTCATGCTTCAATGGAAAAGAAAATTGAAAGAGCAGTTAAATATTATGGTGTAAATCAAAACAAAGCTAAAGATACAATTATTAAAATGGATAAAAAGAGAAGAAATTATTATAACTTTTATTCAGATCGTGATTGGGGTAAAGCTAATACTTATGATTTATGCTTAACTAGCGATATAGGTCTTGATGAATCAGTTGATGCAATTAAAACTTTTGCAGAAAGAAAATTAAAAATTAAATTAGAAGAAGTAAAAGATAATGAATAAGTTGCTAAGAGAATATGCAAAATTGATTGTCCGTAAAGGTGTTAATGTTGCTGAAGGACAAGTTGTTTTAGTGAAAGCTCCAGTTGAAGTATATGATTTTGCTAGAATTGTAGTTGAGGAAGCTTATAGAGCTGGTGCTAGTAAGGTATATGTAGATTATAATGATGTAATGAATAACCGCAATGACTATGTATATCAAAATATTGACTCATTAAAAGAAGTTGAAGATTTTGAAGTTTCAAAAGCCAAATATTTAGTAGATAATAATTTTTGTGCAATATCCTTAGTTTCTCCTAATGTGGAAGCTTTAACTGGTATTGATGCTGTTAAATTACAAGCTAGAAGTCAGGCTAGAGGAACTAAGTTAGATTTCTTTTCTAAATATACTATGAATAATGATGGACAATGGGTAGTAGCGGCTGTAAGTTCAAAAAATTGGGCTTTAAAAGTTTTTCCTAATGATTCTAATGCGGAAGAAAAATTATGGTCGGCTATATTTAAAGCTTGTCATGTTGATGAATTCGATAGTGTAGAAAATTGGACTAAACATAGTGAAAAAATTAGTGAACATGCTAAGTTATTAAATGATTATGATTTTTTAAAACTTCATTTTAAAAATAGTTTAGGCACTGATTTAGAAGTATATTTAGCTGATGATAATATCTTTTGTGGTGGTGATGATTATTCTACTAAAGGTGTTAGATTTAGTCCTAATATACCTACAGAAGAAGTTTTTGGTGCTCCTTATAAAACTAAGGTTAATGGTAAGGTTGTAGCGACTAAACCTTTAAATTATCAAGGCTCTATTATTGATGGTTTTAGTTTGACTTTTAAAAATGGAAAAGTTATTGATTACAAAGCTAAAGTTGGTGAAGATAATTTAAAATCATTAATTGAATTTGATGAAGGTAGTTGTTATTTAGGTGAGGTTGCCTTAATTAGTCATGATTCACCAATTTCTAATATGAACATTTTGTTTTACAATACACTATATGATGAAAATGCTTCTTGTCATTTAGCTTTAGGTGCTAGTTACCCAACTAATATTAAAAATGGAACAAACTTAACAAGAGAAGAATTGAATCAAAAAGGTGCTAATGATTCACGTACTCATGTTGATTTTATGTTTGGTTCAAGTGATATGTATATTGTTGGTACTACTAGAAGTGGTGAAGAAGTAGTATTGTTTAAAGATGGTAATTTTATAATATAACAAAAAAGCTTACTTTGAGTAAGCTTTTATTTTACAATTATAGTTAATTCGTTTCTTGTTATATCAAGAACATAAGGAATATTTGGCTTAATATCGCCATTTATTATTTTAGTAGCAATATAAGTTTCTATATATTTAGTGATAAATCTTTTAATTGGTCTAGCACCATATGTTATATCAAAACTTTGTTCTAATATCCAATTCTTTAAGTTATCAGTAAATGTTATATTTATATCTTGATGTAATAAACGAACATCTAAATCATGCAATAATTTAGTAACAATTTTAAGTTGAACTGTCTTGTCTAGAGGTTTGAAAGTAATAATTTCATCAATACGATTTAAAAATTCAGGTTTAAAGTATTGTTTTAATAAATTTAAAACTTCAGTTTCTCCTTTATCTTGCAATAATAATTCACTACCTAAATTAGAAGTCATTATGATGATTGTATTTTTAAAATCAACAGTACGACCTTGACTATCGGTTAGTCTACCATCATCTAATATTTGTAATAAAATGTTGAAAACATCATGATGAGCTTTCTCGATTTCATCAAACAAAATTATAGAATAAGGATTACGTCTGATTTTTTCGGTCAATTGACCACCTTCGTCATATCCTACATATCCTGGAGGAGCACCAATTAATTTAGCTACACTATGTGGTTCCATAAATTCTGACATATCAAGTCTCACAATGTGAGTTTCACTATCGAATAATGCTTCGGCAAGTGATTTAGCAAGTTCGGTTTTACCTACACCAGTAGGACCTAAGAACAGGAATGAACCAATTGGTTTATATTCATCTTTAATACCAGCTCTTTGTCTTAAGATGGCATTAGAAACAAGTTCAACAGCATTATCTTGACCGATGACTCTTTTCTTTAATGTTTCAGCTAAGTGTAATATTTTTTCACGCTCGCCTTGCATTAATTTAGAAACAGGAATATTAGTAGTTTTAGAAACAACCTCAGCAATGTCGCTTTCATAAACAGTATCAGAAATCATTCTATTTTCTTTATTTTGTTGTTGAAAATTATTAATTTCTTTTTGTAAGTCAGGAATTATTTTGTATTGAAGTTCGCTAGCCTTTTTGTAATCACCATTATTGAAGGCCTTATCTAGTTCAAATTTCATTTGATCTAATTTTTTCTTTTCTTCTTTATAAGTATTTAATTCCTTAATTTCTTTTTGCCACTCAGCTGTTAATTCAGCTTGTTTTTTAGTTTCAGTTTCTAATTCTTTTTGTAAGTCATTTAATCTATTTTTACTTGCTGGATCAGTTTCCTTTTTTAAAGCCATTTCCTCAATTTTTAACTGAGTAATCTTTCTTTCACAGTCATCAAGTTCAACTGGTCTTGAATCTATTTCCATTCTTAAGGAAGCACAAGCTTCATCGATTAAATCGATTGCTTTATCTGGTAAGAAACGATCAGTAATGTAACGATTAGCCATAGTAGCAGCAGCTACAATAGCATTATCAGTAATATGAACACCATGATGCATTTCAAATCTTTCCTTGATACCTCTTAATATGGAAATAGTGTCTTCAACGCTAGGTTCATTGACTAAAACCTTTTGAAATCTTCTTTCAAGAGCACTATCTTTTTCAATATATTCTCTATATTCCTTTAAAGTAGTAGCACCTATACAATGCAATTCACCCCGCGCTAACATAGGCTTTAACATATTGCCAGCATCTAAAGCACCATCAGCTTTACCAGCCCCAACAATTAAATGGATTTCATCAATAAACATGATGATCTTACCATCAGATTCTTTAACTTTATTTAAAACAGCTTTTAATCTTTCTTCAAATTCACCTCTAAATTTAGCACCAGCTACAAGAGAACCCATATCTAATTCATAAATTTCTTTATCTTTTAATGATACAGGAACATCATTAGCAACTATACGTCTTGCTAAACCTTCGATAATTGCTGTTTTACCGACACCAGGTTCACCAATTAGAACCGGATTATTCTTAGTTTTACGAGTTAATATTTTTATTATATGTCTAATTTCTTCGTCCCTGCCTATAACAGGATCGATTTTACCTTGACGAGCAAGTTCAACAATATTGCGCCCAAATTTTTCAAGTACATTTGGATCATTTTGATAATTTGGTTCTTGTTGCATACTTAATACCTCCTCTAAAAAGCCTATTAGCTTTTACAATTATTATTATACTCAAATTATTGGCACTGTCAAGTCGAGAGTGCTAAAAAAACCGTTTACAACTATTTTACAATGTTTTTCTTTAACTATATTACTTGTCTTGTTATAATAAATTCAAGTAGAGGAGATGAAACCATGCCAGCAATTTTTGCTCATAAGTTAATAGCCAAAATTACCTTGTTCGATTACCCGGAAAAAATTAAAAAGATAATTCATAATTATAAAGAAGCGTATTATAGCGGAACTTTAGGTCCTGATCCATTATATTTTTATGGTTTTATGAAAAAATCACCTTTAACATCTAAAGCAGATGAAATTCATAGAACAAGTGGAAACATTTTATTTGCCGAAAAAGCAAATAATGAAGAATATCTATCATTTATGTTTGGCTTTATTACCCATTATACCCTAGATAAAAATATTCATAAATATGTTCATCAAATTGAAAATGAATTTTCTCATGTTAAATTAGAAAGAGAATTAGAGTATTTATTATTAAAGAGTAATCAAATTGATTATAATAGTTATAACTTTAATAAACATATTATCTTACCTAAAAATATCGTAAATGAGGTTGATAGATTATTAAAAGTTGATTCAAAAACTGCCAATAAAGCTTATAAGGATACTAATTTTATTATTAAATATGCCTATAATTTGAAAAAAAGAAAATTAGTTAATATGATTATGAAATTAACTAAAACTTATGAAAAAAATAAAGATATGTTATTTGATATAACTCTTGATCCCCTTTATCAAAAGAAATTAGAAACTATATATAATATATGGTTAGAAAGCATAGATGAAATAGTAGTAAATGTTAATAATTATTATGATTATATTTATGAAAATAAACCTTTAAATAGTAATTTTAATTATAACTTTGAGGGAGAAGGAGTAAAGAATTAGTTTTTAGAAATGTATTTAATTAATAAAAAAGAATATAAATGTATAAATTTTATTTTAAAAATAGCTTTTTAGTAGTATTTATTCTTAGTTAAAATTAACAAAGAGAAAAAATAAAAAACACTTGATTTAAATTGTCTTTTTTGATAAAATTAGAAAGCAATTGAGAAATGGCCCTGTAGCCAAGTGGTAAGGCACGGCACTGCAACTGCCTGATCATGAGTTCGAATCTCTTCGGGGCCTCCATATTGAAAGCAATGGTTTGATACAGTGAAAATCGCTGGTCAAACCTTTTTGTTATAAATTGAAAGTTATCCACATATTAATTTGTATTTTAAAGGCAAAGGAAAAAAGAGCGGAAATTAATCAGATAAAATTCGAATTATTTCACACTCTCTTATATTCTTATAATATGTTCATCTTCGGCTATTTCTTTGTGCTCAATAGCTAAAGAAACAGCAGTTGTTATTTTATTAATGAAGGCATCTAAATTAAAATTATCACTGTAAACTAAAATATTTCTAGCATTTAAGAAATTAAAAATAGCAGCAGAACCAGCAACTATATTTTTATCTTTTATAGTAGGTATTAGATTTTCTAATTGTAAAAAATTAGAAATGAAGAAAACATTAGTATTATAATTTAAAATTAAATCGGCTAAACCTTTAGAATTAGGTCTAGATGTTATTAAAATATAATCATTTAAATATAATGTTTCTGGTATATCACGGTAGACATGACATATTTCAAAAGTCCATGGTATATGACGTAAACAATCTACGGCAATAACAGGAACAACATTAGCTTCAGAAATCATTTTAAATTCTTCATCGTATAAACCATAGCAAATAATAGCATCTACATTATCAATCGTTTGATTATATTCATTAGTTAGTATAAATGAATTATAACCATTTTCATATAATTTTTTAGTTAATTTATTTATTGTTACTAAGATATCTCCGTTTGTTAAAGAAAAATCATATTTACCTATATATATGCCAACACATTTACTTTTGCCATTAGCTAAAGCAGCTGCAAAAGTATTTTTTTTATAATTATGCAAATTGGCTATTTGCATAACTTTTAATTTTGTTTCTTCACTTACTTTTTGGGTTTGTACATTATTTAAAACATAAGAAACAGTAGCAACACTAACTCCAGCTTCTTGTGCAATATCTACTAATCTAACTTTTTTCATAATATACCGGCGTCCCCCTCTCATATGTCTATTATATTTTATTTAGAACTTAAAAGCTATAATTAAATTTTTTTAATTTTAAGTTAAATGTAAGCCTTTACATTAAGTTAAAAATGGTGTAGAATTAAGTGAAATTAGTTAAACGTTTAAATTGTTTTTTTAAGTAGTAGTAAAAGCGTTTACAAACATTTCAAGAATAAAGGAAATTTTAGGAGGAAATATGAAAAAAATAGTTACATGGTTCTGTGCAATATTAAGTGTATGTTTAATTGGTATTGCATTGACAAGTTGTGAACAAAATGGTGGAGAGAATGAACAAAACGTTCATACTGTTACATTCTACGATCAAGATAAAACAACAGTATTGAAGAAAGCAGAAGTAAATGATGGTGAAAAAGTAGAGAGTTGGACACCAGATAATAAAGAAGATGCGACATTTGATGGTTGGTATGCTACACCTACTTTAAATATCCCATTTGATTTTAATCAAACTATTACAGAAGATAAATCAGTATTTAGTAAATGGAATAGTTTAGCTCAAGATCCTAATACTTGGGAAATTGTTGGTAATTTATCAGGTGATTTAATTTCATCAGATTGGGGTAAAGGAAATAAAGACAGTGATATCTTTGAATTAGATAAAGTTAAAGGTAAACCTAATGTATTTGAAGGAACATTTGGTTTAGTTAAAGGTAATGAATTCCAATTTGCCGTATTAGAATTTGATGAAAGTGGTACACCAGTATGGAAATATCAAATGGGTGGCGGATTACTTGATCAAGGCGATAACGAATGGTTCTCATCTGAAGGTAATTATCTAGATCCATCTGCTGGTTATAAAGAAAATATCATAGTTGAACAAGGTGGTTTATATAAATTTACTTTAACAACAGATTTAGTAACTCCTACAGCTGGTATAATTGAAGTTGAAAGAGTTGGAGAATTTAGCCTTGATACAGCATTTAGTCCATTCATTGGTGGTACACCTGCAGGTGGAGCAAATACTACAAATTATGCTGATTTAAAATTTGGGGTAGGTAAAGCTGAAGGAGATAACATTGTTTGGACTGGTGAATTCAGTTTCAATGCTGGTGAATTATTACAAATTTACATGGTAGATAAGGATTATACTGTTCAATTAAGTGGATTAAAGAAGAACATTGATGCTGAAAATACAGATAGTGAAAATGTTAACTTAAATAGTGTTAATGAAATTGAAATTATTAACAGTGGTAAATATGAAGTTAAAGTTACAGCAAACAAGAATGTAGCTAAATCAATTACTGAAGATGAAGTTATAGTAAATAAAGATACATACGGAAATTATGAGAGTTACAAAGTAGCAATCAATAGAATTGGGGATTATGAAGTAACTGATGGCGTAACTTATGATACATTTAATTTCAAATATAATGGTAAGGGTACTGATTATACAGTTTATTTAAGAGATGGAGCAAAATTCCCTAATGTTAAAGCACCTACATTAACTGAAAATGAAGCACTAGCTGGTTGGTATTATGAAGTTGATGGTGAAAAACATGGTATCAGCTATAATAGGGAAATTTATAAAACTACTGGCGCTACATATGATGTAAATTATGAAGTTGTAAGTGAAACTTCTAAAGATACACGTGATTGGAAATTAACAGGTCAAGCAACAGTTAATGGTGTTGAGACAACTTGGAGTGATTTTACAAGTTTAACACAAATAAATAATTATACTTATGAAGCTACACTTGAAGTTGCTGCTAATGCTGAATTCCAAATTGTTAGTTATTATTATGGCATCCATCAAGGTGTATTCTTAAGAGGTGGTAATGTAGTTAGTGAAGGTATTACAGACCCAGCAACTGTTAGCAATATTAAGATTGTTAATGCTGGTACTTATAAATTAGTATTAAATTCATTGACTAATGAAATTACAATTACACCTGTTAGTGAATAATTAAATTAAGTTAAAAAATTAAGAAATTAATAAATATTTAAATTTAAGGAGGTCTATATCGTATGAATAAACAAGCGATATACCATGAAGGCGACTCTAATTTATGTTATCCAATCGATAAAAATACAATAACTTTAAGATTGAGGGTAGCAAAAGAAGATGTTTTTGATGAAATCAAGGTTATTTATGGTAATAAATATGACTATTACATTAAACAAGAAGAAATTGCTATGAGTTTAAAGTATGAACTAGAGTTGTTTAAATATTATGAAGTAACAATTAAACTTAGGGATGTTAGATTTGTCTATATATTTAAACTCATATGTGAAGGGAAAACATATTACTTTTGTGAAGACGGCGTATTAGATAACTATGATTTTAGTTTTGCCTACTTTAATTGTTTTCAATATCCATTTATTAACGATATAGATGTTCCTAAATATGTAGATTGGTTAGAAAATAGAGTTTTTTATCAAATTTTTGTTGATCGCTTTGCTTGTGGGGATAAGGCAAAAGATCAAAGTTACATTAATTTAAAAGTTGATGAAATTCCTAAACCTACTAGTTTTTATGGTGGAGATTTAAGGGGCATTATTAATAAGCTTGATTATTTAAGTGATTTAGGGATTAATGCCCTTTATCTTACACCAATATTTTCTTCAATTTCAAATCATAAGTATGATATTTATGATTATTACAAAGTAGATAGCCAATTTGGTAGTAGTTTAGATTTAAAAGAATTAATAGAAAAATGTCATGAGAGAAACATTAAAGTTATTTTAGATGCCGTTTTTAACCATTGTTCTGATCGTCTAAAAGAGTTCCAAGATGTTTTAAAGAATGGTTCTAATTCACCATATTATGATTGGTTTATTATTCATGGTGATAAAGTAGATCAAGAAAAAGTAAATTATGAAATATTTTCTATTTGCAATTATTTACCTAAATTTAATACTAGTAATAAAGAATTAAGAAAATATTTAATAGAAATTGGTAAGTATTATGTTCGGGAATTTGATATTGATGGTTGGCGTCTTGATGTAGCTGATGAAGTTAGTCATCGTTTTTGGCAAGAATTTAGAAATGCTGTTAAAGAAATTAAACCTAATTGTTTTTTAGTTGCTGAGAATTGGCACAATAGTTATACATTTTTAAGAGGAGATCAATTTGATTCTATTATGAATTATGCTTTTACTAAAGCTGCTATTGATTATTTAGGTTTAAATAAGAAAAATGCATTAGAAATAAGTTATCAGTTAAATTCATTATTAATAAGAAATAATGATATTTGCAATGATATGATGTTAAATTTATTAGATACTCATGATACTGATCGTTTCTTTACAACCTGTAAAAAAGATTTCGATTTATTACTATGTGCTTTAGCATTACAATTTTGCTTTAAAGGTATACCAGGTCTTTATTATGGTATAGAGATACCTCTTGAAGGTGGATATGATCCTGATAATAGAAGACCTATGAATTTTAGTAAAATCAATTATGATAGTAATTATTATAAAACATTAAAAGCTTTAATTAATTTACGAACAACAAATAAAGCTTTAGCTAAAGGAGATATTAATATTTTAGCTGAAGATGATGTTTTATATATTAAGAGAAAATATTTAAATAAATGTGTAACATTATGTATCAATAATAGTAATAAAGATTATCGTAAAATATTTAATAAAATTTTAATTAGTAATAAATTAGAAAATAATTTATTGAAGAAAAAAGGCTTTGTTATTTATGAGGAGGTGTAATGGATGAAAAAGTTTTTAATAATCATTGGTCATTTTGTAGTAATATTTGCCATATTAATATCAGTAGGTATTTTTAATAGAAACAATAGAAGTGAAGCACAAGGAAAAAATGAAATATTTACTGGTGAATTAGAAAAAGATCCTAATGGCGGAATAATAAAATTAAAAATATTAGAAAATGATACAGCTCGTGATCAAGGTTATTTAGATGAACTTCTTAATGCTTTTAATGGGGCATTCAAAGAGTATGGCATAATGGCAGTAGATGCTAATCAGTCTGAAAGTTCAGATTTAGTCCAAAATGGTCCTTATGGTTTCGGACCTGATGTTTTATATCAAGCTAATGACCAAATTATGGGTTATGTTGATGGTAGGCATTTAATGCAAATACCAATTCAACTGGTTGATGATTATAATTTAATTGATGAAAATGCTTGGAATGCATACAATCGTGATGGAGCTTATTATGGCGTCCCTGTCAATGTTCAAGAGCCATTATTATATTACAATAAAAGTGTAATTCCTGATGATTGGGAAACAACTTGGGATGATGATAAAAATGGTGTTCCTGATATGCTTGAATCATGGCCGGCTTTATATAAATTCAGTGAAGAATTAAAAAACGATGGTAATTCTAAAACTTGGGGATTTATGGAAAGTTATGATCAACCATATATGCAAATGGGATATTTGTTTAGTTATGGTGCTTACATATTTGGCGATAATGATACTGATCCAACAGATGTAGGTATTAATGCTGGTAATGCTTATTTGGGCTTAAATGTAGCAAGACAACAAGCAAGTCAAATGGATGAAAGATGTGTTGATAACTCAATTACAACATCTTCTTATACTTCACTTGCAAGTGGAGAATTCTTTTGTACTTTAACAACTCCAGATGTTTATACACGTTTCGTTGAAGCTTTTGGCGGTAATGTTGACAATTTAGGTGTCACTACTATGCCAAAATTACCAGTAAGTGGTGATTTGACAGATGAAGATGGTGAACTATTTAGAGCTACTCAAATGGGCGGGATTAATGGTTATGCGATTTCTGCATATACTGACTATCCTAATGCATCTTTAGCATTTATTAATTTTGCTACTAATTATGAAATGATTAATAAAAGAGCTGAAATGTTAGGTATAGTTCCAGCTCGTAAAGATATAGCAGAGGAATTAGACGAAGTTTCACAAATGGTATATGACGATTTAGAAAATGGTTATATTTATGTTATGCCTTCAATTAGTGAGCTTAATCAAGTTTGGAAAGTAGTAGGTACTATGTTTATTGATTTAGCTAAAGATCCATTTAGAATTGCCGGTTCTAGTAATCCACCAAAATTTGATACTTTAGATAAACTTAAAGCTGAACTTGATAAAGTAAAAGAAGATATTATAAATGCTTTAACAACTTTAGGTTAGGAAGGTAATTGTTTATGGAAAAAGCAAATATATTTATGACTATTTGGCAAGCCATTTGTTCCTTCTTTGTAGCTTGTGGTAAAGCAATTGGTAATTTCTTTGTTAGAAAAGCTTGTCAAATTGGTCAGTATTTTAAAGATAATTATTTAAAATTAAAAACTGTAATGAAACATTCAAGTAAAAAAACGATGTTATCATTTATCATTATGGGTGCGGGCCAAATTGCATACAAAAAATATATAAAAGGAATTATTTACTTTCTAATTCAAGTATTATTTATAGCATATTTTGTTTTAAAAGGTGGTAATGATTTTATTAGATTATTCACTTTAGGTGATGTTTTACCAAATCCAAGTATTGGTATTGAAGGGGATAATTCGATTGTATGTTTGATATTAGGGGTTTTAACTTTATTTATCATATTATTCTATATTGCAATTTATGTATCAAACTGTCGTGATGCTTATAATACCCAATTAAGAATAGAAGAAGGTTTAGGACCTCGTCCATTTAAAGAAGAACTTAAAGATTTATTGAATCGTAAGTTCTATATTACAGTTTTATTCTTACCTGTAATTGGGGTAATGATATTTAACGTTTTGCCAATCGTAGTTATGATTTTCATAGCTTTTACTGATTATGGCGGCGATATAGCTAATAATAATTTATTAGTTAGTTGGATAGGATTAGGAAACTTTGGCAGACTTGTTGCTTTAGGTGATTTATCTGGGACTTTCTTTAAGATTTTAGGTTGGAATATTTTATGGGCAGTTATGTCTACAGCCTTAAATTATTTTGTTTCTTTAGCTTTAGCTCTATTAATTAACAAGAAGATAGTAAAAGGTAAAACATTCTGGCGTGCATTCCCAATTATTGCCTATGCCGTTCCTGGATTTATTACTTTATTAGGTTTTAAATTTATGTTCTCATTTGGTGGTCCAATTAACCAAATGATTACAGACGCAGGGAACCCAGCGGTTGACTTCTTGTCTATTGATGCTGGTTGGAACGCACGTATTTTGGGTTTATTTGTTAATGCTTGGATAGCTATTCCTTCTGGTATGTTACTTGCTACTGGTATTTTATCTAATATGCGTACTGATTTATATGAAGTAGCTAGCATACATGGAGCTAAGCCATTTAAACAATTTGCAAGTATAACTTTACCTTATGTAGTTTTCTCAACAACTCCAGTTATTATTAATCAATTTATTGGTAACTTTAATAATTTTGGTATTTTCTATTTCTTAAGAGGAAGTAGTTTACAGGTTGATGGTTATTTTTTAGCTAGTGATACCGATTTATTAATCAACTGGTTATATAATTTATCTATTGATAATAATTATTATTCAATAGGGGCTGCTATTTCATTAATTATATTTATTATAACTTCAGTTATTTCCCTTATTGTTTATGTATTATCACCAGCTTATAGACAGGAGGATACGTATAAATAATGCAAACAGTTAGTCAAACTAAGGTAAGTAAATTTAGACCTTATAGAATTATTAGTGGGATAGTTACATATTTGCTTTTATTAATTGCAGCATTTATATTTTTCTTCCCAGTTTTATGGTTAGTTTTATCCTCATTTAGTAAAACAGGAAGTCTATATGATTTTGAAGGTTTCTTCCCACCTAGTTATGGTTTTGATACATACATAAAGTTATTTACAGACACAGGAAATTATGATTATCCACAGTGGTTTTTAAATACTTTATTAGTTGCTTGTGTAAGTTGTGTATTAGGTACTTTTTTAACAATTTTAACAGCTTATGCAATGTCAAGATTAAAATTTAAATCTAGAAAACAAATGATGAAATTAACATTAATTCTTGGTATGTTCCCATCATTTATGGGTATGATTGCAGTATATTTATTATGTACACAATTACATATAGTTGATTCATTATGGGGCCTAATTTTAATCTATACAGGTGGCGCTCCTATGAGCTATATGGTCCAAAAAGGATTCTTTGATACTATTCCAAATGAAATAGATGAATGTGCATTAATGCATGGTGCTAATAGGTTCCAAATCTTTATGAAGATTAATTTACCAGTTGCTAAACCAATGATAGTATATAGTGGTTTAACAAGTTTTACATTCCCATGGAGTGATATTATTCTTCCACAAATGCTATTAAAGAGTAAAAATCATTGGACTGTAGCAGTAGGGTTAAATGATTTAGATGCTACAGAGTTTGCTAGATTCGCAGCAGGTAGTATCTTCATTGCAGTACCAATTATAATTTTATATTTCTGTTTATCTAAATTCTTAGTAAATGGTATGTCTGCAGGCTCAGTAAAAGGATAATATGAGGTAATAAGTATGGTTATAGAATTAAAACATGTGAAAAAAATATATGATAAAAATGGAATTGAAGTTGTTAAAGACTTTAATTTAACTATTGAAGATAAAGAATTTGTAGTTTTCGTAGGTCCTTCAGGTTGTGGTAAATCTACAACACTACGTATGATTGCAGGTCTTGAAGATATTACAGGTGGAACTATTAGTTTTGATGGGGAAATAATTAATAATAAATTGCCAGGAGAAAGAAATATTGGTATGGTATTCCAATCATATGCTTTATATCCTAATATGACAGTTTATAAAAATATGGAATTCCCATTAAAGATAGCTAAGGTTCCAAAAGAAGAAAGAAAGAGAAGAATTTTAGAAGCTGCTCAAATGCTTGGTTTAACTGAATATTTAGAGCGTAAGCCAAAAAATTTATCAGGTGGTCAACGTCAAAGAGTTGCAGTTGGTAGAGAGATAGTTCGTGATTGTAATTTATTCTTATTCGATGAACCATTATCTAACTTGGATGCTAAATTACGTGTACAAATGCGTACCGAAATTGCTAATTTACACCGTAGATTACAAAAAACTTTTATCTATGTAACTCATGATCAAATAGAAGCTATGACAATGGCAACAAGAATTGTCATTATGTATAATGGTATAGTTCAACAAGTTGGTGCACCAAAAGAAGTGTACGATTGGCCAGAAAATATGTTTGTTGCGGGTTTTATAGGTACTCCAGCTATGAATTTTATTGAAGGTATTGTATCTGAAGATGGTTATTTTAGAAGCATTGAAAGAGATTCTACTTTAAAATCATTAACTATTGATGGTAACCCTCTTCCTGATTTTTATCGAAATACTTATAATTATGTATATGAATATAAGAGTGAAGATGCTGGTAAGAAAGCAAATATTGAAGCCATTTCAAGTTCTAAAATTGCTAAAGTTGAATATACTAATAATATTATTCTTTCTGAAGGTGCTACAGCAACCATTAAAGTTATAGCTGAAAATGGTAGTAGCAGTAATTATACAATCACATTAAAAGAGAAAAAAGAAGTTAAACCTAAAAAAGGTAGCGATGATGCTGATGTTTCAGTTGAAGAGGAAAATGTAGTAGTTGAATCAGCTGTGAAGAAAGCTTTATCTGAAGAAAAAGCAGTAAATAAAATTCAAATTAAATTACCAAAGGATAAATTTGAATTATTGAAAGAAAATGGTTATTTAAATAAACAAGTAGTTTTAGGTATTAGACCTGAAAATATTACTGATACTTCTCATGATGGCCAAATGTGTGATTTGGTTGTTGAATCAGCTGAATTATTAGGTTTTGAATATAATTTGATTATGGATATTTGTGGATCTCAAGTTATTTCAAGAATTAATGCAACTAATATTATTAGACCTGGAGATAAAGTTAAATTAAGTTTTGATTTATCTAAAGCTCATTTCTTTGATAAAGAAACTACAAACCGTATTAAAGCAGGTTCTAATAATGATAAATAGTCGAAAAGCAGGTCTTTTGTTACATATTAGTTCTTTACCATCTAATTATGGTATTGGTACACTTGGCAAAGAAGCATTTAAATTAATTGATTTTCTAAATGCTGCTGGTCTTAAGTTATGGCAAATATTACCATTAACCCCAACTGGTTTTGGTGATTCACCATATCAGTCATTTGCTAGTAATGCTTTAAATTATTATTTTATTGATTTAGAAGAATTACAAGAAGAAGGCTTACTATCTAAAAATTTATGTGATGCTTTAGAATTTAGCACAAATGATAGAGTTAATTATCAGCTAATATATAAGAATAAAACATATTGTTTAAGAGAAGCATTTACTAAATTTAGTATTAATAGTGATGAATTTAAAAAGTTTGTTAAAAGTCAAGAATTCAATGATTATGCTATATTTATGACTTTAAAAACTAAATATAATGGAAAACCTTGGTATGAATGGCCAGAAGAATATAAGAATTATAGTTTAGACTTAGAAAATAAAGTAAAACAAGAAAATGAGTTAGAATATTATTTTTGGTTATTCACACAATATGAATTTAAAAAACAATGGGATAAATTACATCAATATGCTAAGAGTAAGGATGTAGAAATCATTGGTGATATACCTCTATACCTTTCTTATGATTCAGTTGATGTATGGAAATATAGTCAATATTTTGATTTAGATAATAATAAGCGAATGATAAATGTTGCAGGTTGTCCTCCTGATGCCTTTAGTGCAGATGGACAATTATGGGGGAACCCGGTATATAATTGGTCAAACTTAAAGAAAGACAACTACAAATGGTGGTTAGATAGAATTAATAATACTTTAAAATATGTTGATATTTTAAGAATTGATCACTTTAGAGCATTTGATAGATTTTATGCAATTCCTAATGGTAGTCAAACAGCTAGAAATGGTAAATGGGTGGATGGACCTAAATTAGATTTATTTAAAGATATTTTAGACTATAATATTATTGCTGAAGATTTAGGTGTAATTGATGATGGAGTTAGACAATTAATGAAAGATGTCGGTTATCCAGGCATGAAAATATTAGAATTTGCTTTCGATGATAATCCTTTAAATGAACATAAACCACGTAATTATACTCCTAATTATGTTGTATATACTGGTACTCATGATAATATGCCTCTATGGCAATATATTGAAGATTTAAGACCAGGAGAAAAACAAAATTTCTTATTCTCTCTTGCACAAGAAGCAGCTAAATTAGATTGTCGAGTAAAGGCTAATGATACGTGTGATATAGTTTGGTCAATCATTGAATTAGCGTTTAGAAGTATTGCTAATACAGTAATTATTCCAATTCAAGATTTCTTATGTGAAGATGGAAATAGTAGAATGAATTTGCCATCTAATGTTTCAGGTTCTAATTGGTCATACCGCATTAAATCTAGTAGTTTAAGCCCTGATTTAGCAAATAAAATTAAGAAATTAGTTATAGAAAGTAATCGTTAAGGTTCTCACTTTTTGAGAACCTTTTTTACATACAAAATTGTAAAATTATTTTACAATTTTCAGCATTTTCATAGATTGACAAAATACTATGGGGGAGGGTATAATTTATGTGGCATAAGTATGCTGCCCCCCGCTTTTTAAAAGCGTAAAATTAAAAACCAGATGCTTAAATGCTAAAAATCAACAAAACAGGAGAAGAAAATGAAAAACAAAAAGTTTTTGGCAAGCTTGTTTCTTGCGATTTTTAGTGTCTTTGTATTAATTAGTTGTAAAACTAAAATGTACAATGTAAATTTTGAAGTTAATGGTGGAAGTTTTGTTCAAAGTCAACAAACAGAAGATGGAACTTTAGTTGAGCCAGCTGATCCGACAAGAGATGGTTATCAATTTGGTGGCTGGTATGAAGATTCTGAATTTACTGATCCTTTTGATTTTGCTACAGAAAAGGTAGATGGAGATACTACTTTATATGCAAAATGGGAAAAAATTGAAAATTCAGTTACTGTGGCATTTGATACAAATGGTGGTTCTAAATTAGATAATGTTGTTATTGATGAGGGAACTACTTTAACTAAACCAACTGATCCTACTAAAGAAGGTTATAAATTTGGTGGCTGGTATAGTGATGAATCTTTAACAACAAAATTCGATTTTGCTACTAAGATTGAAAGCAATCTTACACTATATGCAAAATGGGATGTCTATACAATTGCTGAAATTATTGAATTGTGTCAAGAATATGTTGATGAACCTTCAACAGAAAAATATGCTATTGAAGGTAAAATTGAGACAATTTCTAATGAAAGTTATGGTAATATGACAGTTTCAGATTCTACAGGAAGTATTACTATTTATGGTTCATATAGTGAAGATGGCTCTGTTCGTTATGACGGTCTTGACAATAAACCTGTAGTTGGTGATGTTGTTGAATTCTTTGGTGTAATTCAAAACTACGGTGGTAAAACACCTGAACTTATTGATGCTTGGATGATTGGCTATTCAAATGAACAAGGAATAGATAGTGATATCCCATCAGATCCAATAGATCCTAGTGTTGATAAAGCTGAACTTAAAACAATAGCCGAATTAATTGAACTTGCTGCTGATTATCAAGATGGAGCATCAACGGAAAGATTTTATGTTCAAGCAGTAGTAGATAGTATTGATAATCCACAATATGGGCAAATGACTATTAGCGACGGAACAGGTACTATATCTGTTTATGGAACTTATAGTGCAGATGGTGAATTAAGATATTCTGAATTGGATGAAAAACCAGTTGCTGGGGATATTGTTTTACTTTATGGTACAATTCATGAATTTAAAGGTTCAGCTGAAATTTCTAGTGGTTGGATAATAGCTTTTGAAAAATCTACTCCTTCATTTGATATTAATGATTATGAAGAAATGAGTATTGCAGATGCTCGTAAAGAAGAAGTAAATACAAAAGTTATTTTAGAAGGTGTTGTTGCTGCATACACTTATAATGCTGCCCAAAATCCAATTGGTTTTATTTTAATAGATGATACAAGTTCAATTTATGTTTATGATTCACAAATTGCCCCACAAGTAGAAATTGGTAATAAAATAAAAATTGCTGCTTCAAGGGAAAATTGGATTTTAGAAGATGAACAAACAAATGCGGCTAAGTATGGTTATGATGGTTGTATTCAAGTTGCAAGTGTATATCTTTTAGAAAATGATAAAAATACGGATAATGTTTGGAATAAGGACTGGGTTTTAGATAGTACAGTAAAGAATATGATGAATAATGATGTTTCTCAACAAAATGACACATCATTAATTTATAAAGTTAATGCGTTAGTAAAAGAAGTAGCAGGTTCTGGTTTCACTAATTTCTATTTCTTTGATATAGATGGTGTTACTGGTTCTTATACTTATACACAGGCTAATGGTAAAGATTTCACTTGGCTAAGAGAATTTGATGGTAAGATTTGTACAGTATATTTAATGGTATTAAATTATAAATCTGAAGCTTCAGGATTAATACCACGTTTATTACCTATTGAAGTAATAGATGAAAATTATCAATTTGATTTAAATAATGCACCACAAATGGTTTTAGATTATTATGTAGCAGATAATTTTAAAGTTGATACATATTATGCAAATCCTAATTTAGAATTACCTACAAGTGTTTCTAACGAGTTGTTGGGTTTTGAAAATGTTAAGATTGAATATAGTTCAAATAATCCAGCTATTACATTTGTAAATAATGAAGAAACAAATAAAACTTATATGAATATTGTAGATTTAAGTGTTAGTAGAGAAGTTATTATTACAGTTAAAGCAACTTACGAAGAATATACAGCAAGTGGCGAATATCATATAAATATTGGTAATCTTGATAGTTTTGCAAGTGTAACTGTTGCTGAAGCTATTAATGCTGATTTAGAAACTGAAGTTACAGTAAGAGCTATTGTTGGTCCTTCATTAGTCAATAGAGATGGTTTCTATTTAATGGATGAAACAGGAATGATTGCCATTACTACTGATACTGAAACTTTAGGTAGTTTGAATTTAGGTGATGAAGTAATTATTAAAGGTACTAGAACTCAATTTGGCACTGATACAGCAGCTTCTAAACCTGGACAATCTGTTTTATTAGATTGTAAAGTATTAGTTAATTTATATGGTGATAACCCTATTCCTACTAACAATTTTATAGAAGGTAAATCTATCAAAGATCTTTATGAGTTAGATTATACAGAAGATCATACTACAGAAGTTTATTTAGTAAGAGCTAAGATTGAAGTAACTGAAACTCCATTCTATACTTCTATGAAAATATTAGACCCTGTTAATCTAAATGAAGAAGGTCAAAACTATACAATTAATCTTTATAGCTCAAGTGCTAATCAATATAGTTGGTTATTTGATTTTGCCGGTGAAGAGGTAACTTTAGCTATTGCGCCATGTAATTGGAATAAGAAAGATCGCTATGCAGGTTGCGCATTATTCGTACAAACTAATGATGGGCACATAGTTTATAATACATTGAATTTTAATTAATTATTTAAGGTAATATTAAGCTAATAATGGCTTGATATTGCCTTTTTCTTTTTTGTGGTATATAATTTAGAAAAAGGAAGGATACTAATTATGAGAGATTTTACTGTTAAAAGTAGTTATGATAATTTAGATATAGTTTTAAGTGAATATTTATGTGATGATGCTAAAGCAAATGTATTAATAGTTCATGGTATGATTGAGCATCGTAAACGTTATGAAGATTTTGCTAATTTTCTAAATAGTCATGGCTATAATGTTTATACTTTTGATAAAAGAGGTCATGGTGAATCTACTAACAAAGAAATTAAACATGGTTTTTTCTCTAGTGACGATGGTTTAAATGCTTTAAAATCAGATTTTTTAGATATAATTAGTTATATTAAAAACACTAGTTCACTACCACTTCATATTTTTGCTCATAGCATGGGAACAATTGAAACACGAGTTTTCTTACAATTAAATAGTCATTTAGTAAATAAAGTAGTATTATCCGGTGCTCCTAATTATCAAAAAGGCACTAAAATTGGAATAATGTTAGCTAAATTATTATCAATAGGGGAAGGTAGTAAAAAGAGTTCTAAATTGTTGTATAATTTAAGTTTAGGTCAATTTGCTAAAAAAGTTAGCGAGCCTCAAACTAATTTAGATTGGTTAAGTTATAATAAAGAAAATATTAAGAAATATCAAGCTGATGAATATTGTACATTTAGTTTTACAAATAATGGTTATTTAACTTTATTTAGGTTAGTTAATCAAATGCATAAATATAGAGCGTATTTAAGTACGAGAGAAAATCCGATTATGTTCATATATGGTAAAGATGACCCTTGTACAGGTTTTAGTAAAGGTATTGATGATTCTATTAGAACTTTAAATAAAGCAGGTTATATGCATATTAAAAAGATTGAATTACCTAATATGCGACATGAAATATTAAATGAAGAAAATAAAAATGAAGTTTATCAAAAGGTATTAGAATTTTATGAAGAATGGTAATTTTACATATTGCCCTAATTGTGGTAAAAAATTAGAATTAAAGGAAGTTAAGGACGAAGGTTTAATTAAATATTGTTCTAGTTGTAATGAATTCTTTTTCCCTCAATTTAATGTAGCATGTAGTATGATTGTTGTTTATAAAGAAGAAACTTTATTAATTAAACAATATAATGGTCAAGATTATATTTTAGTGGCTGGTTATATTATGCAAGGAGAGAGTGCAGAAAAGGCAGCAATTAGAGAAGTTAAAGAAGAAGTTGGCTTAGATGTGATTAATTTAAGAATTTTAAAGACTAAATATTTTTCTAAGTCTAACACTTTAATGATTAATTTATGTTGTGAAGTTAAGGATAATAAAGTATTAAGTAATTATGAAGTAGATAGTTATAAATGGTTTAGTTATGAGGAAGCTTTAAATAAAATTAAACCTAATAGTCTAGCAAAAGAGTTTTATTTAAATTATTTTAATAATTATGTAGGTAAGGAAAAATGTATTATTTAGTGATAGATGAGGGTACTACTTCAGCAAGAGCTATTGCTTATAGTTTAGATGGTAATACTCTAATGATAAGTCAAAAGGAATATGATCAAATATATCCTAAACCTGGGTATGTTGAACAAGATTTAAAAATAGTAATATCTGCTGTTGAAAATAGTATAAAAGAAGTTATTTCTAAATTAGGAAATGACATTCTAGCAATAGGTATAGCTAATCAAAGAGAGACAACAGTTCTTTTTAAACGTAATGGCAGGCCTATTTATAATGCTATATCATGGCAATGTAGAAGAACTAGTCAACTATGTGAAAAACTTAAAAAACAAGGTTTGGAAAAAACAATTAAGGAAAAGACAGGTTTAAAATTAGATCCGTATTTTTCAGCATCTAAAATATATTGGTTATTACATAATATTCCTCATGCTTTACAAATAGCAGAAAAAGGTGAATTATTATTTGGAACGATAGATACATATTTAATGTATTATTTATCAGAAGGTAAAATCTTTAAAACAGATGTGACAAATGCATCTCGAACTATGCTTTATAATATTTATGAAGATAAATGGGATGATGAATTATGTGCTATTTTTGGGGTTAAAAAAGAAATGTTGGCTGAAGTTTGTCCAAGTAAACATTTATTTGGCTATACAGCTAAAACTAGTATTTTTAAAAAAGAAATACCAATATATGCCGTTGCTGGTGATCAACAGGCTGCCTTATTTGGTCACTTAGGAATTAAAGAAGGGGATACTAAAATTACATACGGAACAGGTTGTTTTATTTTAACTAATATTAAGAATCTAGAATATAAAGCAAAAGACTTAATTACTACTCTAGGTGTGAGATATAATGATGAAAAAGATTATGTAATTGAAGGCAGTGTTTTTTATGGTGGTTCATTAATTAAATGGATAAGAGATAATTTAGGTTTAATTAAAACAGCTAAAGAAAGTGAAAATTGTGCCCTTGCAGTTAATAGTAATTTAGGAGTTTATATAGTTCCTGCATTTACGGGTTTAGGCGCACCTTATTGGGAGGCTGAAGCAAGAGGTATTATTTGTGGTCTTACCGCAGGTGTTAATAAAAACCATATTGTAAGGGCTGCTTTAGAAGCTATTTGTTATCAAGTAAATGACGTAACTAGTCTAATAACTAAAATTAAAAAGTTAAATAATGTCTATGTTGATGGTGGGGCATCAGTTAATGATTTTTTAATGCAATTTCAAGCAGATATTTTAAATATTGATTTGAATAGGCCTGAAAATGTTGAAAGAACGAGTTTAGGTATTTATTATTTATTAGCTTTAGCATTTAAAAATGATATAACAACTTTAAATAGTGGAAAATATAATAAAATATATCCTATTATGAGTGATGAAGAAAGAAAGCTTTTACTTAAAGGCTGGGATAAAGCTATAGATAAGGCAATAGGTAAATAAAATATGGATAAAACTATTAGATTAAAAAGGTTAAATATTTTATTTTTAACACTATATTTTATTTCTTTGTTATTCCTTCTATTTGTGGCTTTTATTCAAGTTAAAAGTAGTTTTTTATATTATGTTTTAGCAATATCTTATGCCTTATATATTGCGGATAATTATCTTTTAATAGAAAGTAAAAGACAAATTTATAAAGCATTTTGGGGACTTATAATAAATATAATTTGTTCTATAGGTATGGGAATTCTTATGATTAAACTTGAAATTATTTTATTTATAGCAAGTTTAGCTTTTATTCCATTTATTATTTCCTTAGTTTTATTTATAAAAACGTACACTCCTAAATTGATTAAAAGAGTATATGTTTTATGGATGATTCCGATATTAGGTTTAGCTTATTATTGTGGTCTTTTTATGTTTTTCTGGTCTTGGATAGTTTTAGGTGTAATTATTTTTATAGCTATTTTATATTCTCTTTTTTTAGTTATTAAATATGATAGAGAAAAAGAAAAAATAATGACTTAACTTAGGAGAAAATAATTCTTTGTCGTATGAGTAATTTTAATGTTTAAAATCAAAAATATTTGTTGCTTTTAGATATTAGATTTGGTAAAATAAGAAAGCTGAGGTGATTTAGATGAAGTTTACTTTAGCTCAATTGCGAAAATTAAATTTTCCTTATACTTATACTGAAGAATTAGATTTAAATAATGAATTAGTAGGAGTAGAAGACATTTTAAAGGTTCAAAGTGTTAAAGTTGTTAGTACAATAAAAGAAATTAGTGTTAGTAAGTATGAAATATCTTTTCATATTGTAGCAAATTTAGTTTTAGAATGTGCGGTTTCTTTGCAAGAAGTACCTTATCAATTAGAAACTGATGCTATAGAATGTTTTAGCACTAATATTGATGATGAAGATTCTTTTATAATCGATGGACAAACGTTAGACACTAAGGAAGCTATAATTACAAATATTTTAGTAGCTAAGCCTGCAAAGGTTTATGCTTCAAATGTTGAATTTCAAAGTGACCCAGAACCTGAGGAAAAAGAAGAAAAAGTAAATGAGGCCTTTAAGTCACTTAAGGATCTATTGTAGGAGGTGTAAAAATGGCTGTACCTTTTCGTAGAGTATCTAAGATGAAGAAGGGAATGAGACGTTCTCATCAAGCATTAAGCGTTCCTGGTATGATTACTTGTCCTAATTGTGGTGAATTAACTTTAGCACATAGAGTATGTGGTAACTGTGGTTATTATAAAGGAAGACAAGTAGTAGAAATTAAGAAAGCAGAAGACGCTGAATAATTGCGAAATAGTCGGATAGAAATAGATGCATGAGGCATCTATTTTCTATTTACGGGGGTTATTATGTATAAACATATAAGTGTATTATTAGAAGAATCAATTAAAGCTTTAGAAATAAAAGAAAATGGTATTTATGTAGATATGACTTGTGGTGGAGCTGGTCATAGTCGGAGAATATTAGAAAAAATAAAAAATGGTCATTTATATGCTTTTGATCAAGATAGTTATGCCTTAAATCGCTCTAAAGAAGTGTTAGATAAAGTGGGTTCTAATTATACTTTAATTAAAAGTAATTTTAGAAATCTTAAATATGAATTAAATAAATTAAATATTGATAAAGTAGATGGTATTTTATATGATTTGGGAGTTTCTAGTTTCCAATTAGATATGAAAGAAAGGGGATTTTCCTATAATGAAGATGCTCCTTTAGATATGCGAATGGATGAAACTAAAACTTTAACAGCTAGAGATATTGTCAATAATTATTCTTATAGTGATTTAGTTCATATTTTATTTAAATATGGTGATGAAGTAAATGCTAAAAAAATAGCCAATATGATTTGTAAAGAAAGAGAAATAAAGCCGATAAATACAACTTTAGAATTAGTAGATGTAATTAAAAAATCTTTACCGCAAAAAGTTTTAAAACAAAAAGGGCATCCTGCTAAACTTACTTTCCAGGCATTAAGAATAGAAGTTAACGATGAACTAAAAGCTTTAGAAGAAAGCCTTGAACAAGCTTTAACATTATTAAATATTGGGGGAATAATTGCAGTTATTACTTTCCAACCAGAAGAAGATAAAATTGTTAAACATATTTTTAAGAAAGCTTCGACTATTGATATACCAATTGGCTTGCCAATCGCTAATGTACCGGAAGCGGATTTCCAAATGGTTAATAAAAAACCAATATTACCAACTGATGAAGAATTAAAAGCAAATAATAGATCGCATAGTGCTAAGTTAAGAGTTTTGAGGAGAGTAAAATGAGAATTAATTTAGGTTCAGATAGCATTAACAAAACTATATTTAAGTTAGCTATACCTGCTATGTTAGGCCAGTTAGTAAATGTTTTATATGGTATAGTAGATAGAATGTATATTGGTAATATTAAAGAAATTGGGGATATTGCCTTAGCTGGGGTTGGGGTATCAGTTCCAATTACTACTCTTTTAACTAGTTTTAGTTATTTAATTGGAGTCGGTGGTGCACCACTGCTTGCTATGAGTTTAGGAGCTAAAAAAGAACAAGAAGCAAAAAAGATTTTAGCTAATGGGTTTTTAGCTATGTTAGTTTTAAGTATTATTGTTCCACTTATTACTTTATTAGCATTAGATCCTTTACTTTTAGCTTTTGGAGCAACTAATGAAAACCTGGTTTATGCTCATGAATATATGTTTATTTATCTATTAGGTGCCCCTTTTGCTATTATGGCTTTAGGCTTAAATCAATTTATTATCTGTCAAGGAAATTCAATGTCAGGAATGAAAACTATGCTGATTGGGGCAATTGTAAATATTATATTAGACCCTGTCTTTATTTTTGTTTTTAAACTAAATGTTGCAGGGGCAGCTATTGCTACTGTTATTGCGCAAGTAGCTAGTTTTCTTTACACCTTATTTATATTATTAAAAAAGACACAAGTTAGAATTAACTTTGGAAATTATGATTTAAAATTAATTGGTAGAATAATCGTTATGGGCTTATCGCCATTTATTATTTTAGCTACGGATAGTGTTGTTAATATTTGTTTAAACAGTGCTTTAAAAAATTATGCTGGCACAGATGCTAATATGTATTTAACTATATCAACTATAACTACTAGTTTCTTTCAATTAATTACTATGCCATTAATGGGAATTTCAAGTGGAACTCAAGCTTTTATATCTTACAATTACGGAGCTAATAATTATGATAGAGTAATGCGTGGGGAAAGAAATATTTTAATATTTGCTATTATATTTTGTGCAGTTTGTTTTGGTTTATCATTTTTAATTACTAAACCATTTATTAAAATATTCACTAGTGATGCTGACATTACAATGCATACGACAAGAAGTATTAGAATATTTATGTATGGTATAATACCTTTAGCCTTTCAATATTGTTTTGTAGATTGCTTAACAGCTTTAGCTAAACCTAAGGCGGCGGCATTTTGCTCATTATTTAGAAAAATATTAATCATTTCAACAACATTTATTATTCCATTAATGTTAGGTGTAATGGGTTGTTTTTATGCTGAAATGATTAGTGATATTATTTCTAGTACAGTAACTGCAATATTCTTTATTATAGCTTTTCCACGTATATTGCATCGTAAATTTTTACTAAATCCAATTTTTAAAAGAAAAGAGGAATTATAAAATAAAAAAGGCTCTTAGAGCCTATTAGCAAGAGGAGATAAATCCTCTTTTTTTCTATATTCTAGTTTTTTTACTTTATATCTAATTATAAATATTATTGCTTTGAAAATCCAATCAAAGACCATAGCAATCCAAACCCCAAGAGCACCTAAATGTAATGTGTAATGGAAAATATAAGAAAAACCAAGTCTAAAAACAAACATTGAGAACACACTTATAACCATTGTAAAGACTACATCATTGCTAGCTCTTAGAGCATTAGGAAGAGTAAAGGCGGCTGGCCACAATAACATAGCACAACCATCATGAATTAGAACTAAATAAATTGTAAGTCGTTGAGCCTCAGGAGATATGTTATAGGCCTTAACGCATAAAGGAATAGTAGCACATATTATAACATTTAAACTAATAGTCATTAAATAAGTAATTTTTAATAATTTATTAGTATAATATCTAGCTGCTTTATAATCTTTAGCACCAATCATTTGTCCGACAACTGTAATCATAGCTAAATTCATTGCTGAACCTGGGATACAGCCTAAGGAATCAAAAGTATTAGCAACACTATTAGCTGAAATTTGGAATGTTTCATATTGACTAATTAATGATACTACTAAAATTCTACCTAATTGAAATAAACCATTTTCCAATGCGGAAGGAATACCATATTTTAATATTAAAATTATTGTGTTAGGTCTAGGTATTGCTAGATACTTAAAATTGATATGTAATATTTGATGTTTGTTTAGTAATAAACCTAATATAATTAAGCAGGCAACAGCCCTAGATACAACAGTTGGGATAGCAACACCAGCAACCCCCATTTTAACACCATAAACAAGTATAGCATTACCACAACAGTTAATTAGATTCATTAAAATAGATACAAACATTGAAACCTTAGAATTACCAATGCTGCGGTATATAGCAGCACTGCTATTATAAACAGCTAAGAAAGGGAAGGATATAGCAGTAATGCTTAAATATTTTTTGGCTGCATCCATAACGCTAAATTCAACATCTTGATATAATAAATTTAAGATTGACTCACCTAAAGTCAAGGTTATAGTCATAATAATAAGACCAATAAGTAAAGAAATTGTCAAAAGCTGATTAGCAGCAATATTGGCTTCTTTATAGGCTTTTTTACCTATAGCTTGACTTACTACAACCGCTCCCCCGGTTGCTAGGGCACTAAAAATATTGATTAATAAAACATTTAACATATCTGATAAAGAAACACCAGATACAGCACTCTCCCCATTATATGATACCATTAGAACATCAAGTAACCCTACTAGGACCGCTAGAGTTTGTTCAATTAATAAAGGTATAATTAGTTTTTTTAATTCTTGATTTGTAAAATAATTAGTTTTATTGTTTAAACTTAATTCTCCACTCATAAAAAAAATCACCTTTTTGATTATAGTCCTATATTAGTAAAAAATAAAGATTGTAAGTTAAAAAAAATAGTTTTATAATAAAAAAGTGAAAGAAGGTCAAAAATATGTTTTTAAATAGCTGGTTTTGGATAGAACCAGAACCATTTATGTATGTAATTTTTTGCTTGGCCGTAATCTTATTTTTTTCAAAATCTTTAGGAATTTTAGCAAGAAGATTAGGCCTACCTCAAGTAGTTGGGCAAGTTATTGCGGGACTACTAATAGGACCGGCATTTTTTGTAGGTCTAGATAGTTTTCATGGTATTTTAAACCCAAATTCTGAAGAAATGGATATGCTGCATGTATTTAGTCAAATTGGTGTTATCTTCATTTTGTTCTCTAGTGGTTTAGATACTAATGTTAAAGAAATGAAAAAGGCAGGTTTAGTGGCTACATTAGTTGCTTGCGCAGGGGTATTGGTGCCATTAGTATTAGGATTTTTAGTAGCTATGGCTTTTATGCCAGGTGGTTTTAGTAGTATAACTAACACAGATGCTGTTTTTAATGCTTTATTTGTTGGGGCAATTTTAACTGCTACTTCGGTTGGTATAACTGTTGAAACATTAAGAGAATTGGGTAGACTTAGTTCAAAAACGGGAACTATTATATTAGGAGCAGCTATAATTGATGATGTTTTAGGCATTTTAGTATTGTCAATTATTACCAGTCTCAAAGGTGGAGATATACCTGTTTATATCACTTTCTTAAAAGTCATATTATTCTTTGTTTTTACTTTTGTCGTAGGTTATTTAGCACGTTTAGTATTTAAATGGTTAAGTAAGAATTACCCACATCATAGAAGAACTGGTATCTATGCGATTGCTATGTGTTTCATTTTTGCTTTTTTAGCTGAACAAGTATTTGGTGTAGCAGCAATAACTGGGGCTTATATGGCAGGTTTAATGTTATCAGGTATTGATGATACTGAATATATTAATAAGAAAGTTATTTCAAGCGGGTATTTAATTTTTTCACCAATATTTTTCGCCTATATAGGTATATCTGCTGATTTTAGTCATTTTGAACCTATGGATTTAGTTTTCGCTCTTTGTTTTGTTTTAGTTGGTGTAATTGGTAAAATTATTGGTTGTGGTGCAGCTGGAAAAGCTACTAAACATACAATGCGAGATAGTTACATTATTGGATCTGGTATGATAGCGCGTGGTGAGGTAGCTTTGGCTGTTTATTCTGCCGGTAGTATGTTAATATGGCGTGATGAGGCCGGAAATTTACTTGGTGTAGATCCGATGATTGCTACTATTTGTTTAATATTGATTTCTAGTATTTTATGTCCTATTTTATTAAAACTTGGTTTTAAAAATTATCCGTCAATTGAAGAAGTTAAGGATACATATAATCCTAGTATGGCTAAAGAAGGACAAATTCCAAATATTAATGAATAATAGAAAAGAGACTGTTAAAGAATTACAGTCTCTTTTCTTGTGTGCCGGGCATGGCATTAATCTAGTAGGTGAAAGTCCTACCACGGGTATTTACCGCCAAGTGTAGTGA
>CALUXI010000017.1 GCA_944324705.1 uncultured Acholeplasmatales bacterium
TCAACTAATAACATTATAATCAGTCAAAATGATAATCATAATATCAATCTATTAGGTATTAATAATATGTTAATTGTTATGACAAGTAAAGAACTACTTATTATGCCTAAACACAGATGTCAAGAAATTAAAAAAATATTAGCTAAAGTGTAGGTGAACCAAATGAAAATATTTATAAATGGCAAATTTTTATGTCAAAGAATAACAGGAGCTCAAAGATATGCTACTGAAATAGTGAAAGCTCTAGATAACTTTGTTGAAGAAAACACATTTTATATAATAGCTCCTAGTAAGGAGTATGTATTAAATGAATTGCCTAAAACTTTAACTAACATAAAAATAATTTATACTAAAGGAAAACCAAATTATTTTTGGGAGCAATGGACTTTACCTAGGTATTGTAAAAAAAATAAACCAGATGATTTACTTAATCTTTGTAATGTTGCCCCAATATTATATCCTGGTTCTTGCACAATTCATGACATTGTTTTTATTGATGCACCAAAGGGATTAAATTGGAAATTAAAAATAATGTATAAACTTATAACTAAATTAAATGTCAAGAGATATAAAAATATATTTACTGTGTCAAAAACAATCTCTAAAAGGATTCAAGAACATTATTTGGTTAATAATGTTTATGTTACATATAATGGCTTTGATCACATTAGTAGTTTTGATGCTGAAAAACCGCAAATAAACATTCCTAATGAATATTATTTAGCTGTTGGCAGTATGAATCCAAATAAAAATTTTAATGCAATCATAGATTTAGCAGTTAAAAATCCAAATAAGCAATTCTTAATTGTTGGTGGTTCATTTAAAAGCTTTAAAAAAGTTGAATATGAAATGCCACAAAATTTAAGATTTTTAGGATATGTTAAAGATCAAAATTTAGTATGGCTGTATAAGAACGCTAAAGCATTTTTATTTCCATCCATCTATGAGGGATTTGGAATTCCACCATTGGAAGCCTATATTTTAGGATGCAAAACAATCATTTGTAATGATATACCTGTTTTAAGAGAGTTGTTTTCTGATATTGCAAGTTTTGTTGATTTTAATAATGTCGATGGGTTTGATTTGAATAATTTTAAACCAAAAACAATAGATATTTCAACATTACCGTACAAATGGGAAAATTCTGCTAAGAAAATTTATACATGTTTGCTGGAGGAGTATAAAAAATGAAAGGAATAATATTAGCAGGTGGTAGTGGAACACGACTTTATCCGCTTACTACAGTAACAAGTAAACAATTGTTACCAGTTTATGATAAACCAATGATTTATTATCCATTAAGTATATTAATGCTTGCTGGTATTAAAGATATTTTAATAATTTCAACTCCTAGTGATACACCTAGATTTGAGACATTATTAGGTAATGGTTCAAGTTTTGGCATTAATCTTAGCTATAAAGTTCAACCATCACCGGATGGTTTAGCTCAAGCCTTTATTTTAGGTGAAGAATTTATAGGTGATGATTCAGCATGTATGATTTTAGGAGACAATATTTTTTATGGTAATGGTTTAAAACACGCCTTAAAAAAAGCTGTTGAAAATAGTAATAAAGGTATAGCTACAGTATTTGGTTATTATGTTCCAGATCCAGAAAGATTTGGGGTTGTTGAATTTGATAAAGATGGTAAAGCTATCTCTATTGAAGAAAAGCCCAAAAATCCTAAATCTAATTATGCAGTAACAGGGTTATATTTCTATGATAATAAAGTTGTAGAAAAAGCTAAACAAGTTAAGCCATCACCAAGAGGAGAACTTGAAATTACTACTTTAAATCAAATGTATTTAAATGAAGGTAAGTTAGATGTAGTTACTTTTGGTCGTGGTTTCACTTGGCTTGATACAGGGACTCATGAATCATTAGCTGAAGCCACAGCTTTTGTTAAAATGATTGAAGATCATCAAGGACTCAAAATATCGTGTCCGGAAGAAATAGCTTTTAATAATGGTTGGATTAGTAAAGAGGAATTGCTTAAGATAGCTGAACCTATGAAGAAAAATCAATATGGCAAGCATTTAATAAATGTAGCTGAAGGAAAGGTTAGATACTGAATCTAGTATTAAAATATGTTTAATATTTTTTCGTTAATATTACTTTTCTTGCTTATTTACATTTTTTTAAAAAGTAAGAAAAAAACAAACACTATTTTATTCATGAATTTGTACATATGTTATTTTATTATAAGTGTATCTTTAAATATTGGATATTTTATGAAAATTGGAAATTTTGAAATAACATATGACGAATTTTTGCTATTTATATTATTTATTTTGGCTATTATATATTATTTTACACATAAGATGAATGTGAAAATAATTGCTATATTTAGTGTTTTCTTTGTGGTTATTTTAATAGGACCAGCAATGAATGTTATTCTAAATTATGACTATACTGGCATATCTTATGATGGTTCATGGGATAGATATTTTTATAGCGGTTTTAATATATTAGAAATGCAACCATTATTACCAAACAAACGAACAATAATGTTTATTTTCAGAATTTTCCTTTTTGTCTTTGTTACATCCGTTTTTTTGGAAAATGTTGACACGAGTTGGATAATAAAAATAAAAAAACATATTACCTATGTTTCTATTATTCTATTATTTTTATTTTTTATCGAATTTATTTTTAAAAATGTATTTAAGTCATCATTGATAAACGATATGTATAATAGTATTTTTGGGTTAGGTAATTCTACTAAAATTGGTTTAGGAGATGCTGAACACGGATTATATCAAGTAATATGTTTATATCGAGAACAATCTCATTATGCTATTTATGTATCCTATATGTCCATAATGAATTTATTTTTTTGGGCATTGTCTATTGGCAAAAAGGAAAATTTATATATTAGTCTATTGCTAATTTTAAGTGTTTTGTTATCATTAGCATTAACATCTATGCTATATATATTATTATATGGTATCTTTTTGTTTATAATTGTTTTGAAAAAAACATCGAAAAAAAATAAAATTAAGCTAATATTAACTATGTGTTTTGTTGCTGTTATACTTGTTACAATTAGTCTATTATTTTTTAAAGATAGGTTATATAATTCCGTTCACATTTTATTTGACTTTGAAAATGTTAGTAGTTACCCAGTTCTCTCAGAAATAATTAGGTTGTATAGTTCGTATTATAATTTAAATATTTTTCTAGAACACCCTTTTTTTGGAATAGGATTAGGTACTGCTCAATCATTTAGTTCTTTATCAACAATACTTGTGTCTATAGGGCTGATTGGAACTATTATGTACATAATTCTATATAATAAACTAATGAAAATTAATAAGATAAACAAGTATTATTCTTTTGCACTTTTTATTATTTTTGTTTTAACAGGGATTTTTTCTGGTGGTGTTGAATTTTTGTATTCTACTAATGTTCAACTTGTTTGCCTTTTATATTCTTTCTTTATTTATAAACAAAAAAATACAAATTCAATCATTAAAAAATAACCTATTATATGGAGGAAATTTATTGTGGATAAGATAGTAGATAACTTTAAATTTGTTGAAACTGAAATAAAGGATGTTTATATAATTGAACCAAAAGTATATGGTGATAACAGAGGTTACTTTATGGAAACATACAAAGAGGAATCTTTTAAAGAAGCCGGCTTAAATTATACTTTTGTTCAAGACAATGAATCTAGATCTAAAAAAGGAGTCTTACGAGGATTACATTTTCAAAAAACTTATCCTCAAGCTAAACTAGTTAGAGTTCTTGAAGGTGAAGTATTTGATGTAGCTGTGGATTTAAGAAAAGATAGTCCTACTTATGGTAAATGGGTAGGAGTTGTTTTATCAGCCGAAAACAAAAAACAATTTATGATACCGCGTGGTTTTGCCCACGGGTTTGTAGTATTAAGTGATACGGCTACTTTCTGTTATAAATGTGATGAATTATATCATCCAGAAGATGAAGGTGGTATTATGTGGAATGATAAGGATATTAATATAAAATGGCCTTATGAAGGGGAAATTTTGTTATCTGAGAAAGATAAAAAGCACCCATTACTTAAAGAGAGTAAGGTATATTTCTAATGCTAGATCCCAAAGTATCGGTTATATTCGTTAATTATAAAACACCTAAAATGACTGCTGACGCTATCAATAGTGTTAAAGAGAAAACTAAAGATGTAACATATGAAATTATAGTTGTAGATAATTCATGTGATGAAACAGAGTTTAATAAATTAACCCAATGTATTAATGATACAAATATTAAAATAATAGATGCCAAAGGTAATCTTGGTTTTGGTAAAGCTAATAACCTAGGCGTATCTTATGCAAGGGGAGAATATTTATTCTTTTTAAATACAGATACATTACTTATTAATGATGCTATAAGCATATTGGCTGACTTTTTGGATAATAACAGTAATGTTGGTATAGTTGGTGGTAATTTATATAATAAAGATATGAAGCCTCATCATTCATTTTATAATAAAGAAGTTAATTATAAATCGGATAAAAAAGAGCAAAAAATATTTAATATAATTTTAAAGTTTTTTATTAAAAAGAACACAAAGGAATTTAATTTTACGGGAAAACCAAAAAAAATAAATGGCTATGTTTGTGGTGCTGATTTAATGATTCGTAAGGACGCTTTTTTGAAAATTGGTGGTTTTGAAAAGGACATTTTTATGTATGCTGAGGATACAATGTTATGTTATAGACTTATAAATGAGTTGAATATGGACATTTATAGTGTCCCTAACGCTAAAATAATTCATTATGATGGTGGCAGTTTTACATACTTTAGTGAGTTTAAAGCAAAGATATATATAGATGCAAAATATGTATACTATATTAAATTATTCAATTTAGACACTGCAAAAAAATATCTAACGACTATGTCTAAGCTTTTTAATAGAAAAGTAAAATTATTTAAATTGTTAAATATAAAAGAAAAGTATCAACAATATAAGTATTTATTGAATGCTGTGGATAATAAACTTAAAGAAATTGGTGAGATAAAATGAAAATATTAGTAACAGGAGTCAAAGGTCAACTTGGTTATGACTGCATTAAAGAGTTAACTAAACGTGGATATACCGATATATTAGGTATTGATATAGAAGATCTTGATATAACTGATAAAACTAAAGTTTTAGAATATATTAAATCTTATAAGCCTGATGTAGTAATGCATAATGCTGCTTATACGGCTGTTGATAAAGCAGAATTAAATTATGATGATTGTTATAAAGTTAATACTTTAGGAACTAAATATATAGCTGAAGCCTGTAAAGAAATAGGAGCTAAAATGGTTTATATTTCTACTGATTATGTTTTTGATGGTAGTAAAGACGGAATATATGAAATTAATGATAAAACTAATCCTATTTCTGTTTATGGTAAAACAAAACTAGATGGAGAATTAGCAGTTAAGTCTATCTTAGAAAAATACTTTATAGTTAGAATATCTTGGGTTTTTGGTATTAATGGACATAACTTTATTAAAACAATGTTAAGACTGGCAAGTCTTGGTAAAACAGAACTTAATGTGGTTGATGACCAAATTGGTTCGCCTACTTATACTGCTGACTTAGCCGTATTGTTATGTGATATGATTGAAACTGATAAATACGGAACATATCAAGCTACTAATGAAGGATATTGTTCTTGGTATGAATTTGCTAAAAAGATATTTGAATTATCAAATATAAATATAAAAGTAAACCCTGTAACTACTAAAGAATATTTACAAATGGTAACCCAACAAGCTAAAAGACCTATGAATTCTAAAATGAGTAAAGATTCTTTAGATAAAGTAGGATTTAAAAGACTTCCTAATTGGGAAGATGCATTAGAAAGATACCTAAAGGAGGTATCTTTATGATATCTATCATATGTGCGTGTAACAACAAAGAGTTACTAAACAACATTTTAATACCATCTATTAAAAAACAAACTTATACTGATTATGAAATTATAATAGTTGAGGCTAAAAAAGAAGGATTAGTAGGTGCTGCACAAACACTAAATTATGGGGCATCATTGGCAAAAGGAGATATTTTATTATTTTGTCACCAAGATATTGAATTTTTAAATGATGATGCTTTTAATCAAATAATTAGTTATTGTAATAATTATGAATTCGGCATTGCTGGTGTTGCAGGTAAATCTTTAGACAAACAGGTATATAGTTCAGTTATACAAGGATACAAAAAGTTACAAGCAGGTATTAAATGTGAGGAAATAAGAACTGTTGTAACTTTAGATGAATGCTTATTTATAATCAAAAAAAATTCTTTTATTAAATTTGATGAGACCAATAAATCTTGGCATTTATATGCTGCGGATTATTCATTGTTATCACAGGAAAATAATAAGGATGTTCTTATATTCCCTATAAAAATTTATCATTTATCTCCAGGATATAGTTTAGATGATTCTTTTTATAAAGAATTGTTACAATTTGGAAAAAGACACAAGAAAATTAAATATATTTATACAACAATGATAAATATAAAAAATGATAAAATTTTTTTTATTAGAGTACAATTTCAAAGATTTAAACATTTAATAAAGAAAATACTAAAAAGACAGGAGTTGAATTAATATATGATATATTTAGTAACAGGCGGAGCAGGTTTTATAGGTGGTAATTTTTGTCATTATATGGTAAATACTTACCCTAATGATAACTTTGTTTGTCTTGATGCCTTAACTTATGCAGGTAACCTAGAAACATTAGCTCCTATTAAAGATAAACCAAACTTCAAGTTTGTACATGGTAATATTTGTAATAGAGATTTAGTTTATAAATTATTTGAAGAATACAAGTTTGACTATGTAGTTAATTTTGCTGCTGAATCACATGTTGATAGGTCAATTGAAAATCCAACCATATTTTTAGAAACTAATATTATTGGCACTAGTGTATTAATGGATGCTTGTAGAAAGTATGGTATTAAAAGATATCACCAAGTTTCAACAGATGAAGTCTATGGTGACTTACCTTTAGATAGACCAGATTTATTATTTACTGAATCTACACCTATTCATACATCTAGTCCTTATAGTGCCTCTAAAGCTTCAGCTGATTTATTAGTATTAGCTTATCACAGAACCTTTGGTTTACCTTGTACAATTTCTAGATGTTCTAATAACTACGGGCCTTATCATTTCCCAGAAAAATTAATACCTTTAATGATTAAAAAAGCCTTAGCTAATGAACCATTACCAGTATATGGTAATGGGGCTAATGTAAGGGATTGGTTACATGTATATGATCATTGTACAGCCATTGATTTAATTGTAAGAAAAGGGCGAGATGGTGAGATTTATAATGTTGGTGGGCACAATGAAAAAAGTAATTTAGACGTAGTTAAAACTATTCTAAAAGTATTAAATAAACCTGAGTCTTTAATTAACTATGTTAAAGATAGACCAGGACATGACCTTAGATACGCAATGGACCCGACAAAGTTAATGACTGAACTTGGTTGGAAACCTAAATACACCTTTGAAACAGGTATAAAAGAAACAATTAAATGGAATTTAGATAATCATGATTGGCTAAATCATATCATTAGTGGTGAATATTTAAGATTCATGGAGAAAAACTATAATGACAAATGATAGAATATTATTTGATTTCTTAACATTTGAAGATAAATACATAAATGGTGGCGCTTTATACACAAAAAGAGTTTTAGAAGGTCTTTTAAGAAAAAATATAAAAGTTTTTGGATATTGTTTAAATTATGATAAATTAAATAGTGATATTAAAGATATAATAAAAAAATATAGCATACCAATTACAACCGATTTCTTAAAATTAAATGATTTTATTGATTTTAATAAAATAAATACATTTTTTATTGGAATAAGTCAACGATATAATAAATTTGATTTAACTAAATTACGTTGCAAAATTATATTAGTTTGCCATGATATAGGAGACGTAGTTTTAGATAAAATTTTACAGAATACCTATTTGCAAAAAGAACACAAAGCATTAATTAACAAAAGTGATTCAGTTATTAAAAAAATAAAAGATTTGTTAAAGAAAACGATATTTAAAAAGAAGTTTAATGATGTACTTTTTAAATATCATTATAAGTTTTTTGAAAAATTGATTGCTCAGCCTAATGTGCAAATTATAACTGTTTCGAAATATTCTAAAATTGCTATTGAATATTATTTTAAAAATATAGCTAATGATATTATTGCACTTTACCCTCCATTAGAATCTAATTCTATTAGCATAGGTTCACCTTCAAATGAAATAATAAAAATGGTGGAAAATAAAAAGTTTTTCCTTTTATTAAGTGCTGATAGAATAAATAAAAATGTCAGTATATTTTTAAAACAATTTGATAGATTTAACCAAATAAACAATAATGATTTTTTTGCCGTGATTTTAGGATTAAATAGAAAAAATACTGATAAGGTTATCTATATTAAGGATGTCAATGATTCAACTTTAGATATGTTATATCAAAAATGTTATGCTTTAGTTTATCCATCGATTAATGAAGGATTTGGGCTACCACCAGTTGAAGCAATGAAACATTCTAAACCAGTAATTGCCGCATATGATACATCTATAAAAGAAGTTTGCTCTGATTCAGTAATATATTTTAATCCATTTTATGTTGAAGATTTACTTCTAGCAGAGCAAACATTGCTAGATGATTATGAAATATATTCGTTGAAGTCTTTAGAACATTACACGGAATTAAAGAAAAAGTGTGATTCTGATTTTAATAAATTATTAAAATTAATTGAGGATAAAATAAAAAATGGATAAAAAACGTTCTTTATTAAATGTCTCAATATCAATTGGTTTTAAAATAATATTGCTAATTATGACCTTAGTCACTAGACGTATTTTAATAAATACAATTGGTAACGACGCTAATGGTATTAATTCGCTCTATACTAGTATTATTGGGTTTTTAGGCATAGCAGAACTAGGTGTTGGAAGTGCTATAACGTTTTGTATGTATAAGCCCATTATATCAAAAGACACATATAAAATTTCAGCATTATACAATATATTTATTAAAACGTATAGAGTTATTGGAATTATAATTCTAATATTTGGTTTACTTATAACACCTGCGTTACCATATTTAGCGAAGGACTATAATGTTAGTATAAATCTTTATAGTAGTTTTGTTTTAATGTTAATATCCATTGTTATTAATTATGAGTTTAGTGCGAAGATATCATTAATAAATGCCTACAAAAATAATTATATAACTACAACGATAAGTTCTTTAGGCCAAGTAATAATGAATATATTACAAATTATAGTATTAATAACTACTAAATCTTTTGATTTATATATGATTTGTAGAATTGTTTCTATAATATTGCAATGGATTTTAACTAACGTTTATTTTAATAAACATCATAAAGATATAATAAATAAAAAAGCTATCTTAGATTTAGAATCTAAGAAAAATGTCACCAGCAAAATTAAAGCTATGTTTATGCATAAAATTGGTGGTTTGTTAGTAGATACTAGTGATAGTATCATTATAAGTGCATTCATTGGTGTAACACTTTTAGGTAAGTATTCAAACTATACGATAATTATGACTTCAATGACATCCGTATTGACACTATTCTTTACACCCCTAACATCCATTGTAGGACATTTATGTGCTCTAGATGATGTGGAAAAACAAGAAAAATATTTTAAATTCTTTTATTTTTTCAATTATATTATTGGTATCATCTTTTTTCTTGGCTATTATGCAATCATTGATGATGCTGTAACTATATGTTTCGGCTTAAATTTAGAATTGAGTAAAGACATTTCTTTTGTTATCACATTAAATTATTTTATAAAATTTTTAAGAAATACTTCTGAATTGTTTAAGGACGCAACAGGATGTTTTTATTATGATAGATATAAACCACTAGTCGAAGGGACAACAAACATTATTTTATCAATTATATTTGTAAATGTATTCGGTTTGAATGGCGTTATAATTGCTACTATAATAACTACACTATTAATTGATGATATTGTTGAACCATATGTTTTATATAAGCATGCTTTTTCTATGAGCCCTAAAAAATATTATGTATTAAATTATTCTCTTATAATTATCTTTTCTTTATTATTAGTAACGTTACATTTCTCTCATATTAATATGGATAATGAATGGTTAAGTTTATTAGTTAATGGATGCATAGCTGTTGGAATTGGCATTATTCCAGCAATTGTAATTTATATTTATAATAAATCATTTAGAGAAGAACTTAATAATATAATTAAAAAAGCATTTGATTTAGTTTTCAAAAGACTTAAAAGAAATTAATTATAACCAAAATATAAGCAAATTGGTTAACTTTAAATAAAATAATAACATTTTAACAATATAATTAGTAATCAATCATTTTTATTTATTCCTAAATAAAGCTACAGCTAAACAATGGGATAAAAAGTATTTCAGAAATAATGATAACCTAATTATTAATAAAATAATGCTAAACTATTCTTAAGGAAATAGGAGGTTTATGATGAAAATTGATTTATCTAAATACAAAAAAATGAGTTCTAATGAAATAAAAAACTATGAACTAAATATATTAAAAGTTTTTGATGATTTTGCTAAAAAAAATAATTTGAACTATTGTTTAGCATATGGGACATTACTTGGCTCTATTAGACATAAAGGATTTATACCTTGGGATGATGATATTGATATATTTATGCTAAGAAAAGACTATGACAAATTATTAACATTAATGAAAAGTAATAACAATATAATAGCTGAAAATATTAAATTCGAATCATATGAAACGTCTAACTATTATTATCCCTTTGCTAAAGTTTGTGATTCTAGAACTATAACAATATCTCCAAATACTCCTTATAATGAAAGTTTATGGATAGATATTTTTCCTTTAGATAATGTGAGTGAAAATAGCAAAATAAATTTTTTGAAAATTAAAATCTATCAAAAAATGATAATTAGTAAACTAACAGTAAAATATAATGGTTGGGTTCCATATTACAAACATATTATCAAAAAAATGATCAAATTCTTGTTATTTCCTATTCCCGTTCGTTTTTTTACTAAAAGTATAATAAAAATTGCAAAAAAAGATAATGATGACCCTTCTAGTAAAATGGTAGGAGACATATGTTGGGGTTCAATAGATGGTTCTAGTGTTAGAATGCCTATTGCTTATTTTGATAAATTTGATTCTGGCAGTTTTGAAAATTGTGAATTTCCAATAATATCACAATATCATGAATATTTAGCATTACAATATGGTGATTATATGAAGCTGCCCCCAGAAAATAAACGAATTACTCATAGCCTAGATGCATATGTCAAACTAGATTAATTGTCAAAGGAGGAAAGATTAAATGAGCATATTAAACTTTACAGTTGGACCTGTAATGATGTCTGAAGAAATAAAAAAAGTAGGTGGAGATGACATTCCCTACTTCAGAACGGAAGAATTTTCTAAAGTTATGTTAGAAAATGAGTCATTGCTTAAAAAATACTTTAGGGCAGAAACGGATGCTAGAATTATCACTTTAACAGGTTCTGGTACTGCCGCTATGGATGCGGTTGTTTCTAATACTTTAGATACTAATGATAAAATTTTAATAATAAATGGCGGCTCATTTGGGCATAGATTTGTTGAAATATGCCGTACATATGAATTAAATTACACTGAAATTAAATGTCAATTCGGAAAGACATTAACTAAAGAACAACTATATAAATTTGACAAGCAAGGATATACTACATTATTAGTGAATTTAGATGAAACTTCTTCAGGAGTTTTATATGATATTGAAATGATATCAAAATTTTGTAAAAAGAATAATATATTTTTAATTGTTGATTCTATCAGTTCTTTTTTGTGTGATCCATTTAATATGAGTGAACTTGGCGTTGATGTAGTCATAACAGGTTCACAAAAAGCGTTAGCTATAGCTCCAGGTATCTCTTTAATTTGTGTTAATAAAAAGGCTATAACTAGAATAAATGTGTCAAAGGTGAAATCTTATTATTTTAATTTAAAAAATTATTTAACCAATGGAGAACGAGGACAAACTCCATTTACTCCTGCAGTTGGTACAATTTTAGAGTTAAACAAACGTCTACATATGATAGAAAACAATGGTGGAGTTGATGCTGAAATCGAACGTATATCGCATTTAGCCCATTATTTTAGAGAAAAAGTAAAAGGATTACCTTTTGAATTATTTGCAGATAAAATGTCTAACGCAGTTACAGCTTTAAAAACCAAAAACACATCTGCTTATAAAATATTTGAAATAATTAAAAATGAATATAATGTTTTTGTTTGTCCTAATGGAGGAGAATACAAAGATAAAGTATTTAGAGTTGGTCATATAGGATACATTCAATTAGAGGATATAGACAAATTAATCGAAATTTTCCAAGACTTAGTTAAACGTGGTCTATTAAGTTAGGAGGTAGGCCAATGACTACTGTAATAACATATGGAACATTTGATTTAATGCATAGAGGACATGTAAGATTATTAGAAAGAGCAAAATCATTAGGTGATTATTTAATTGTAGGTGTTACATCTGATAATTTCGATAAAGAAAGAGGAAAAATTAATGTTTCACAAACATTATTAGAACGTGTTGAAAATGTTAAATCAACATGTTTGGCAGATAAAATAATTGTTGAAGAATATGAGGGCCAAAAGATAGATGACATTATAAAATATAATGTTGATATATTCACGGTTGGCTCTGATTGGGAAGGTAAATTTGATTACTTAAATGAATATTGTAAAGTTGTCTATTTAGATAGAACAAAAGGAGTATCTAGTACAGAGATTAGAAGTGATAATAATGCCTTAACTATAGGAATTATTGGTAATTACAATATGGCAGTTAAGTTTGCTAGAGAATGTAACTTTGTAAATGGCATAACAGTTAGTGGGGTGTATTTAACTGATGATAGAAATAAGGAAATGTTTGACAATGACTTAATTGCAGATAATCTGGATACACTAATTGATAAATCAGATGCAATTTATATTTCAACACAGCCTGTTAATCATTACCAAGAAATAAAATTAGCTTTACAAAGAAATAAACATGTTTTGTGTGAATCTCCTATAACTATAAACACAGAACAATTAAATGAATTATTAGATTTGGCAAATAGAAAAAAATTAATATTGATGGATTCTATAAAAACTGCTCATTCAATAGCTTACCAACGCCTATTGTTATTAGTTAAAGGTAGAACTATAGGAGACGTAATATCAATAGATTCAGTTTGTACTAGTTTAAAAAGTGCTAATCCAATTAGTTGGGATAGTAGTTATGATTCTTGGGGACCGACTGCTTTGTTACCTATTTTCCAAATATTTGGAACACAATATGAAGATATTTCTATTTTTACTAAAAAAGAAAATGGCAATGATTCTTTTACAAAGATTGCTTTTAAGTATCATGATTCAGTTGCTAGTATAAAAGTAGGTAATGGAATAAAGTCTGAAGGAGAATTACTTATTAGTGGAACTAAAGGATATGCTTATGTACCAGCTCCATGGTGGAAAGCAGAATATTTCGAGATAAGATTTGAAGATCAAAATGAAAATAAAAAGTACTATTTTAAAAATGATGGTGAAGGAATAAGGTATGAAATTGTTGCTTTTCAAGATTTAATTAAAAATAGAACAAATTATTATTATATATCTAGGAACATTTCTAAAAAAATTGTTGAATTAAGAGAAAAAGTAATGGAATAGTTTAAAAATATGCAAGATAAAATGATTGTTAAAAAAGCCATTATTATTGCAGCTGGTTTTGGTAGTAGGTTAGTACCTATAACTTTAGAAAGACCAAAACCATTAGTAGTAGTTAATGGTATAAGAATTACTGATACCTTATTAGATGCATTATTAAATAAGGGAATAGAAGAAATTTATATAATTAGAGGCTATAAAAAAGAGATGTTTGATGTTTTGCTTGATAAATACCCAAATATTAAATTTATTGACAATCCATATTATGAAACATGTAATAATATATCATCTGTTTATGTAGCTAGAGATTTATTAGAAAATAGTTATATTTGTTAAGCAGACTTATATATTTCTAATCAAGATAGCGTTTTAAAAGAACAAACTAATTCTAACTATTTGGGAATTAAAGTTAAAGAAACTTCTGATTGGGCACTATTTACTAAAAACGATATAGTTGATGGTGTTAGTATTGGCGGTAAAGATTGCTATCAATTGGTTGGTATTTCTTATTGGACATCAAAAGATGCCAAAATATTAAAAAGAGATTTAGAAAAAATCTTCATAAAAGAGTCTAAACATAATATTTTATGGGATGAAGTGCCACTGAAATATGCTAAAGATCATTATAAATTATATGTTAGAGAATGTTCAAAAAACGATATAATAGAAATAGATGCAAGTTATAAATAATTTGTAAGTTGAATTCATTATATATGAAAATAGGAAAAATTAAGTTATACTAAAAATAGTAAAACTATAAAAGTATGCTACCACTTTTAACATTATTTATAATTACAATAAAATATTCAAAAGAAAAAATATTCATTGTATAATAATTGTAAAGAAATTAAGGGGTGTAATATGAAAATTAATGTATTTCCTATTGTTTCAAGTTTACATGAAGCAAGTTATATTAATGAAGAAACTAAGAAGTTATTAGATGAATTAGAAGTTAGTTTAAATGCTAATATTGAAATTGTATCATTAGATAAACTTTATGATGGTGATTTAGCTTTAATCCTTATTCAAAGTGGTGGGTCTGAACAAAATTTTTTAGCTAATTTAGCTAAGTTTAAAGAACCATATTATTTACTAACTTATGGTACTAATAATAGTTTAGCGGCTTCACTTGAAATATTATCTTATTTAAAAGATAATAATTTAAAAGGAGAAGTATTACATGGAAGTGTATCTTATTTAACTAGTAAAATTAAAGGTTTAACTTTTAAATTAAAACCAAAAAAACTTGGGGTTATCGGGAAACCTAGTGATTGGTTAATTGCTAGTAATGTTGATTATAAAGATGCTAAAGAAATATATAATATTAATTTAATAGACATAGCTATGGATGAAGTATTATCAGTTTATAATAAAGCAAGTTCTAAAGAAGTTATTCCTAATTTGAGTTTTGATCACAAAAGCTTACATGATTCATTCAAGTTATTAAATACTTTAAGTCAAATTAAAGACAAGTATTTGTTAGATGGTTTAACTATTCGTTGTTTTGATTTATTAGGGACAATTAAAACTACAGCTTGTTTAAGTTTAGCTTATTTTAATAGTTTAGGTATAACTTCAACTTGTGAAGGAGATATACCAAGTTTGGTGACTATGGAAATTTGTAATTATTTATTTAGTAACCCTGGTTTTCAAGCTAACCCAAGCCAAATAGATAGCGATAATAATACTATCATTTTTGCTCATTGTACATTACCTTTAAATATGACTAATTCTTATACTTTAGATACGCATTATGAATCAGGAATTGGAGTAGCTATAAGAGGTAAATTAAAAGAAGATAAAGTGACTATTTTTAAATTAAGTAGAGATTTAAAACATTACTTTGTTTCTAGTGGCAAAATTTTAGAAAATCTTAATGAAGATAACTTATGTCGCACTCAAATTAAAGTAAAGATAGATCATGATATTAATTATTTCTTAACTAGACCTTATGGTAATCATCATATTATTATTTATGGTGATCATGAAAAGGAAATTAATGATTTTATGAAAAGCATTTTAGAATAATATTTAGGCATAGATTACTTAGTTTAGTCTATGTCTTTTTTCTTTAAATAAACGTTTAAAGTTGGAAAAATCAGATAAAGCCTTACTTATTACGGGGGCTAGACAAGTAGGCAAAACTTATATAATTAGGCAGTTTTTGAAAGAAAAATTTAAGAGTTATGTTGAATTTAATTTATTTAATGATAATCTAAAGGATATAATTGGAAATTTAAATTTATTTATAGGCTAATAAATACGGCATATCTTTACCGCTTACGAAAATAAGTTTTAAACGTAATTTTTCTTTTGCAATACTAGTATCGGCAGCCTTTTATCTTACGACTTATTTCATAAGTAATATTTATATATCAGGTGTTGTATATTTAATTGCTTTAATTGTTTTAATATTAATATTTGAGAAACACAATTCCCTATCTTTAATAAAAAGAAGAATTTTATAATAGTAATTATTTATGATATAATGAGACTAAGAAATTAGTCTTTTTATTATGGAGTGTTATAATGGATAATAATTTAGAAGAAGAATTATTAAAACTTAAAACAGAAAATAGCTTGTTACTAAAGGAAAATTTAAGACTTAAGAAGTTGTTAGATGATAATAATATATCTTATGAAATAGAAGAACCTAATAAATTAGATGCCCTTACTAAAATAGATATTTTTTTATCTTATTTTAAAGGTAATACTAATTGTTTAGCCGAATATTATGAAACAACAAGTGGTAAAAAAGGGTATAGTATAGTTTGTAAAAACAAGTTTAAATTGGTATGTCAAATTAAAACTACAGGTTGCAAAGAATGTAAATTCAAAGAATATTTAAAATATGATAAATATAGTCTAGCCGAACACTTTAAAGGTTCAAAAGATTATGGAATATATCCGATGTTAGAAGATAATACTTGTTATTTCTTAGTTCTTGATTTTGATGGTAAAGATTATACATTAGATACAGTTAAGGAAGCTGTTAAAGGCTTTATAGAAGTTTGTAAAAAACATAATATAACGCCAGTATTAGAAAGCTCAAGATCAGGTTTAGGATTTCATATATGGATTTTCTTTGAAGAAAAGATTAAAGCTAAATCAGCCAGATTATTAGGTGATTATCTATTAAAAGAAGCTATATCAGAAAACCCTAATGTAAACTATAAAACATTTGACCGGTTTTTCCCAAGTCAGGATTACTTAACTAAAGATGGGTTAGGAAATTTAATAGCTTTACCATTAAATAAAAACTATTTTGTTAATGGTAAAAGAGCTTTTTTAGATGATAACTTTAATCCATACCCTGACCAACTTAATTATTTAAAAACTATTAAAAAAATAACTAAAATAGAATTAGAGTTACTACTTAAAAATTTAAAAAAAGAAGATATACCATTAGAATTTAATTTAAAGAAAATAAATAAATTAAAACTAAATTTATATGATTTTCCTATGAATTTAAATATCTTACTAAAAAATAGCATATTTATCCATAAAGAAAATCTATCTTTTAAAGCACTTAATTTATTAAAAAGCTTAGCTACTTTAAGTAATCCAGAATTCTATGATAAACAAGCTAAAAGATTAAGTACTTATAATATAAGCAGGATAATAGAACTTTATGAAGAAACAGATAATTATATAGCTTTACCACGTGGTATATTAGATGATTTAAAACAAGTTTTAACTTACTTTGGTGTAAACTATAAAATTATAGATGAAAGAACTAAATTAAATAATGTTTCCTTATTACTAAATCTATCTTTATATTCTTATCAAGAACAAGCAGTTAATGCCTTAATAGAAAAAGATAACGGTATATTAATAGCAGAAACCGGAAGTGGTAAAACAATTATGGCACTAGCTTTAGCATGCATGTTACAAAAACCTTGTGCAATAATTGTGGATGGTAATAATTTACTTAAACAATGGCAAGATAAAATAAAAGAATATGTAAAACTAAATGATAGTGAATTTAGTCCAGGTATATATAATGCTACTAAGAAAAAATTAACAGGTATAATTGATGTCATATCTATCGGTTCATTAAAAGGAGCTAGTACAGATTTATTTAATAAATATGAAATAGTCATTTTTGATGAGTGTCATCATTTAGCTAGTCCTAATAATATAAAAGTGGTTAACCAATTTAATGCATCTAGGATTTATGGCTTAACAGCAACCATTTCCCGTTATGATAAATTAGAAAAAATTATATATAAAATAATAGGTCCTATCATTTATAAGGTAATAGATACTAATAAAAAGGATTTTGTTAAAGTTTTAAAACCAATATATACTAAAATTAAAGATAAACCTGAATATACTATAAAACAATATAATGAAATATTAGATGATTTAAGTTTAGATTATGAAAGAAACAAATTGATCTGTGATAATGTTATCATTGAATATGAAAAAGGCAAAAATATCTTAATTTTAACTAAAAGAATTAATCAAATTAATGCTTTAACAAGCATTCTACAAGACAAATGTCCTAATATATTAGCTATTAGTGGGCAAGCTACTAAAGAAGAAAAACAGAAGTTTGATAATAAGATTAAGAATTTAACTAATAAGTTTATTATCATATCAACAGGTGATTATTTAGGTGAAGGTTTTGATTTAAATATCTTAGATGTTTTATTTATAGCTTTACCAATTAAATGGGAAGGTTTATTAGTTCAATATGTAGGAAGAATAGAAAGAACAAATACTAATAAAAAACAAGTAACAGTATATGATTTTGTTGATTTAAAAATTAGAATGTTTGTTAATATGTTTAGTATTAGATTAAAAAAATATAAAGAATTAAATTACCAAATAGAAGAAAATACTAAAGAAGAAATCTTATATGAAATTGATAATTATAAAGACATATTACTAGAAGATTTAGGACTTGCTGATGAAGTTATATTTATTATTAATTATGGTATTAATAATATTATTGAAGAATTAGCAACTAATGTAACTAATCTAACTATTATTACTAATATAGATTTAGAAAATATTAATGTAAGAGTTATTAAAAAAGAAGTAAAAACAAATGTTATAATTATAGATCATAAATTAATTTGGTATGGGGAGATTAATCCTTTTAGTTATAATTATAAAGATTCTTTTAGTATAATTAGACTAGAAGATAGAGAATATGCAGATACTATTATAAAAGAAGTTGATGTTTTTAGATAAATATTGCAATTTTTGGAATTTTCTAAATATAAAATATTGCAATATTTGGTGCTTTTCAAATAAAAAACATTGCAATTTTTGGCATTTTACGTTAAAATAATCATACTAGGATGTGATAATTTATGTTTAAACGTAAAGTTATGGCAAAACTTTTATTGTGGAAAGAAAAGTATGCAGGTAAATATGCCGTACTTCTTGAAGGCGCTAGACGTGTAGGCAAAAGCACAATTGCTGAAGCTTTTGCAAAGGAAAATTATAAATCATATATTATGATTGATTTTTCTAATATTTCAAAAGAAATGAAAATGGTGTTTGAGGATTTTTCAAACTTAGATATTTTTTTCTTGCGGTTACAAACACTTACATCTACTAAACTATATGAGCGAGAATCTGTAATTATTTTTGATGAAATTCAGTTAATGCCAATGGTTAGACAAGCAATTAAACATTTAGTTAAAGATGGTAGATATGATTATATAGAAACTGGTTCCCTTATTAGTATTAAAAAAAATGTAAAAAACATTCTTATTCCATCAGAAGAAATGAAAATTAATGTTTATCCATTAGATTATGAAGAGTTTTGTTGGGCATGCAATAAAGACTATTCATTTCTTGAAAAAATTGTAGAATATAATAAACCGGTAGGGCAAGCAACTAATAGGGCATTAATGCGTGATTTCAGAATTTATATGGCTGTTGGAGGTATGCCTCAAGCAGTAGAAGCGTATATAGAAAAAAAGACTTTTCAAGAAATCGATATTATAAAGAAAGAAATAATTGAATTATATAAAGATGATTTTAGAAAAATTGATAGAAGTGGTCGTATTTCGACAATTTATGATTCAATACCAGTTCAACTAGCTTTAAGTAAAAATAAATTTAGTTTAAATAAAGCAATTAATAAAGAAGCTAGTAATAAAGATAAAGAGTTATTATATGATTTATTAGATTCTAAAACAGTATTAATTTGTTATAATGTAAATCAACCGTGCTTAGCTTTGAATTTAACTGAAAATATTGATCAGTTTAAATTATATCTATCTGATATAGGGCTATTTACTACAATGTTATTTAATGATAAATCTATAATTTCTGAAAATATATATAGTAAATTATTAAGTGATAAGTTAGAGGCTAATTTAGGGTATTTATATGAAAATGCTATAGCACAAATTATTAAATCTAATGATAGAAACCTTTACTATCATATGTGGTATGATTCAAATAAGACAAGACCATATGAAGTTGATTTCCTACTTTCTGAAGGAAATAAGATAGTTCCAATTGAAGTTAAATCATCTAATTACAACAATCATAAATCAATTAATGAATTGGCTAAAAAATACTCATCTAGTATTTCAAGGAGAATATTATTTTCACAAAAAGATATAGGCAATGAAGGCATGTTAGAATTAAAACCTCTTTATTTAGCCCCTATAATTATTAGTCATATCAATTAATAAGTTTATTTTTATAATGTGTTTAATACATTTTAGATGTATCTTTGTAGAAATGGCTAACTCTTTTAAGTATATTGATATAATTTTAAAAGTATGCTACCACTTTTAACATTATTTATAATTACAATAAAATATTCAAAAGAAAAAATTATTCCTATTGAAGTTAAATCAGGAAAGAATTATAAGCGACATTTAGCTTTTAGATAATTTATTAACTAGTCCAGAATATGATATTACAGAGAGTATAACTTTTTCTAATGGTAATTTAGAGGTTAAGGGTAAGAAAGTTTATTTGCCAATTTATATGATTATGTTTATAGGAAAAGATAATGAGGACTTAGACATGACTATTAAGATTGATATTAGTGAGTTAACTAAATAGTAGGAGAGATAAAATGGCATTAAAAGAAAAAGTTAAAAAGATTATTAGGAATCTTTCTCTTTCAATTTATGGTATTAATAAGTTTAAACTATATCTTAATCAACAAACTAATAAACTTAAATCATTTGAAATAATTAGTGAAAATGTTTTTAGTGATATAACCAAAATTTATAATAAAATTAAGGATATAAAAAAATATGAAAAACAATGTAGTGATTATAAGAAGCTGCTTGTTATGGTTAAAGACCATAATAATGAGGTTAGAGAAATTAGTGATTTTCTAGATAAAATAAATTTAGAAAATTGGTTTATTGATCCATATAAAGTTAAGGAAAGTGAATTAGAAGAAACTTATCAAACAACCTTAAGGTTAGAACGATATTCTAATGTAGATAATAAATATTTGAATATTAAAAATAATATAGTTAATTTCTATAGTGATTTTAATTTAATAAAACTACAGTTTAGTGCTAGTATTAATTTAAAAACTATTATAAATAAGTATTTAGCATTAGATAGATTTTTAGATAAATATTACAAAAATGATTTAGATTCAGAACTAAAAGAGATTAAGAATTTAATTAAAAGCAGTGAGAATCTTTATTATGATTTTTCCGAAATTAATAATTTAGGCGATAAGCTTAAAGCTCATAATAATGAATATGTAGAAAGGAATGTTAATGATTCTATTTTTAATGATATAAATGGTAAGACTTTAGATGTTGAACAAAGAAAAGCTATCTTGAATAGTGAAATAGCTAACTTAGTAATTGCCGGAGCTGGGTCTGGTAAAACCTTAACTATTTGTGGTAAAGTTAAGTATTTAATAGAAAAAGAGGGGGTTTCAAGTAGTGATATTTTATTACTATCTTATTCAAAGAAATCAGCTCTTGATTTAGAGAGAAAGATTAAATTAATAGATAAAGAAGTAAATGTTTTTACATTCCATAAATTAGGGTTAGATATATTAAAAAAAGTCTATAATAAGCCCTTTTTAGTTGAAGAACAGTATGATGCCATAATTGAAGAATATTTTAGAAAAGAATTAGTTAATAGGCCTAAAATACTTAATGCTATATTTAAGTTTTTAACCTTATTTTTTAAGTCTAATTTTAATGATAAAAAATATAAGGATATTGGGGAAAAATATCAAGAATTAAAGACCAGTAATTATACAACCATTAAAGATATATTTCTTGGCATATCTAATTCGGATGGTAAAAAAGAAACTTTAAAGAAAGAATTAGTTAAAAGCGATCAAGAATTAATCTTGGCTAATTTTTATTTTATTAATGGAATTAACTATGAGTATGAAAAGCCTTATAAAGTTGATACTAGTACTAGTGAAAAAAGACAATATACACCAGACTTTTACTTAGTTGATTATGATATTTATCACGAACATTACGGGATAGATGAAAAGGGTAGGTGCCCACAATATGATAGTGAAGAAGAAAAAGAATATCTAGATAGTATGGCTTGGAAAAGAGAAACTCATAGTACTAATAATACTAAATGTATTGAAACTTATTCTTATGAGTTTTCTAATGGAGAAATTTTTGATAACTTGAAGAATAGATTAAAAGAAAATAATGTTGAATTTAAGCCAATTAAGATAGATACTATTTTAGAAATTATGAATTCTAGATATTATGGTTTAAATTTAAAATCATTCATTAATTTAATTAAAACTTTTATTAGTTTATATAAATCACAATATGAAGATGAATCAGGGTTTTTAAAACTAAAAGATGAGTTTAAGTACTTTAATTCTTATCAAAAAATTAGATGTAAGCTTTTCTTAATGATAGCTAAAGATGTTTATTCATATTATATGAATTATATTAGAAAAGATAATAAGATTGACTTTGATGATATGATTTTAATGGCTATTAATGCCCTAAATAATTCGAATAGTTTTAATTATAAATATATTATTGTTGATGAATTTCAAGATATTTCCCAAAGTAGACTTAAATTTTTGTTGGCTTTAATACAAAAAGGTAGGTCAAGATTATTCGCGGTTGGGGATGACTGGCAAGCAATCTATCGGTTTTCTGGTTGTGATATTAACATCTTTTTAAACTTTTCCCAAATATTTAAATTTAATACCATTAATTTTATTAATACTACTTATAGAAATTCTCAAGAATTACAAGATATAGCTACTAAATTTATTATGGCTAACAATGAACAATATAGTAAGAAAATTAAGAGTAATAAAAATTTAGAAAATCCAGTTAAAATAGTTTATTACTCTAATAATAAAACTATGGTTTTTAATCAAATATTAGAAGAAATTTATAAAATAAATAAAGAAGCTAATATCTTAATCTTAGGTCGTAATAATCATGATAAAAATAGTATTTTAAATAAAGATTTAGTACTATTAAATAACAACAATCTTTATTCAAATGAATACACGAGTTTAAATTTAAAATATAGTACAGTTCATTCTTCAAAAGGATTAGAAGAAGATTATGTTATTTTAATTAATGCCGAAGATGCTAACTTAGGTTTCCCTAATAAAATAGAGGACGATGCTGTATTGAGTTTGGTTTTAGGATCTAATGGAACTTACTTATATGCGGAAGAACGTAGACTTTGGTATGTTGCTTTAACAAGAACTAAAACCTATACTTATATTTTGTGTGATTATAATCGTCCATCTATCTTTATTGATGAAATTAAAGAAAATTGCTTTGAAGATAAGAGATATATAAGTATTGAAGAAAAAACCTATAAATGTCCTCATTGTAAATCTAGTAATTTAGTTTTACATAAGACAAATAACAATATATTTTATGGTTGTTCTAATTTCCCTTATTGTAAGTATACTTTACATGATTTAAAAGCTGTCGAAAGAAATTTACGATGTCCTAGGTGCCATGATTATTTGGTTTTGCGTAAAGGTAAGTTTGGTATGTTTTATGGTTGTAATAGTTATCCTAAATGTACTTATACTGAACCAATCGAAGAAAAAACAATCAAAAATTGAAAAAATAAATAAATTTTTATTTTTTAAGTAAACTTGTTGCATTTATTTATTTGAGTGTTATAATTGAAATGTAAAAAAATTACGGATGGTGATACTATGCTTAAATATTTTAGAGTAAAAGGTTATAAAAACTTTAGCCATGATTTTGTTTTTGATCTTGGTAAACCAGGTAAATACTCATTTAATACGGAGCAAATTAAGGATGGAATTGTAAATAAAGGTATTATTTATGGTAAAAATGGAACAGGAAAATCTAATTTAGGTGAAGCGTTATTTGATATTGCTCAAAATGCGGTTTTGATGATGCCAAGTTTAACACTGCCTAATCAAATTATTCAACCTGTTGAAAAAGGAGTTTATAGAAGTTTAGGTTATAAGGATGATATTGAATTTGAGTACCAGTTTAAGTTTGGAGATACTAATATTATTTATTCATATAGTAAAAAAGAAAATAAATTTATTACAAAAGAAAAGTTGATTGTTGATGATGAAGTCTTGATTGATTACGAATTAAATAGAAAGAAAATTTGTAAAATTAAGGAAGCTGAAAATGTTAATTTTGAAACACTTCAAAATGGTAATTCTCTACTATTTTATTTGTTTAATTTTATTAAGTTTCCAGAGAAAAGTCCAATTTTTAAATTAAATAACTTTATTAAAGGTATGCTATGGTTTAGATGCTTAAACCAAGGTAATGAAGCGGTAGGTTTAGGAGCTCACTATGATTTTATTGAAGATGCTATTATTAGAGAAAACAAAGTTATAGAATTGGAGAACTTTTTTAAAGATTGTGGTTTAGATTATGAATTAGTAGTTTCTAACAATTATACTTATAATGGAATTTCTTTACCACAAAAAAAGAAGATTATTATGCTTAAACAAAACGGCAGTAGTGCTCCATTATCTTTAATGTTATCTACGGGTACAGCAGCATTAGAATTATTCTTCTATTGGAAAATGCAATTTCAAAAGGTTACATTCTTATTCATTGATGAATTTGATGCCTTTTATCATTATGAGTTAAGTGCTAAGATTGTTAAAATCCTTAATGAAGAAGAACATTTTCAATCCTTTTTAACAACTCATAACACTTCATTAATGAATACAAGTCTTATGCGTCCGGATACTTTGTTCCTTATTAATAATAATAGTATTAAGTCACTTAATAAATGCAGTGATGGTGAGTTACGTGAGGGACATAACTTAGAAAAGATTTATAAATCTGGAGGATTTGATGAGTAAAAACATCTTACTTTTAGTAGAAGGAGAAAAAACTGAAATTACTTTTTTTGAAAAATTAAGTGAAAATTATTTTGGTGGTTATAATACGAAGATTGTGCCTTATAAATGTAATATTTATGCGTTGTATAAATATTTAGAATCTTATAATTTTGATATAGATTTAATTGATGCTCTAACTTTAAAAAATGAATTGCTATGTGACGAAGATAAAGAGTTCATAAAGAATAACAAATTTATTAGAAGGTTTTTAATATTTGATTTTGACTTTCAAGAAAAGAATGTTTCTGATGAAGAAAAAGTAGAACGCTTAAAAAAGATGGTGTCATATTTTAATGATGAATCAGATAACGGATTACTTTTAATTAATTATCCAATGTTTGAGTCAATACGTGAGCCATTTGGAAAAATACAAATTTATGACTATGAACAAGATTATAAACAAGTTGTTGATCTTCGTGGTGACAAATGTGATTTATCTAGGTTAGATAGAAACAAAAGTGATGAATTTATTGCTAATTCTCTCTGTTTTACTAATTGTATAGTAAATTCTAAATATGAAAAGATTAAATATGATATGTTAAAAGAACTTTGGTATAATGATGAAATAATGAATAAACAAATAAAAGAGTATAAAAGAAATAAATATGTTTATTGTGTAAATTTGTCGGTTCAATTACCTTTAATTTATTTTGGGGAAAGTTTATATAAAAAAATCTAGGCGTAAAAAATAGGTTATTTTATTTAACTTTAAATGAGAAATAGAGTATAATATTAACAGTGGAGGTAAGATTATGTTAGATAAGAAAATTATTGATTTATGCAATCATCAAATTAACAAAGAGTTATATAGTGCTTATTTGTATTTGAGTATTGCAAATTATTATGCAGAAAAGAATTTAGAAGGTTTTGCTCACTGGTTTAATTTACAAGCTAAGGAAGAATATGAACATGCTGAAAAATTTATGAATTATGTTCATGATAATGGTTCTGAAGTTATTTTAGGTAGTATTGAAGCACCTAAGAATGACTATAATGATCCAATTGAACCACTTAAAGTTACAGTTGAACATGAAAAATATGTTACAGATTTAATTAATGAAATTGTTAAAGTGGCTCATGAATTATGTGATTATAGAACTTTAAATTTCTTAAGCTGGTTTATTAATGAACAAGCTGAAGAAGAAAAGACAGCTAATGATCTTTTAGCAAGATATGAAATCTTTGTTAATGATAAAAAGAATCTATATTTATTCGATCAAGAAATGAAAAGTAGAGCTTAATAACTGTTGGTCTATTGTTATTTAAAACAATATGACCTTTTTCTTTATATGGGGGTAATGTATGTATTTAGTTGAGGATTATGGTGCTGTAGGTGATGGTGTTACTTTAGATACAAAAGCCATTCAAAAGGCTATTGATACTTGTCATAATAATGGTGGTGGTAGAGTTATATTAAGTTCTGGTAAAACTTATATCTCGGGATCATTAGTATTAAAAAGTAATGTCGAATTGTATTTAGAATTAGGTTCTACTTTAAAAGCTAGTTCAAATTTAAAAGATTTTAATTTGTTTAATTTAGATATAGATTATGATGCTAGTTTAGATGTTCCATCTTATACTAAATGTGATTATAATGGTAAGCCATTTTTATATTTTATATATGCCAAAAGTTGTGAAAATATAAGTATTAGTGGTTTAGGTAAAATTGATGGCAATGAAGAAATTTTTTATGGTAAAACCTCAAAATATCAGATAGATGGGCGGTTTTATCCACGTATGCCACTTCTATTTTTAGAAGATATTAAGCATTTAACTATAACAAATATCACTTTAACAAAGAGTGCCTTTTGGACTTTGCATATGGTAGGATGTAAAGATGTTTTAATTAGTCAAATTAGAATTTTAAATAATTTATTATTAACTAATTGTGATGGGATTGATCCAGATCACTGTCAGGATGTAAGAATAACTAATTGTTATATTCAATGTGCTGATGATGGAATTGTATTTAAAAATACAGAGGCAGCTAAAGAGTATGGCCCAAGTTTAAATATTAGTGTTGATAACTGTGATATTATATCAACGTCAGGAGCTATTAAATTTGGGACAGAAAGTTGTGATGACTTTAAAAATATAATTGTTAATAACTGTAATATTCATAATACTAACAGAGGTATCACAATCCAATTACGCGATAATGGTAATATTGAAAATTGTATATTTTCTAATATTAATATATCTACTAGACAATTTTCTAAGATTCATTGGTGGGGTAGTGGTGAACCTATTAATATTACGGCGATAAAAAGATTTGCTGAAACTGAGATTGGTCATATTAAGAATTTAACTTTTTCTAATATTAATTGTGATTCAGAAAATGGAATTAATATTTATGGTGAAGAGGATAATTTATATAATATAAGTGATATTAAGTTTTACAATGTAAATATAAATTTAAATAAAAAAACTAATTATCCTAAAAATATTTATGATTTAAGACCATATTATAAAAGAGAGATGGAAGAAAAGTCTTTAAATATTTGTAGAATTAGTAATGCTAAAGATATAATATTCAATAATTTTAAATATTATATTGATAATAATATAAAGGATGATATTGTTGATAATATTTATCTAAATAACACTAATAATATTAAGATTAATTAAATAATTTCCGTAAGGAAGTTATTTTTTGACATTTTATACTTGTTTTAAAATCAAAATAGTTTATAATATAAGTAGAAGTAAAAAGCGCTTTTTTAGCAAAGGGAGGAAAAAGATGAAACTAAATAAAAGTTGCTTAAATGAACATCTAGCAGGAGTTAACTATCCTAGATATGATGTTTTAAAAGTATGGCAAGAAACAAAAGAAAATCCAGTTTGGTTACATTTTGGAGCTGGTAATATATTTAGAGGGTATATTGCTAGATTAGCTAATGATATGTTAAATGAAGGAATAGCTAATAAAGGAATTATAGCTAGCGAAACATTTGATTATGAAATAATTTCTAATGTTTATGATAAGTGTGATAATTTAACATTAATAGCAAGTTTAAGTGCTACAAAAGACCCAGAATATACAGTTTCAGCTAGTATATGTGAAGGTGTTCCGGCTTCAAATTATGAAAGACTTAAAGAAATTGTTACAAACAAGAGTCTACAAATGATATCATTTACTATTACAGAAAAAGGATATAGTTTAAAAGATATTAATGGTAATTATACAGCCCTTGTAGAGGAAGATTTTAAGAACGGACCTACTAAAGGAAAACATGCAATGAGTGTAGTAGCTTCATTACTTTATGAAAGATATAAGGCAGGTAAATTACCAATCGCCTTAGTAAGTATGGATAATTGTTCCCATAATGGTGAGAAATTAGAAGGTAGTGTACTAGATGTATGTAAACACTGGTTAGCTAATGGTTTAGTAGAAGAAGATTTCTGCAAGTATGTAGAAGATAGAAGTTTAGTAAGTTTCCCATGGTCAATGATAGATAAAATAACACCAAGACCAGCGAAGGAAGTAGAAGAAAATCTAAATAAATTAGGTTTTACAGAAATAGATCCAATCACAACATCAAGACACACATATATAGCACCATATGTTAATTGTGAAACAGCAGAATACTTAGTAATTGAAGATACATTCCCTAATGGTAGACCAAGTTTAGAAAAAGTTGGGGTTTATATGACAGATAGAGATACTGTTAATAAAGTTGAAACAATGAAAGTAACAACATGTTTAAACCCACTTCATACAGCCTTAGCTGTTTATGGATGTTTATTAAATTACCCATCAATAGCTTTAGAAATGACAAATCCATTGTTAGCTAAATTAGTTAAAGGTATTGGTAGTGAAGGAATGAAGGTTGTAGTAGATCCTAAGATTATAAAACCAATAGATTTCTTAAATTGTGTATTAGAAGAAAGATTACCAAATAAAGCTATACCAGATACACCATGGCGTATAGCAACAGATACAAGTCAAAAAGTACCTGTAAGATATGGTGAAACAATAAAGGCATATTTAAAGAATCCAAAATTAGATTTAAATGATTTAGTTTATATACCATTAGCAATAGCCGGATGGTTAAGATATTTAATAGGTGTAAATGATAATTTAGAAGTAATGGAATTAAGTAGCGACCCAATGTTAAATGATTTAAAAGCTAAATTAAGTGATGTTAAGATTGGAGATAAAGAAGTAAACTTAGATGAAATATTAAGTAATGTAGCTATCTTTGGTACAGATTTAACTAAGACACCATTAAGAGCTAAGATTTATGAATATTTCATAAGTTTAATAGCAGGTAAGGGTGCTGTAGTAAATACTCTTACTAAATATGTTAAATAAACATATAATTTCCTAAATTTTAATAGCATAAAAACAGATACTTTCCCCCTCGGTATCTGTTTTTCTATATAAAATTAGATAAGAAAAATCAAGTAGTAATTAAATAATTTTCTATATAAAATATATATTTATTAAATCCAACA
>CALUXI010000018.1 GCA_944324705.1 uncultured Acholeplasmatales bacterium
TGGGGTTCACTACACTTGGCGGTAAATACCCGTGGTAGGACTTTCACCTACTAGATTAATGCCATGCCCGGCACACAGGAAAAAAGGTCTATTTAATAGACCTTTTTTGTATGAGGAAGATTTAAAAATTAATCTACAATATAAATATTTAAAACAGCTGTGCCACTAGTGCGGTCGATTACGCAACGATATGTTCCTGATTCATTACATACAATATTATTACCATTGTTAGCTTGTTGACTAAATTTATCATGCGCATTACCGGCAGTACCTAAATTAGCCCAACCAATATATTCGCCATATTGACCAGCAAAGTCACCATATAATGTGAAACCAAATTCATAATTTGAACCCGTTCCGCCTTTTAGTTCAACAATAAATTCAACAACACCATTAACTGATACAGTATCGTCAGGATTAGAACCATCCCAACCATATTCAGTTGCCGGACCTTTAATCATAGCTGTAAATTCTGTCATATTCTCTTCATAGCCAACAAAATCAACTATAGGAGCTCCTTCACTATAATCAACTAGAATAGTATAATAGCCAGCTTTTAAGCATTCAAAATTATTATTACCCGTTTGATTAGAAATATTAGCATTAAATTCACCAGTTGTTCCTAACATTTGACCAGTAATTGTAATACCTGGATTTGAATATGATCCTACTTCATCAGTTGGAGTATTTAAATCATAATAAACAAAACAGAATTCAATACCAGCATCTAACCAAGCTTTAATTTCAACTTTACCTTCACTTGTTTGGTATCTTGGTGATAATGTCCAATCAGGTGCTTTTTTCATATATACATCATAATCAGCCGTAAATTCTTGAATAATCTCACCATTACGAACCCAAGTAACTGAATCACCAAGCGGAGACTCAGGGTCTAAATGTAATGTGATAGTATAATTGCCATTTATACGACAAGCTATATTATCTTCTGCTTTATAAAAATATTCAACGCCATCTAAAACTGGATTTACTAAATCTGTAATGCTATGTGAATAACCATAAGATGAATTACCGACAATTTGGAACATATCACCTTTAGCTATATCCATAGTTATTTCATAGGTATAATCATCAATCTTTGTTAGTTTTTGAGCATCAGTTAAACCATAACCAAAGTTACTTGATTTAAGTGGTTCTGTAACACCTGTACCTGCTACATACCAAGTATCATTTACTACATATTCTCCACTGAAAGTAGGATCATAAGTAATAGTTACTTGATCAATTTTTCTATCATAGCTAAAACTATATGTTCCATTAGCTAAGGTACCAATATTTCCCTGAGTTAAATCTAAGTACTCTACATCTGAATTATCCCTATTTACTTTATCGGAGTTAATGTTAATAGGACCAAGACCAACAAAGTGCATTTCACCATCTTCGCCTTCTTCTCGAATCATATTATAAAAACAGAAAAAATCACCAGCCACAAATTCATGTGAATAAGTATATAAATCAGTTTCTTCATTATAAGTCATTGTATATTCAGGTTCTAAAATATGCCCCCAAGCTGTAATATAAGAACCTTTAATTCTAATTTCTAAAGGTGTATTATCAGCTTCATTAATCGGATCGCCATTTCTTACAATAGTTATAGTGTCAGTTACATTGTAATTAAAGTTTTCTTTATTAGCCTCTTCATAACTTTCATCACTTGTATCATATTCATCAGACCAAGGATGAGTTACTAAAGTAATAGTATAATTACCATCTAATTTAACTAAAATATTAGCTTTACGTGGATTATCACTTAAATAACTGTTTTCTTTATTAACCCATTCTGATACATCACCAACTATGTAACCATAACCTCTTTGATTATTAAAATCATTGTTAATAGCTAATTGGAATCCATCTCCACTATACAAATCTAAAGTGATAGAATACTCATTAGCCGTTGTACTAGCTGATTTAGTTAATTTTTGTTTATTTTCATCAGCTATCTCCCAATTAGTCCCATATAAAATTGAACTAGGGTCTGAACTTACTCCTAAGATATAGAAATTTCTTGTATCTACTTCAAATGTGTCTAATACAAAATTACCATAAATTGTTGTATCCTTGGAAATCTCATTGTTAAAATCAAACTCAATAGTTTTAGATGGTGTAGCATACCACTTATCAAAAACATAACCATCTTTTGTTGGGGTCCAAGAACTAATTGTAGAACCAACCTCAACCTTGTCTTCTTTTAATACCTTTTGATTGTCAGTTAAATCAACCCAAGTAACTGTGACTTGATTTGTTTTTTCGTCGTCATCACTATTATTACAGCTAGCTAAAGTAAAAATAGCCAATAACAACAAAACTAAACTACTTACTATTTTTTTCATTTTTCTCCTTTTCAAATTATTAAATAAACTATATTTCTACTATTGTCATAGTACATGTAATTGAATCTAAGACTAGTTTATATGTGCCAGCTCGAACAAACTTAATGTTGTTATAATCTTTAGCCTCTAAATTTAAAAAGTCACCTGGATTAATAATGCTACTTGTTCTGTAATAAACACCAGTTGTAACTCCTAAATAATCAACACATAAAATCCATTCAGATTCAGCACTAACATCTAAAACAATTTCATAAGTAGTATTTCCTGTTTGTGTTAATAATGTTTTAGTTCCCCAATCAACTTTTTCACCATTTACTGAAATTGTGTTAGCCCCTTTGATCCAAAATTCACGTACATCTTTAGTATCTTTATTAATTAATTCTGCATTTAAATCGTATGTTTTACCAGTTGCCGTATAAGTTTTTTCATAACTTATTGGTAATTTTTCCTCATCTTGTATATAATACCATCCCATTAAACCTGTACCATCTTCTGTTGAAGGATTAATTATAGTAGGGAACCTAGCACCATCACGAATATAAACTTGATAATCTTCACCCATACCATTATATTTAAGATTAAAAGTATCGTAAACTACTCCATCAGTTTTCTTAAAAACTCCTTCTTTGTTAATGGTAACTTTATATAAATTTCCATCTTTATAAGAATCTAAATTAACATAAACCATATCAGAGTCAGACCCTGATGCTACTTCCTTAGGTGCTTCAATTTTTACATTATATTCTCCAGAACTTAGTATTTCGATTTCATTATAAGCTGTTAGACTTACATTATCAGATGCTTCTTTATCTAAATTACCTGATTTAATTTGTAAATCCCAATTATTTAACATTAAAATGTTTAGTTTTTCACCAGTATTAAAGCTAAATTTTCCTTCCCAAACAACCTTATCATCTACAATTTTTCCAGTTGGGAAAACTAAATCTGGATTTTTATCCACATCTAATAAATCACCGGCTGCTAAGGTACCAGCAATAACTGGCATAAAGGCAGTTTTAACCGTTTCTACATCACCTAATCTTTCAACTTCTATTTTACTAGCTGATGGAACTTCTAAATTAGTTGTTACAGTAAATTCATATCTACCATCTACTAAGCATTTAATATTAGCTTTCCATGGTGTAGGGTCTAAATAATTAGGAACTGATTCAAACCATTCATTTTCACCTTGATCAAGTTGACCACCACCGATTTGATAAAGCCAATCAGGTTTTGAAACGCCATCTTTAAAACTTAATACTGCAAATTGGAATTCATCTTCTTGATAAAGTTCAAATACACCCGTAAAAACATTTGGTTTTCCTTCTACTTTTGTTAATTTAAAAATCTCATTATCTTTATTCCCGGAACCCCAGTTTGAACTTCCAAGTGTATTTCCATGTAAATTACCAATTATTTCCCAAACATTATTGTCCTCTGCCACACTTGTCCACATACTAAAAACAGATGTGTCCTCCGTAATTTTTTTACTAAAATCAAACTCAATAGTCAAAGATGGAGTAGCATACCAGCCAACAAATTCTTCACCATTATCCCTTTTACTAGGTGTCCAGTTTGTTGCTAATTTGCCATCTTCAACTGTCTCTGTTTTTAAAACTTCATTTTCACTATCACCATAATAATAAGTTACTGTATGAGTTTCTACTTCATTAACAGAGCCACAAGCTGATAAAATAAAAGCAAAAATCAGTAATAATAATACCCCTAATTTTTTCATTTTTTTCTCCTTTCTATTTTTAACTATGGTATGCGTTTATCTAGTTAAATAAACAACTTAAACGTTTAACCAATTTAAGTTTAATACAAGTGAAAACGCTTTTCAATACCCCCATCCCGTATGTTTTTTAGTTAGACTTGTTATGCTATACTTTTTCATAGTAATCGTGTTTATTTAATATTCAACAAAAATACTAAACTTCATCAATGCTTTTGTAAAAAATAATTAATTTAGTATTTATCCTATAGTCCATTGATAATTAACTTAACAATAATATTATGTTTTTCTTTTATTCTAATCTGGCTTATTATATAATTAGACGAGGTGAATTTTATTATGAAATACGATTTTAACGAAAATGTAAGAATCCAAGATGATTTATATAATTATGTTAACGGAAAATGGTTAAGTAAGGCTAAAATTCCTGCAACTGATTCATCTACTGGTGGTTTTATTAACATTCGTAATAATGTTGAAAAAATAATGATTAGAGATTTAAATAAACTAGTTAAAAAACCAAGTTCTGATGAATTATTAAATAGGGCTGTAAATCTATATAGTAACATACTAGATGAAAGTAAAAGAATAAAAGGTCTTGACTATCTTTTAAATAAGATTGACTATTTAAACAATTTAAATAAAGATAATTTTGAAGACTCTTTATATTACCTATACAATAACAATTATCCTTTACCATTTGGTATATTTGTTACAGAAGATATGAAAGATGCTACTAAATATGTCTTAGCCCTTATGGGACCTAATACAATATTACCAGATACTACTATGTATAATACGCCTAATGCTACTAATTTATTAAATATTTATAAAGATATGGTAGCTAAAATATTAGGAAAATTAGGTATTAATAATGCTGATGACTTAATTAATAAAACTTTAGAATTTGATAATAAGATAAGTAAAATTGTTAAATCAAGTGAAGAATGGGCCGATTATATTAAATGTTATAATCCATACTCTCTTGATGATATTAATAATTATTTAAATTTTGATATAAAAAAATTATTAATGGCTAGATTTGGAAAGTTAACAAATGAAATTATTGTTTTTGATCCTAAATTTATAGAGAATTATAAAGATTTAATGAGTGATTTTAACCTATATCTAGCATGGGCTAAAATTAATTTAATTATTAACAAAGTAACTTATTTATCTGAAGAATATCGTGAATTAGCTAGTATTTATAGTAGAGCCATTCAAGGAACTAGTAAATTAGTAGAGCTTAACAAATATGCTTATCGTTTAGTTAATGCTTACTACGATGAAGTACTTGGTATTTATTATGGTAAAAAGTATTTTGGTGAAGAAGCTAAACAAGATGTTATTAATCTAGTTAAAAATCTAATTATAAGTTATAAAAATAGACTTAGTCAAAACACTTGGTTATCTAAAGAAACTATTAACAAAGCTATTATTAAATTAGATAAAATGGAATTAAAGATAGGATATCCTGATAAAATAAATGACAAATATTATAAATTAGTCTTCAATCCGAACAACACTTTAATTGAAATAATTGATGATTTAAATAAAATAGCTAAACAAATAAGTGATGAAGATTTATTTAAGAAAGTAGATAGAACAATTTGGGTAATGTCAGGTAATACTGTTAATGCTTGTTATAATCCATCATTTAATGATATAACTTTCCCTGCCGCTATCTTACAAGAGCCATTCTATTCTATCAATCAAACTATTGAAGAAAACTATGGTGGTATCGGTTGTGTAATAGGACATGAAATATCTCATGCTTTTGACAACAACGGGGCTCAAATGGATGAATTTGGTAATATTAATAATTGGTGGACCGAAGCCGATTATGCAAGTTTCCAAGAAAAAACTAATTTAATGGTTGAACAATTTGATGGTCTAGAATTGCCAGAAGGCAAAGTTAATGGTAAATTATCTGTATCTGAAAATATAGCTGATAATGGCGGTGTTGCTTCTTCTTTAGAATCTTTAAAAAGAGTTAAACCTGATGCTGATTTAAAATTATTCTTTATAAATTATGCTAGAATATGGTGTCAAAAATCTAGACCTGAATATGTTAAATTATTATTAACAATAGATGTTCACGGACCTAGTTATTATAGAGCTAATATGCAAGTTAAAAACTTCCCAGAATTCTATGAAACATTTAATGTTAAAGAAACTGATAAAATGTATCTAGAACCAAATAAACGCATTATAATATGGTAAAATAAAAGAGCTGATCGTTTTCTTTACTTTCAGCTTTTTTATTTATATAGTTTCAACTATTCACTTGTATCTTGAATCTTTTAAAATTTTCTACATGATATTTTGTAACACATCATTAACATAAGCATGCACACGTATTTGTATAATAAAATATTTACAAAAATCTCCTTGATTTTTAGATTTTTAAAACTATATAAATTTAGGAAGTGATATCATGAAAAATTTATTTCTTAAATTAATAACTTCTATTATTGTAGAAGTAATAGTTGAATTAATAGTACGATTCATACTTTAAACATCTACCCCAAAAGTCCTGAAAAAACAATGGCTTTTGGGGAATTTTATTAAAACACTACAATCTTCGTTGTGAAATAATCATTTATTAATATTCAATTTATATTTATGTGAAATTTATTTTGCAAACAAAAGCGAAGTGTGTTTAGCTTATAAACTAAATATACGTAAAAACATCTAAATAATTAAGCACAATTCTTTTACCTATTAAAAACTCGCAATTATTAATATGTGTCATTTTTATTATTATAAAACTAGTATTATTAAAAAGTGCCAAAGTACAAAATTTAGCACTAAACATTAAATTTATTTCATTCTAAATTTTATTTCTTTACTAACAGGATTCATACTATCTATAATGGCTAATGATTTAATATCTAATCCTTTAGATCTTAAAATATCTCCAGCCTTTTGGAAACCTTTTTCAATAGCTATACCTACACCAACAACCTTACTGCCGGCTTGTCTACATAGTTCAAGTAAACCCATCACAGCTTGACCATTAGCTAAAAAATCATCTATTATTAAAACATTATCATCTTTGTTTAAATATGATTTGTCAACTGATATTAAATTTGTATTTTGATGAGTGTATGAAAAAACCTTAGCTTGATATAAATTATTTGACATATTACTTGTAATACTTTTTTTAGCAAATACAAAAGGAACATTAAATTTAATTGCTGTTGCACAAGCTAAGGCTATTCCTGATGCTTCAATTGTTAAAATTTTTGTTACCTTTTTTTCCTTAAAATAATCAAACCATTCATCAGCTATCACTTTTAATAAATTAATATCAACTTGCTGATTTAAAAAAGCATCTACTTTTAATATATCCCCACTTAATACCTTTCCATGCTTTAAAATATAATCTTTTAATTCTAACATACTACTTTACCTCACAAACTTTATTATAACAAAAAGAAGGCCATTAATTAAGCCTTCATTTAAAAATTATTCTGTTCTTAATGCTACAGCCGGATCTTTCTTAGCCGCTGATCTAGCTGGTAAGAAACCAGATACTGCTGTCAATAATATACTTACTATTAACATTATTAAAGCCTGCCACCATGGTAAGTTAGCAATCGGATATATTCCGAAATTTACCTTAATAATGATATTTAATATTAAAGATAAAATATAAGTAAATACTATACCAAATAAGCCTGAAGAAGCTCCAATAATCATAGTTTCAGCATTAAACAAGTTAGATACATCCTTTTTACGTCCACCAAGAGCTCTAATAACCCCAATTTCTTTAACTCTTTCCATAACCGAAACATAGGTTATAATAGCTATCATTACACATGATACAACAAGTGATAAGCAAGTAAAGCAAATTAAAGCCACAGTTACAATATTAATTAAGCCATTAACAATTGTAATAATTAATTCCATTGTATCAGTATAATTTATAGTGTTTTTTCTATCCGCACTAGGTAAAGTAATGGTATTGCCATTTTCATCTGTAAATGTAACATCACTCGTGCTATTCCATTTATCTAAATAATCAGTAACTAAATCTTTTTCTTCAAATGATAATGGATAAATATAAATTGAATTAGGTAAATCATTACCACCTAACTCTCTTAAAGAAGGACCACTTAGGTTGGTTCCTATTCCCATAATAGATGCCATCATTGAATTAGACTGATTACCAGCAGGCAATCCAGTAGCACTTGTTACACTATGTATTTCATAATTAACATCAAAAAAATGATACTTATAATCAATTTTAAAAATAGTTTTACCTTCAAATTGAGGGAACATATCAACAACTGCCCCTGATATTGAGAAATTAAAATCTTCTTGACCCATTTGTTCCATCATATCATTGGCAAATTTAACAATATTAGAATCTTTTGCATCTGCTAAAATTTGTTTTGTTAAATCTTCTGTATAATAAAAACCACTTTGTAATGAACCATATAATAAATCATCTTTTGGTTTTAATATACCTACTACTTTTAATTCTAGAGGTTCAACATCATTTATATCTTCTTTATATGACTCATAAGTAAATGGTGTTTCATAGTATGCTAATAAATCTGTTTTATCATTTTCAATATAAACAGCATCATTAGGGTAATAATAGAAAGTCTTAGCTAATAATTCATCATAAGTAAATCTTAATTTATTATTTTCATCGTCAGGATTAATAGCTAAATTTAAAAAGTCTTCTTGTGAATAATAGCCTAATTGAGCCAAAGTTAAGTCATTAATAGATTGGTCTTTACTAAGTACTAAAACAATCTCATTTTTATTTTCTGGATACTTACCATATTCTAAGTCATATTGACTTAAAACATATTCATCATTGGGTAAAGTTTGACTCATTGTATTACCTAAAGACATAATAAGTGAGGCATAATTCTTATATTCTGGTTCAGATTCAAGTAATGATTGATACATTGATTTAATAGTTGTTAATGAAGGATTTAGAGTTGTAATACCATCTTTAATACTGAAGTCTGTATAAATATTATTATTTATATTAATACCATAATCATAAAACAAAGCATTATAATATTCTTTAGGCATTGAATTTAAATAATTAATATAATTTTTATCAATATCATTATTAATAATAGAAGCATTTTCTCCTACTAAATTTTTAGAAATATATGATAGTAAAGATTCAACATTAGCACTATTTTCAATTATTTCTTGTTTTTCTGAAGTACTTAAATTAGTCATTAAACTATTTAAGTCTAATGTAGTTTCCGTAATTGTTATTGGATTTCCTGATAACATATCATCTTGCATTGAAACAATATAATCTTGTACACCTGATGATACAGCTAAAACACAGGAAACCCCAATAATACCAATAGACCCTGCAATAACAGTTAATATAGTTCTTTTAGATTTTGATAATAAGTTTTTAGCTGATAGTTTAAAAGCTGTAAACCAGCTCATTTTAGCTTTTTCTTTAACGTTTTCTTCTTTTATTATTTCTTTAGTTTCTTTTATTTCTGCCTCAGCACTAAATTCTTTAGTATCTTCGATAACATTACCATCTAACAATCTAACAATTCTAGTTGCATACTTAACTGCTAATTCTGGGTTATGAGTTACCATAATAACTAATTTATCTTTAGCTATTTCCTTCATTAAATCCATTATTTGAATAGATGTTTCAGTATCTAAAGCCCCGGTAGGCTCATCAGCTAATAATATTTCTGGTTCATTAACTAAGGCTCTCGCTATCGCAACTCTTTGGCATTGTCCCCCAGATAATTGACCAGGTTTTTTCTTATATAAACCTTTTAAACCAACTTTATCTAAAGCTGCCTTTGCCTTCTTTTGTCTTTCATCTTTGCTTATACCAGCAATAGTTAAGGCTAATTCAACATTTTCTAATATAGTTTGATGCGGTATTAAATTATAACTTTGAAAAACAAACCCAATTCTATGATTTCGATAAATATCCCAATCACGATCTTTAAATTCTTTTGTACTACGACCTGCAATTACTAAATCACCTGATGTGTAATGATCAAGTCCACCTATAATATTTAGTAGGGTTGTTTTACCGCACCCAGATGGCCCTAAAATGGCTACAAATTCGCTTTTTCTAAATGATAGATTAATTCCTTTTAAAGCTTCAACTTTTAAATCTCCGGTAACATATGTTTTTTTAATATTTGTTAATCTTAGCATTAATATCACACTCCATGATGTTTAATATTCTACTATTTTTTATCTTAATTTTAAAGTTTTTTATCTATTTTACATAATTTAACATAAAGGAGTAAAATCCCTTAAAACTTAAGTTCATTTACTCCTACATTGTCATTATAGATACGATTATTATCAATATCAAATATATTAATAAATATTTCTGCTGTAACTCCTATGATTAATTTTGTTACATGTCCGCCTACTACTTCTTTATCATTAGCAAAAGTCGCATGTATATGTAAATATGGTTCATTATCTTTTAAAGAAATATTTCCCATTAAGCTAGTCATTTCATATGGTGTTTTATAGTCATGACTTATATATTTTTTAAGATTAGAATCTAAATAACCAACACTAAAATCTGAACTAGCTCCAATACCTGTAATATTAGCTAATTTAATGTTTTCTTTTTTAGCTAATTCTAAAAGATTTGCGATTAAATCTTCACCCTTATCTACTCTTAAAACTATATCATTATTTTTTCTAATATATTCCATTTTCTTAATCTCCTAATAAATATTTTTCAATTATTTTTTTAACATCATTAAAACTATCTTGTTTAAAGACTAATTCTTTAATGTGACTAGAATTAGGTCTTCCCTTTATATACCAAGCTATGTGACTACGCATTTCTAAATTAGCAAGTCTTTCACCTTTTAAATTTAATAATAAATTATGTTGCTTGATAATTATATCATATATTTCCTTATTGGTTGGTTTAGAAATAATTTTCCCTTCATTAAAATAAGCATTTAATTCTCTAAAAATAAAAGGATTACCTAAACTTCCTCTACCAATGGCAATACCTTTACAACCAGTTAAAAACATCTTTTTAGCTGATTCAATATCAACAACATCACCATTACCAATAACTGGGATACTAACAGCTTCAACAACATCCTTAATAATAGCATAATTAGCTTTACCACTATAAAATTGACTTCTCGTCCTACCATGAACAGTAATAGCTTTAGCTCCTGCTTTTTCAATTAATTTAGCATTTTCAACCGCATTAATACTATTTTCATACCAGCCAGTTCTTATTTTAACTGTAACCGGCTTTTTAACGTTATCTACAACAGCCTTAGTGATTGCGTAAACTAATTCTGGATTTCTTAATAAATTAGAACCTGCCCCACTTTTTTTAGCCACCTTATTAACCGGACATCCCATATTAATATCAATGATATCACAGTCTGTAAATTCATCAACATATTTAGCAGCCTTAACCATTGAATCAACACTGGCCCCAAAAATTTGCATAGAAACTGGATGTTCTAAAGGATTAACTTTGGTCATTTTTAGAGTTTTCGGATTATTATAGGCTATAGCCTTATCACTAACCATTTCGGCCATTAATAGTCCTGCCCCTTGTTCCTTACAAATTAATCTAAAGGCCTCATTACAAACCCCAGCCATCGGAGCTAAAATAAATTGGTTTGGTATCTCAATATTACCTATGTTAAACTTCATAAATATTCACCTAAAATTTCCTTTACTTCTTTAATTGGTAAACCAATAATATTTTCAAGCTCACCACTATACCTACAAATCAAATCTTTTCCTAGACCTTGAATAGCATAACTACCAGCTTTACCAAAACATTCACCAGTATTTATATAATTTAGGATTTCCTCATCAGTTAAATTTTTAAATGTAACAGTTGAAGTAACAGTAAAATTATAAGTTTTATTAGGTGTTATAATGCCTACCCCACTAATAACTTCATGACATCTATTATTTAGTTTTTTCAGCATACTATACGCATCATCCTTATTTTTAGGTTTACCATATATAACATTATCTAAAACAACTATAGTATCACAACCTAAAATAACATCATTAGGATATTCTTTTTGTTTAGCTAAAGCTTTAAGATAACCTAATCTTTTAACATTTTCTAACGGACTTAGAGTATCTAACATAGTTTCATCTATTAAAGCAGGATCTACTATATAAACAAATCCATTATTGCTTAATAACTCTTTTCTTCTAGGTGAACTAGATGCTAGTATTAATCTCATATAATCACAACCTTAAATAAATTCTATGATATGATACAAAATTAATAGGTCAATATCAAGTTTTATATATTCTAATTTATATTATTTTCATAATTAATTATTAATATAAAAAGCGATCTCAATTGAAATCGCATTTTTCAAACTTCCTTAAGAAATTTCGCCACATTTGCAAGTGTTTTTCGTGCTTCTAAAAGTTGAGGAATGCTAGGCCAAGCATGTAACAATTTGTTTCCTACTTCAAGTAAACACTTAACTCCAGCTTCTTTAGCTTTCTTGTATAAAAGGCAAGAATCATCATATAAAATTTCTGTATTAGAAACACTAATAAATAGGGGAGGAAAGTCTTTATAATCAGCAAATATTGGTGAAATTAAAGGATTTTTTATTATTTTTTCTTTATTTTCAATAGCTACTATTTTATGTAACAAGCCCTCTCCTGATGGATCACGTTTAAGCATATAATCTGTTTTTACATTTTCAATGTGGGATGGAAGGTTTAATCCTAACCCTGCAAGCGGAGAAAAAGCTACAACTGCTAAAGGCATAATAATTCCTTCTTGTAATGCTCGATTAGCTGTAGATATTGCAAGTGTAGCGCCAGCACTACTGCCTAATAAAATGATTCTAGGATGCACCTTTACTAATCTTTTATAAACGGTAAAACAATCATCAAAAGCAATAGGAAGTTTATGTTCCGGAGCTAATCTATAGTCACATGCAATACAGTTATACCCTAATTTATTACAAATATAAAAAGTCAATGTTCTAATTTCTTTGGCTTGCCCAGTTGTGAATCCCCCACCATGAATATTAAGAATAACAATATCACTATTTCCATCCTTTTTTGTAAACTCACAAGGTAAGTTAAGATAATTTTCTATTAACTTAACATTTTTAGGCGGTCTTGGCTAGCTGTAAGGTTTAAAAAAGAAACCAAAATAACTCTAACTGATTACATTTTGAAAGAAAAAATTGAAGAAGCTAAGCGTTTCTTACAATATACAAATAAACCTATTACGGCCATCAGTGCTTATCTTGGTTTTTCCTCACAAAGTCATTTTTCACGAGCCTTTAAAAAATATACTAAAATGTTACCAAATGAATATAGAAAATTAAATATTAATTAACTAAAAAAAGGCTCAATTGAGCCTTTAATTTAATATATAATTCAAATCATCACGTGACAAATTAGTAAGTGTGTCATCTCCACTATTAATTACTTTATCTATTAAATCCCTTTTTAAATTTTGTAATTCAATAACTCTTTGTTCAATTGAATTATTACAGATAAGTCTAATAACTTCTACATTATTTATTTGACCAATCCTATAAGCTCTATCACTAGCTTGATTTTCAGCTGCTATATTCCACCACGGATCTACATGAATCACTGTGTCTGCCCCAATTAAATTTAAACCTGTTCCCCCAGCTTTTAAAGAAATCAAAAAGACTTTCACCTGATTAGAATCATTAAAATCACTAGCCATTCTTAATCTTTCTTTGGCTTTAGTATCCCCTGTTAATATATAATAATTTATTTTTTCATTTTTAAGGATTACTTCAATTAATTTTAAACTTTCAACAAAAGCTGAAAATATAAGTATTTTATGATCATTTTTGACATAATCTATAACTACTTCTTTTAATAAATTTAATTTAGAACTTTCTTTATTATAGTCTTCAATAACTAATGCTGGTGAAATACATACTTGTCTTAATCTAGTTAATAAATATAAGACATCAAAAGACTTACCACCTTTTTCTAAAACATTTCTAGCTTGCAAAATATAACTATCATAAATTTTTTTCTCCACACTAGACATTTCAACTGTTAAAATCGTTTCATATTTATTAGGCAAGTCTTTTAAGACTTCTTTTTTCGTTCTTCTTAAAACAAATGGAGCTATCTTAAGTGCTAATTTACTAGTATCATCTTTGTATAACTCACTAAATTTATTAATGCCTGGAAAAAAATTAGGCATCAAAAAATCAAAAATAGACCATAATTCAAATATATTATTTTCAATTGGTGTACCCGTTAAAGCTAAGCGATTTGAAGCCTTAATTTTCTTTACCGATTTAGTTTTACCCGCTAAAGCATTCTTGATTGCTTGAGCTTCATCTAAAATTAAGTACATAAACTCCTTATCTTCATATAGCTTAATATCCCTATATAAAGAATCATAAGATGTAATATAAATTCTATTATTATCTAAATTGTTAATAATCCTCTGCCTCTCCTCCTGCAAACCATAAATCGAACTAACCTTGACATTAGGGGCAAACTTATTAAACTCACTAATCCAATTATAAATCAAACTTTTAGGTGTAACAATTAAACTTGGTTTCTCATGTTTTAAACTAACTAACAAAGTTATGACTTCTAAAGTCTTACCAAGTCCCATATCATCAGCTAAAATACCACCTAACTTATACTTATTCAATACTCTTAACCACTTATAACCTTCAATTTGATATGTTCTTAATAAAACATTTACTTGTGGTAAATCATAATCTAAATTTTTATAATTATTGATATCACTTAACATTTGATTAATGTAACTATCTATCTCTAAATTCTTATAATTAGTTTTAAACACTTGATATAATGGTAATTCTTTTTTCTCATATATATCATAATTAGCTAAAAAACCTAATTCATTTAAAGTTTGGCCAAAAGCTAAATCTTCCTCTTTAAATGTTAATATTTTATCCCCTTTAAGTAAAACATATTTTTTCTTATGTTTCATAGCATTAATAATCATTCTTAATTCTTTATCACTATATATACTACCTTCTAAAAAACATGACATAACATTACTCTTATACTGCATTTTAAGTATAGGGGGTTGAAAAGCTAATATTTGTCTTCTTAAAATACTTTCTGACAAATAAATTTGAGCTATCTTTTTTAATTCATTAAAATCTAACATGAAAAAAGCCAATATTAAATTAGGATCAGTTAATTTATTATTAACAAAACCTAAATTACTTAAATAATTATTAAACCTAACAACATTTTTATTATAATCATAATCTAATATATTTTCTTTAATTTCTTCATCATCATAATAATATTTAACATCACATGTAATAATATCATTATCGTAATCAAAATAAGCCTTAATAACCGTATTAACAACTTTAAATTCATCTTTTAAATTAATTGGAATATCAAACCTATCACTAAACCTATTATATATTTCCCTGTTAAATCGTTCTTTATATAATAAAATATTACTATTATTTAAACTAAACATTAATTCTGTAAATATCTTATCTTCATTTTCTAACAAATATAATAAATTCCTATTGTTATCATAAATAATAGCCTTATCATTACTAAGATTTATAAATTCTAATCCTGCACTAGAAATATTAAGAAAGCCATCTTGACTAATATTAATATCATACTTAAAGTTATTATCACTTACTAAATAAGACAAAACTTTCTTATTTACAGTTCTATAAATATATTCCCCTTTTAAAAGATTTAAAATATCAAAAACTTGAATACTAGATAATTTAATTTCCTTATAATAATCCGTAAAATTTTCAGCTACCTTCATTAAATACAAAACAACCTTCGCATATACATCTGTTAAATTTTTCACATTATGCTGAAAAATTAATGATTTACCATAAGAATATGTTAAGTTATTTCTAAAACAATCAATAAACTCGGCATGATTTTTAACTATGTAGGCTCGACCATTAGTAGATTTAACCTTAAGCGACAAACAAGAAAAACTATCTCTAAAAGTGAAATTACATTCTAAACTTACTAACCTATCTTTCTTAACTAATAATACTTCTTTTCCTTTAATTATCATATTGAATTTATCAATTGCATTATAAATACTTTTTAATTGTCTTTTTCTTTCTAATCTCCCATATTCTTTTAAAAACTCATTTTTATCATACTTTCTAAATAAATATATAAAAGAAGCATATATAAAAGTCTTAATTTCACCATTAAAAAAATTCATTATATTTATTTTATTTTGTTCATTAAATAAATCAGCATTTAAAACAAAATATAAATCATCACCAATAGAAAAACTAACATTAAAACTAAATTCTATATCATTAATTGTTTTATTAAATTCAATATTAAATAAATTAATAATAGCTAAAGCCTTATCATTATATGAATTATCATTTATTATTTCTAATAAACTATTATTACTAAAACTACTATCTATCATATATTTATAATAAAAATTATTAACTATCAATTCAAAAAAAACATTATTAATAATATTAAAATTAAAGTTTCTTATATATTGATGATAAAATAATTCAAGCAAAACCTTACAAGTTTCTTTATAATCAAATTCTAAAAAATCCTTTATTTTAGCCATAAAATAATTATAATATTCTTCATTATAATTGTTTTCAAGCAATATTAATTGTTCTTCTAAACTAAGTTTCTTATACTCATTAATAGTTATCTTAGGTACATATTTTAATACATTATTATAAAAGGAAATATTTTCTTCATAAGGGAACTTAGACATTATAATTTCTAATACTTGTTCATAAATATTATTATGAATTTTTAAATCCTCTAGTTCTTCTATATTATTAATATAATTAAGGTAATATTTTAAAAATGGTAAATAAATTGTATCTTCTTTATTATATAAATATCTATTAATATATAAGAAAACTTTTTTATACTCTTTCTTTAATAAATTATACAAAATATATAAAGAAACATTATTATTCTTTTTATCTTTAAAATCATCAACATCTAAATTATAAATACTTATATTCTTATTATAAAAAGCTATATTTTCTTCTATTAATTCTTTAAAACTAATACTACTTTTTAAATCTTCAATATAACCTTTAAAACTTTGATGACAATTTATAATGACTGCTATATATATTTTTTGATACTCTAAACAATTTCTAAAACTCTCTAATAATACTAATAAATCTCCTAAGGAATATTTATTATTTAAAACCTTTAAAATTTCTGAAAAACTAAATACTGGTTTTGCAAGATTGATAATATCTTTAGTTGAATTATATCTGATTTTAAATACCAATTGCATCATTCTTAAATCTGTAAAAACCGCTTTAATGTAGGCAAGAGCCAAATTATCTTCAACATTAATTAAATCTAAATTAAATTCTAAATCATTATATTTAAGTATAAATAAATTATCTTTTAAACTAATAGTATATTTTTTATAGTCTAATAAAACATATTTAGTATCTACTTTTATACTTATAATCTTATTTACAATCTCATCATCTAAAATTAAAAAATAATCATTAATAATAGTTTTATAATTTAAACCTAAAAAATAAATTTCTGACTTATAATTTCCTCTATTAATTAATAAACCAAAACCAAAAGTATTATGAAATACTACCCTCATTTTCTTCACCTAAAGTATATTTTACTATATTTAGGAATAAAATACTAAATATAATGTGAAATTGTGTAAAATATTACTTTTTTAACAATTTACTAGTAAAAAGTAGTATGATATCATTATGTTGGTGAAAATAAATGAAAAATAGTTTACAAATTGATGATTTACCATTTACTAAGACTGAACCTGTTATTTTAGCTTTATCAGGTGGAATTGACTCAATGGTTTTATTTAATTATTTAATAAATAACAATTATAATGTTGTAGTATGTCATGTTAATCATGGCAAAAGAGAGGCTTCACAATTAGAAGAAAAATACATTAAAGAAATGTGTATTAATCTTAAAGTTAAATGTGAAATTAGCCACTTTAAAACTAATAATAAACAAAACTTTCAAGATGAAGCCCATACTTATCGTTATAACTTCTTCTATGATACAGCTATTAAATATAATGCTTCTTATATTTTAACTGCTCATCAAGCTAATGATTTAGCTGAAACTTGTTTATTAAGACTAATAACAGGCTCTAATTTATATGGTTATGGTGGAATATCTAAAGAAGTTAATTATAAGGATATAAAAATATATAGACCACTACTAAATATTAGTAGAGATTCTATAAATGAATATGCTAGAAATAACAATGTAGTTTATTTTGAAGATGAATCTAACGCAACTGATGATTATTTAAGAAATAGAATTAGACATAATATTTTACCTTTATTTATTAAAGAGAATCCTAATTTTTTAAATAGTATTTATAATTACTCACTAATCTTAAAAGATAGTTTTAATTATATTAGAAATAATACTATTAAGTTTTTAAATAATAAATTAGAATTTAAAGTTAGTGAATTTATTGTTTTAGATTTAGCTTTACAAAAAGATATTATTTGTTATATATTAGAAAACTATAATATTAAACCTAGTTCTTCAGTTATTGCTGATTTATTGAATATTATAAAAAGTGACAAACCTCAACTTAATTATAATTTAAAAAATAATTATATATTTAGTAAAAGATATGACTTAATTTATGTTAAAAAAAATGATGAAATAAGCTATGAAGAAATTAGCCTAAATATTGAAGAAAAAAAGATTTTTTTAGGTAAATACATCTTTTATTTAACAAAAAACCTTAGTCTTTCTAATGCAAAATACCTTAAATTATGGTATAATGAAACAGATTTACCATTAAAAATAAGAACCAGATTACCTGGCGATTTCTTAAATTTTAAATTTGGTAAGAAAAAAGTTAAAGATTATTTTATAGATAAAAAAATAATTAAAGAAAAAAGAGATACATATCCTATTATTTTAAACAATAAAAATGAAATCATAGCTATCTATGATTTAATTAATTTAAGTAAAGGGGATAAATTTATCTATTTAATATGTGAGGTAAAAGATGCATAAAGATATTAAAAACATTTTAGTTAGCGAAGAAAAACTAGCTAACATCAGTAAAGAACTAGGTAAAAAAATATCTGAAGATTTTAAAGATAAAACACCTATATTTATTGGTTTATTAAAAGGTTGTAATCCTTTCTTAAGTGATTTATTAAAAAACATTACTATTCCTTGTGAAGTAGATTATATGCGTGTTTCTTCTTATATTGGGACCGAATCTAAAGGTAGTATTACTATCGTTAATGATATTACTACTAATGTTAAAGGTAGAGATGTCATCATTGTTGATGATATTGTTGACACCGGAAGAACTACTTCTTTAATCAAAAATTTATTTGAACAAAGAGATGCTAAAAGCGTAACTTTATGTTGTATGTTAGACAAAACTGAAGGACGTGTAGTTGATGTTGATGTTAAATATATTGGCACTAATGTTCCTAATGAATTTGTTGTGGGATATGGTCTAGATTATAATGAACTATACCGCAATTTACCATATATTGGAGTTTTAAAAGAAAAAGTTTATAACAAATAGGAGGTATTTATGCAAAATAATGACAATCAAAACAACATGAAACCAAGAAAAAGGGTCGATTGGCTTTTAATTGTCTTTATTGTAATTATTGTAATATCTTTAATTACTTTATTTAGTCAATTATCTAGTAGTCAAGTTAAAACTCTTAATTATGCTGATTTTCAAACCTTAGTAGAAAACGGCAATGTATCTACTGCTGAAGTTAGTCCGGCAGGAGGAGAAAATTATAATTTATATGAAATCAATGGGGAATATAATCCAGGAAATGGTCAAAGTAGGTATTACATTGTCGTAACTGGAGAACAACTTAATAATTTAATGAGTATTGATGGTGGAAGTAACATTTTTGTTATAAATCCATTAAGTGAAAATTTATTCCTAAGTTTTATCTTAAGTTTAGTTCCTTATTTAATTGTTGTTATTATCTTCATCTTCTTATTTAGAGGTCAGGGTAATAACAAGGCCTTTGACTTTGCTAAATCAACAGCTAGATTAACAAAAGAAAAAACTGTTACTTTCAAAGATGTAGCTGGTTGTGATGAAGAAAAGGAAGAATTAGTTGAAATTATTGACTTCTTACGTAATCCTAGAAAGTATGTTGAAGTAGGGGCTAGAATTCCAAAAGGTGTTTTACTTGCAGGGCCTCCTGGAACTGGTAAAACTTTACTTGCTAAAGCCTGTGCCGGTGAAGCTAATGTTCCATTCTTCTCTATTTCTGGTAGTGATTTCGTAGAAATGTTTGTTGGTGTTGGTGCTTCAAGAGTACGTGACATGTTTAAAACTGCTAAAGAAAATGCTCCATGTATCATTTTCATCGATGAAATTGATGCGGTTGGTCGTCAAAGAGGAGCTGGTATGGGTGGTGGACACGATGAACGTGAACAAACTCTTAACCAATTACTAGTTGAAATGGATGGTTTCAATGCTAATATTGGTATTATTGTCATGGCTGCAACTAATAGACCTGATGTCTTAGACCCAGCTTTATTAAGACCTGGACGTTTTGACCGTCAAATTACAATTAACTTACCTGATGTTATTGGTCGTGAAGCAATTTTAAGAGTTCATGCTCGCAATAAACATTTTGATTCTACTGTTAACTTTAAAGAAATTGCCCACAGAATTCCTGGCTTTAGTGGTGCTGATATTGAAAACTTATTAAATGAAGCCGCATTACTTGCTGCTAGAGAAAACAAAAAGATTATTTCTGTTTATGATATTGATGAAGCTATTGATAGAGTTATGATGGGTCCGGCTAAAAAGACTAGAAAAATGACTGAATCTGAAAGAAAGATTGTGGCTTATCATGAAGCTGGACATGCTGTTATTGGTTTAAAACTTGAAGATGCTTCAATCGTTCAAAAAGTAACTATTATTCCACGTGGTCAAGCTGGTGGTTATAATTTGATGATTCCAGCTGAGGAACATTATTTAGAATCTCAAAGTTCATTAAGAGCTAAAATTACAGGTTATTTAGGTGGCCGTGTTTCTGAAGAAATTAACTTTAATGATGTTACTACAGGTGCCCAAAATGATTTCCAAATGGCAACACGTATCGCTAGAGCAATGGTTACTGAATATGGTATGTCTAATTTAGGACCTGTACAATATGAACAACCTCAAGGTAGTATTTTCTTAGGTCGTGATTATTTAAAAGAAAAGAATTTTAGTGATCAAATTGGCCTTGAAATCGATAAAGAAACTAGACGCATTATTGAAGAATGTTATGATTTAGCTAAGAAAATAATCTTAGACAATAAAGAATTATTAGACAATATTGCTAATTATTTATTAAAGGTTGAAACTTTAACTAAACCAGATATCGATGAAATTTGTGAAACAGGTCATTTAAAACGTGCTGATGAAACTGATAATTCTAATATGGTAACTTCTTTACCTGACGATTTTGATGCACCAGAAGAAAATCCTGAAGTTAAGCCAAATGAATCAGCTAGTGAAAACACCTCATCATCAGATGGTGAAAATAGTGAGAATTGATAAATATTTAAAAGTATCAAGACTAATTAAAAGACGGACCTTAGCTAAAGATGTAACTGAAAATGAGCGTATCTTAGTTAATGGTCGCGTCGTTAAACCATCTTATCAAGTCAAAATAGGGGATTTAATAGCTATTGTGTTTGGAACTAAAACAGTCACTGTTAAAGTTCTTAGCTTAGAAGCTAGTACTAAAAAAGCCGATGCTAGCAATTTATATGAATTTGTAAGTGAAGAAATCAATAAGGAGGCTACTATATGAATTTTCTCTATAGTTTTGCTACAACTTTTGTTATTAACTACTTAATTATTTGGATTATTAGTCTCTTTGGTATTAAAAAACGTAATTTAATTGCTTTTATAGTTATTTCTATTATTAATATTTCTAATATTTGTTTTAATATCTATGCTTTATGGACTATTTATTTACACTATGCTAGTCAAAATGCTTTAGCTGCTGGTACTACAGATTTATTACTAGTTAGTGGTGAACTAGTAGCTTATATTATAGCCTACATTGCTACTTGCATCTTATTATTAGATGGTAAGAAGATTTTTAAATCAAGAAGACAAAAACAATATATGAATGCCGTTAATAACAGATCAAAAAAATGGCCAATCATCTATATTATTGTTCTAGTTTTACTTGGTGCTGGTGCTTTAACATATGGTATCATTACTTCTATTAATTTTACCTATGAATTATTAATTGCGGCAGTGGGAGCTTATGGTATAGCTTTAGTTTTCTTTGGTCTTGCCTACTATATCTTCTTCATCAACTTTACTAATGGAACTAATAGTAGTCCTATTAATCAAAATTCTAATGTTATAAATGCTACTATTATAAATAAAACTAAAGTTGATTTATATTTATTATTCATTCTTAATTTAGGTAATAATAAATACTATTTTGAAGGCTTATTAGATGAAACACATACAATTAACTATTATTTAGGTAATATATTAAATGTTTATGTTTTAACTGATTTTGGTAGTATTAACAAAGATAATTCTAAAACGATTGTCAAAGGCATTAAAGTAGAAAAAATAGATGAAAATTTATTAAAGGAAATTAAATTAAATCGTATTAAGCCTGAAGAAAAATTCTTAAATATTGTTTCAAATTTTGAAAGATATCGTGTTAAACAAATATATGTTGATAACGCTGATAATGTTGTTAAAATTTTAGAAAAATAAAGTCTTCAGTAGAAGACTTTTTCTTTTAAGGAGATTATATGGACTTTAAAATTATATCTAATGGCTATGTAGCTGCTAAAACATATTTATTAAAAGATGATTATAATTTTAACCTAACTACTACTTCACCTGAAGTAGAACTAAATCGTTTTAATAAGGCTATTAAAAGTGCTAGTAAAGATTTAGAAAAATCTGAAAACACCTACTTCATTATTCAAAAAATGTTATTAACTGATCCTATTTTAAGTAGTGAAGTTAATGATTTAATTAAAAATAAAAAACTAACTGCTGAAGCAGCCTTAAAAGCTACTATTAAAAAATATAAAGAAAACTTATTAAATTCAAATAGTAAATATCTACAAGAAAGAATATATGATTTAGAAGATATTTGCCAGAGACTTATAAACAAATTAATTAATAAAGAAAATAATTATCCTACTTCTCCTTTTATCTTAGTTTGTGAAGAACTATTACCTTCTATATTACTTGAACATCAAGAATATATTAAAGGTATAATAGCTAAAAAAGCTGGTTTTATGTCACATGGAGCTATAATGGCTCGTAGTTTAGAAATTCCTTTTATAACAACTAATAAAGAAATACCTAATGATACTACTATTATAATTGATACTAGATGTAATATATTAGAGTTAAATCCTACGGCTAATGATATCAAGCGTATTGAAGATTTAAAACAACAACAAATAAATTTTAAGGTTGTAGAGCATAAAGGAATGTTACTCTTAGCTAATGTATTTGGGAATGAACAAATTCAAAAAGTTAAAAACTATGGGTTTGATGGTATTGGTCTTTACCGCACTGAATTCATCTTTATGCATAATGATAGACCTTTATCTTATGCTGAACAATTAAATATTTATACCAAGGCTGTTAAAACTTTAGGTGAAAAAACTTTCTGTTTTAGAACTTTTGATATTGGTGATGATAAACAAATTGCTTATATTAAAACACATAGTAAAGGTTTTTTAAACTATGTAAACAATGAAGATATGTTCGAAGATCAAATTAAAGCTTTAATAAACGCTAATATTTATGGAAAAATGAAAATAATGTTTCCAATGATTGAAACAAAGGAAGAATTTAATTACTTAAAATCTTGGGTTTTAACTATTAAAAAAGAGTTAAACAATGATAAGCCTTTAAAAATTGGAATGATGTTAGAAACTAAAGAAGCCTTAGAACATATTTATGACTTTACAGAATCTGACTTCTTCTCTATTGGTACAAACGACCTATCTATGCAGCTATATCATTTAAATAGGGATGAGGTCAAAACAATACCTTATAAATATATTATTGATTTAAAAAACAAATTAAAAGATGTGGTTACTTTTTGTGCAAGAACTAATAAAGAATTGAGTATGTGTGGTGAGTTAGCTGCCTTACCTGAAGCTACTAAATTATTTTTAGATATCGGGCTTAAAAACTTCTCTGTTAGTCCGGCAGCTTTTAAAGATTTAAATGATACAATAGCTAATTATTATAAAAAGTTCTAGCAATAGAACTTTTTAAGCATTTTATTTATTAAAAAATTAAAAATATGTTAACATCAAGCGAGGAGGAAGAAAAATGATTTATAATGATATATTAGAAACATTAGGTAATACACCACTTATAAAATTAACTAACTTTACTAAACACTTTAAAATAGCTGCTGATATATATTTAAAATTAGAAAGTAAGAACCCTGCTGGTAGTGTTAAAGATAGAGCTGCCTTATCAATGTTAAACAATTTATTAAAAGAAAATAGGATAAATAAAGACACTACAATCGTTGAAGCTACTAGCGGAAATACCGGAATCAGTTTGGCTATGGTTTGTGCTAGATTAGGATTGAAATTAGTTATTTTTATGCCTGAGAATATGAGTTTAGAAAGAAGATTACTAATGAGTGCTTATGGGGCTAAATTAAAATTAACCCCTAAAGAAAATGGTATGACTGGGGCGATTAATGCCGCTAATGAATATATTAAAAACAACCATAATTCTCATTTGATTGATCAATTTAACAACAAAAATAATGTCTTAGCTCACTACCTTGCTACTGGACCTGAAATATATAATGACTTACCAAACATCACTCATTTTATGGCTGGAATTGGGACAGGTGGTACAATAACTGGGGTAGCTAAATTTTTAAAAGAAAAAAATAAAGAAATTAAAATTATAGGGGCAGAACCAGCTAATAGTCCTTTTTTAACTAAAGCTTATAAAGGCATACATAAAATTGAAGGTATTGGGGCTGGCTTTAAACCAAGTATCTTAGACACTTCCTTAATTGATGAAATCTATCAAATAACTGATGATGAAGCATATCAAATGGCTAAACTCTTCCCGCAACTTGAAGGAATACTTGTAGGTATCAGTACCGGGGCAAGTCTTTCTTTAGCTTTAAAAACTAATTTAAGGAAAGGAGATAAAGTTGTAATAATTAATCCTGATAGCGGTGAACGTTATTTATCTACAACTTTATATAAATAAAATGAATTTAAAAGATGTTTTAACTAAATCTTGTATTAAAGAAGACATTAGAGTTTTTGATGTTCTATATTTTGCTAAAATTTGTCGTAAATTTTTATATTATGGTTACTTCTATAATAATTTAGACAAATATGATGAACTAGAGAAAAACATTCATGAACTTTTAGAAAAAATATTAATACCCGAGCACATCACTCTCTTCTTTGATAAACTAATCGATATAAGGTTAAAATTAGAAAAAGATATTGAGGCCGTCCTTAACGGCGATCCTGCTGTCTTATCTAAACAAGAAGTTGTCTTATGTTATCCTGGACTTGAAGCTATAACCTATTATAGGATTGCTCATGAAATCTATAATATGGGTTATAAACTAACAGCTAGAATAATTTCTGAATATGCTCATCGTAAAACCCAGGTTGATATTCATCCAGCCTGTCAAATTGGAGAATATTTTTGTATTGATCATGGCACCGGGGTTGTAATAGGTGGTACAGCAATTATTGGTAATAATGTTAGAATTTATCAAGGTGTAACACTAGGAGCTAAATGGTTAAATGATGTAAATCAAGTTAAAAACATTAAAAGACACCCGACAATTTGTGACAATGTAATAATTTACGCTAACGCAACTATTCTTGGCGGCAACACCATAATTAAAGAGGGCAGTATAATAGGAGCTAGTGCTTTTATAACCAATAGTAATTAAAGCGATATGACCAAAAATGGCTATATCGCTTCTTTTTTTGTTTGTGCCTGTAATATAGTTTCTACAATGTGTTTTTGAACTTTTTTTGGATCTTCATCAAAACCATATCTAATCCATTCATAAATGACCCCAAAATATCCATAAACAAAAAATGCTCTTAAATAAGAATTATTCCTATCTTTTTTCCACTCTGTAGACTCATCAAATACACGCATGATAACTGTTACTAAATTATTTTTATATAATTCCTCAAAATATATAATTATTATTCTTTACACCTTAATTAATGTTATTATTATTTATCTTAGCAGTCTACTTATAGGTAATATCTTTTTTGAACTAGGTAATATAGATAACTTAATTATAAATCTAATTAGTCATGTAATTATTATTTTGGCTTATTCTTCTTTAAGTTATTTTATTGCTGCTAGTTTTAAAAAGACGGGCCCAGCTATAGCATATTCTATACTAATTCCCTTGATTATATCATTACTAGTTAACACTCTTGATAGTGTATTAAAACTAGAAAACATAAAACTTGCTAACTATTGGTTAGATTCATTTTTAACAAATATAAATAATAATAGTAATATTTCAATAATTATTATGGCTATTATTTATGCATTTATCTTTTTTGTTTCTGGTTTAATAATTAATAAAAAACAAACTATATAGGAAGGTAAATGAAAAAATATGTTATACATTAACCATTAGAATTAACCGAAACTAACTGCACTTATCGGCTAGTTATTATGACTAATGGCACTTTAATTAATGTTTCTAGATATAAAGCCGTTTTTAAACATCTTGCTTCTTGGGGATTCATTGTTGCTGGTAATGAAGACAACAATTCACACAGTGAAAGTTAGTCTGCTGATACACTAAATTATTTATTAAAGAAAAACGAAAACAAGGATAACATCTTCTACCAAAAAATAGATATCAATAACATAGGAATCACCGGACACTCTCATGGTGGTATAGTGGCAATAAATGCTGTAACTAAGCAAAATAACAAGAATTATTATAAAGCAATTTATACAGCTAGTACCACTTCAAAATTTTATGTCCAAGAAAATCAATTAAGACTATACTGGTCATATAATGCAAGTCTAATTAATATTCCTATTTTCACAGGAAATTAGATAGTAATCTAGCAAATTCATTTGTAAAAACTAATATATCGCCTTTATGGTCATTAAATGAAAACTATAATAATATAAGGTGTAAAGTATTTAGATTATGGCAAGATACAAGAACATAGTAATTGTTACATTACAATGATAGCTATATGACTTACATCTTTTAAAGGATGATAATGAGGCTAAATCTATATTTTAAAAAAATAGTCAAGAATTATTAAGTAATAAAGACTATCAAGATGTAAAAATTAATCAACCAAATTATAACTAATATTTACTAACCCCATAATATAATCATTATTCAAAGTATCATTTAAAACTATACTTATCCATTTCTTCTTATTTAAATGATAGGCATTATATATTCCATTCTTAGTTAATAAATCAGGAACCATATCGTCTAATTTGAGATTTAAAATATCTACCTCTTCATTTTTTGTCTTATCTAATTTGTTAAAGTTAATATCCATTATAATTCCAAACCACTTATTACTATTTTGATTCCTAAAGACACCATAATTGTTGTTACTCCATAAAAATTCGGGGTTTAAATTATATTTTTCTTTAATTAAATTGGTAATTAAATTAGCCTGCCTAGACTTGAACAAAAAAGTAGTTTTACTCTTTATATCATTTAAGATATTTAGATAAGCTTTTCTTACTTCATTATCTTTTATTCTATATGCTATATATTCATCAGCTATACTTAAATCATAAATATGACCTGTTATTTTATTTTCTACATCAACATTAATTATTAATTTGAATTTATCATCTAATATATTTTTACTGTAAACATACTTATTATTTAAAATAACAAAACCATATTCTAAAAGTTTAGTAAAATCAAATTTACAATTTTTAAATATTTCCTCTTCTAATGTCATAATATCAGTCCTTTTTTAGTAGTATATCATAAAAATCAAAAATAAAATATTTTAATTTTTTTGGCACTCTACTATTGACATCGCCAAAATAAAGAGTATACTATAGGTGTAATTGGCAGAGAGGTATTAAGACTGCCAAAGGAGGAATTAGAATGTATAATGATTTTTGGTATAATGTATTAAATAATGTTGATAATAAGGAATCTTTCCCTATTGATGTAGTTATGAAAGACAATATGTATGAGGTATATGCAAATTTACCTGGTTTTAACAAAGATGAAATTAGTATTAATTTCGAAGGCGGTTATTTAAATATCTCTGCTAAGCATAAATTAGCTGAGAATAAAGAACATCTTAATTATTTAGTTAAAGAACGTTCTTTAAGATCTAAAAAACGTTCAATCTACTTTGGTGATTTAGATGAAGATCATTTTAAAGCTAAATTAGAAAATGGTGTTCTAGTTATAAGTATTTATCTAAAAAAACCAGAAGATAAACGTAAGAGTACAATAAGCATTGAATAATAATTTAATAAGGAGTTGATATTTATGAGAAATGCTTTAAGTATTTATAATAACAACTTCTTTGATGATTTCTTCAATTATGATATGAAATCAGACATTAAAAAAACAGATAATGGTTATGAGATTGATATTGAAATCCCAGGTTTTAACAAAGATGAAGTGAATGTTTGTTATGATGATGGTTACTTAACTGTTTCTGCTAATCATAAAGAAAATCATGATGAAAAGAAACATGGTAAACTAATTCACCAAGAAAGAACTTATTCTACTTTAAGTCGTAGTTATTATATTGGTGATGTCAATAAAGATATGATTAATGCTAAAATGGATAATGGCTTATTAAAAATTTGTGTTCCTAAAGCTAAAGAATTACCTAATTCTAAACAAAGCATTATGATTGAATAAAAGGAGTATGATTTATATGAGAAACAATAATGCCTTAAGTATTTTTGATGAAATGGATAACTTCTTTGATGATTTCTTCAAACCAGCCAAATATGATATGAAATCAGATATTAGACAAGTTGAAAATGGTTATGAAATTGATGTTGAAATCCCAGGTTTTAACAAAGATGAAATAAACGTCGATTATAATGATGGTTACTTAACTGTTTCTGCTAACCACAAGGAAAATCATGATGAAAAGAAACATGGCAAGTTAATTCATCAAGAAAGATCTTATTCTACTTTAAGCCGTTCATACTATGTTGGTAATATAGATAAGACTAAAGTAAATGCTAAAATGAATAATGGTATTTTAACTATCAGTGTTCCAAAGGCAGCTTTAGAAGCTCCTAAAGGTAAAACTATAATGATTGAATAAAGGCGAGTTAGTCGCCTTTTTCTTCGTATACTAAAACTGAGAGTTATTTCTTAGTTTTTTTACTTCTAATATTATAGTATAATAGTAATGAGGGAATGT
>CALUXI010000019.1 GCA_944324705.1 uncultured Acholeplasmatales bacterium
TATTCGAACTCAATAGTTGCTGGTGGTTTAGATGTGAAATCATAGAGGACTCTGTTGACACCTTTAACTTCATTTACTATTCTACGTGATATTATATCCATAACTTCATAAGGAATACGAGCCCAGTCAGCAGTCATAAAGTCACTAGTCATAACAGCTCTTAAGGCAATGGCGTAATCGTAAGTTCTTTCATCACCCATAACACCAACAGATTGCATATTTGTTAAGGCCGCAAAGTATTGACCTAAATTTTTATCAATACCTGCTTTATGAAGTTCTTCACGATAAATAGCATCGGCATCTTGAACAATTTTAACTTTAGCTGGTGTAACTTCACCAATTATTCTAATACCTAGACCAGGTCCTGGGAAAGGTTGACGATAAACTAGGTTTTCAGGAATACCTAATTCTAAACCAACTTTTCTAACTTCATCTTTAAATAAAAGTCTTAAAGGTTCGATTATTTCTTTAAAATCAACAACTGAAGGTAGACCACCAACATTATGGTGAGATTTAATAGTTGCAGATTTACCTAGACCTGATTCAATTACATCAGGATAAATTGTACCTTGAACTAAAAAGTCAACTTGGCCAATTTTTTTAGCTTCATCCTCAAAAACGCGAATAAATTCTTCACCAATAATTTTTCTTTTCTTTTCAGGATCTGTTATACCTTTTAGTTTATTATAAAATCTTTCACTAGCATCCACTTTAATAAAGTTAAGGTTGTAAGGTCCATTAGGGCCAAATACTTCACTAACTTCATTAGCTTCATTTTTTCTTAATAAACCATGGTCTACAAAAACACAAGTTAATTGTTTACCAATAGCTTTAGATAATAAGACGGCTGCTACACTTGAATCAACACCGCCTGATAAGGCACATAAAACCTTACCATTACCAATTTTATCTTTTAAGTCCTTGATGTTTTGTTTAACAAAATTAGACATTTGCCAATCACCATGACAATTACAAATGTTGATTACAAAATTTTTTAACATTTGCATACCTTCAGTTGTATGCATAACTTCTGGATGGAATTGAGTTGCATAAAGGTTTAATTTTTCATTTTCCATAGCTGCAACCGGACAATCAGCAGAAGAAGCAGTAATACTAAAACCTGCAGGTATTTCAGAAATATAATCAGTATGACTCATCCAAACAGTAGTAAGACGATGACAGTCATCAAATAATTTTGAATCACCAAGAATATGAATTTCTGTTTTACCATATTCAGAAACATTAGCTTTACTTACTTTGCCATTTAGTAGATAAGCCATTAATTGTGAACCATAACAAATTCCTAAAATAGGAATGTTTAAATTAAAAATCTCTTTGTCAATTAATGGTGAATCTTTTAGATACACACTATTTGGACCACCAGTAAAGATGATCCCTTTTGGTTTATATTCTTTAATTTTTTCAATTGTCATAGTGTGAGGATGAACTTCACAATAGACATTTAATTCTCTAACTCTGCGGGCAATTAATTGGTTATATTGACCCCCGAAATCTAATACTAATATTTTTTCATGCTTCATATTTTACCTACTTAGTGTAATTTGGAGCTTCTACAGTAATATCAACATCATGAGGATGGCTTTCTCTTAAACCTGCATTAGTTATTCTAATGAATTGATGTCTATTTTGTAAGTCAGTAATAGATTTAGCCCCACAATATCCCATACCAGAACGAATACCACCACATAATTGATAAATTGTATCTGTAAGTGGACCTTTATAGGCTACACGACCTTCAATTCCTTCTGGTACTAATTTTTTAGTTGTTGTCTCTTTAGCTTGGAAATATCTGTCAGCTGAGCCTCTTTTCATTGCTGCTAAACTGCCCATACCAACATAAACTTTAAATCTACGACCTTGGAAGACAACTTCATCACCAGGAGATTCTTCACAACCAGCTAGTAAGGAACCAAGCATAACAGTATCACCGCCGGCTGCTAGAGCTTTAACAATATCCCCACTAAATTTAATACCACCATCAGCTATTACACAAATACCTTTTTCTTTGCAATAACTAGCAACATCAGAAATGGCAGTAATTTGTGGTACCCCAACTCCGGCAATAACTCTAGTTGTACAAATAGAACCGGGGCCAATCCCGACTTTAACGGCATCAACTCCCGCATCTATTAAGGCTTTAGCAGCTTCTTTAGTAACAATATTACCAGCAATTAAGTTTAAATCAGGATATTTTTTCTTTATTTTTTTAACAGTTTCAATAACGTTTTTAGAGTGACCATGTGCACTATCAACAGTGATAACGTCAACTCCAGCTTCAACTAAAGCTTCAACTCTAGCTAATGTATCTGCACCAACTCCAACAGCTGCCCCACATAATAAACGACCATTTTTATCTTTAGCAGCATTAGGATAATTAAGAGCATTATCAATATCTTTGTTAGTAATTAAACCAACTAAGTGATAATCTTTATCAACAATTGGTAATTTTTCAATTCTATTTTCCCACAATATTTTACTAGCTTCTTTTAAACTAGTGCCAGCAGTAGCAGTAACTAAATGCTCTTTAGTCATAACATCGGCTACCTTAGTCTCATCATGAGAAATATATTTTAAATCACGAGAAGTAATGATTCCGACTAACTTATTATCATTATCAACAACAGGAAGACCACCGATTTTAAATTTAACAATAATATCATAGGCTTCTTTAACTGTTTGATTAGGTTTTAAAGTTATAGGATTAGTAATCATTCCGCTTTCATTTCGCTTTACTAGATCAACTTCATTAGCTTGTTGTTCAATACTCATATTTTTATGAATAAAACCTAAACCACCTTCTCTAGCTAAGGCAATAGCTAACTTAGATTCAGTAACAGTATCCATAGCGGCACTAACAATAGGAATGTTTAAAACTATGTTTTTAGTTAAATGAGTTTTTAAACTTACTTCCCCAGGTAAAACTTCTGATTCTTGTGGTACTAATAAAACGTCATCAAATGTTAAACCTTGACGAATATTATCAAATTCCATTTTAATCCTCCTTTATTCCAACTTTGTTATATATATAATCTACATTTTTATAATAATAATCTAAAGTGAAGCAATCTTCTAATTCGTCATTTGTTAAATAATGGCTTACTTTAGCGTTTTTCTTTAATAATTCTTCATAATCTAAGTTATTATTATATGCTTCCATAGCAATAGGTTGAACTAAGTCATAGGCCTCTTCTCTAACTAGACCTTTATTAATTAAAGCATTCATCACTCTTTGAGCAAAAATTACTTTATTAGTCATATAAATATCAGCTAACATTTTATCAGGATAAACAACTAAATTTTTAATTATATTACTAAATCTATTTAACATATAATCAAGTAAAGAAGTAGCATCAGGTAAAATTATTCTTTCAGTAGAACTATGAGAAATATCTCTTTCATGCCATAAGGCAACATTTTCATAAGCTGTTACCATATAACCACGCATAACTCTAGCACAACCACAAATGTTTTCAGAACCAATAGGGTTACGTTTATGTGGCATTGCTGAACTACCTTTTTGACCTTTTCTAAAGGCTTCTTCAGCTTCATGAACCTCAGTTCTTTGTAAATTTCTAATTTCAGTTGCCATTTGTTCAAGACAAGAAGCAATGACAGCTAAAGTTGCCATATAATAAGCATGTCGATCTCTTTGTAATACTTGAGTAGATACATTAGCACTTTCAAGACCTAAATTTTTACAAACTTCCTCTTGAATAAAAGGAGGAATATTACAAAAATTACCAACAGCTCCACTTAATTTACCAGCTTCAACGTGTTTAGCAGCTTCATTAAAACGTTCTAAGTTACGTTTCATTTCTTCATACCATAATACAAATTTTAAACCAAAATAAGTGATATCAGCATGAATTCCGTGTGTTCTACCAATGCATGGAGTTTTTTTGTATTCAAGAGCTTTTTCTTTTAATATTTCTAAGAAATTTAAAATATCTTGTCTTAAGATATTATTAGTTTGTTTTAAAATGTAACCATTAGCTGTATCAACAACATCAGTAGAAGTTAAGCCATAATGTACCCATTTTCTTTCTTCACCTAAAGTTTCTGAAACGGCTCTTGTGAAAGCTACAACATCATGACGAGTAGTTTGTTCAATTTCAAAAATTCTATTAATATCAAAGCTTGCATTTTTCTCTATTAAATCTACATCTTCCTTAGGTATTACACCCAATTTAGACCAAGCTTTACAAGCTTCAATTTCTACTTTTAAATAAGCTTTAAATTTAGCTTCATCAGTCCAAATATTAGACATTTCAGGTCTAGAGTATCTTGAGATCATATTTTTCTCCTTAATTTCTTTTAAATTGATTTAGATAAGCAATATAAGTATTCTCGAGTAAACAACAAATAGTCATAGGCCCTACACCACCAGGGACTTTAGTTATATAAGCAGCATGAGGATAAACACTGTCAAAATCGACATCCCCGCATAACTTATTAGTTTCTTTATCACGATTAATTCCTACATCAATCACAGTAACACCATCTTTAACCATGTTACCAGTAATAAACTTAGCTTTACCTAGACAAGCAATTAAAATATCGGCTTCTTTAGTTATTTCTTTTAAATCTTTAGTTTTAGAATGACAAATAGTGACAGTAGCATTTCTATCTAATAACATTTTTGCTAAAGGCATACCAACGATATTAGAACGACCAACTACAACCGCTCTTTTACCTTCAATAGATATATTTTTACTATCTAATAAAGCAATTACACCTTTAGGGGTACAAGGTAAGATACCTTCATGTTTTAAATAAAGACTAGCTACATTATAAGGATGGAAACCATCAACGTCTTTGTTTGGGGAAATCAAATCAATTATCTTATCTTGTTTAATGTGTTTTGGTAAAGGTAATTGAACAAGGATTCCATCAACAGTATTATCATGATTTAAACTAATTATTTTATCTTCTAATTCTTTTTCAGTAATAGAATCATCATAATGATAGGTAGTAATATTAATACCAACTTCTAAGGCGGCTTTTTCTTTACCTTTTACATAGGATATACTACCTACATCATTACCAACTAGTATTACAGCTAATCTAGGTACACGATCATATTTTAATTTAGCTTCCACAATGGCTTGTCTTAATGTTTCTTTACGTGTAGCAGCTAACTTAGTGCCACTTATAATAATTCCCATAATATCCTCTTTCTAAGAGGCTAAATAAATTTTAAGCCTATATCTTTACGGTAATAGAGATTTTTTGTATCTATTTCTTTAATCATTTCGTAAGCATTAACTCTAGCTTCTTCTAAAGTATAACCAGAAGCTACACACATTAATACTCTTCCTCCATTAGTTACAATATTATCATTTTCTAATTTTGTTCCCATATGATAAACATAACCATCATCAAAAGGAGGAATAAATAGTTTAACACCTTTTTCATATTTGCCAGGGTAGCCAATACTAGTTAATACTACACCTAAAGTTGGTCTTTTATCAAAAATTAAAGTAGGTTCATTTCCATTCATGATATCTATGATAGCCTTATATAAATCACTATCTAAAGAATGAAGAACAACTTCAGTTTCCGGATCACCAAAACGGGCATTAAACTCAATTACTTTAATACCATCTTCAGTTTTAATTAAACCGCCATATAAAACACCTAAAAAAGGTTTACCTTCTTTAACTAAAGCATCAGCAGTTTTTACCATAATTTCTTGATATGCAAAATCTTCATCTGCTGGAGTTAAAAATGGTAGAGAAGTGAAGGCTCCCATTCCTCCTGTGTTAGGTCCTAAATCATTGTCATTAATCCTTTTGTAATCTCTAGCTGGAATCATTTTATAGACTTTAGAGCCGTTAACAAAACACATGTAAGAAAATTCTTCACCTTCTAAAAAATCTTCAATTACAACTTTAGCTTCACCAAATTCTTTATTAACTAACATTTCATAAAGATTAGTATTTGCCTCTTCATATGTCTTAGCTATTATAACACCTTTACCAGCTGCAAGACCATCATATTTTAAAACAATTGGTAATTTTTTATTCTTTATATAGTTTATTGCATTATTATAATCAGTAAAGACTTCATAGTTAGCAGTAGGAATATTATATTTTTTCATTAATTCTTTAGCAAAGCTCTTACTACTTTCAATAAGAGCAGCTTCTTTAGTAGGACCAAATATTTTAAGACCTAAATCATTAAATTTATTAACTATTCCTAAAGATAAACTAGCTTCTGGACCAACAATTGTTAAATCTATTTTTTCTTTTAAAGCAAAATCAGCTAATTTATCGATTTCTTCAACATTAATAGGTATATTAATAGCATGTCTAGCTATACCAGCATTACCAGGGGCACAGAAGACAAAATCTACTAATTCAGATTCTTTTATTTTACGGCAAATAGCATCGCATCTGCCACCACTACCAATAACAAGTACTTTAATCATTAGTGTTTAAAATGTCTCCTTCCTGTAAATAACATAGGTATATTATTAAGATTAGCTTCTTTAATGCTATCTTCATCACGAATCGAACCACCAGGTTGAACAATAGCCTTAATATTATGTTTAGCTGCAAATTCTACACAATCACTAAATGGGAAGAACCCATCACTAGCTAAAACTAAATTATCAGTGTGTTTAAATGATACAGCTTCATTATAAGCAATTTCTAAAGAACCGATACGATTCATTTGTCCAGCTCCAACTCCACAAGTAGCCCCATTGCTTGCAAGAACAATAGCATTAGATTTAGTATGTTTTACTATTTTCCATGCAAATTCTAAATCTTTTAATAGATTGTCATCAACATTAGAATCAGTAACAACCATATCTTTAGTTAAAGAAGTAGTATAAGAAGCAATGTCTTGTTGTTGAGCTAATAAACCACCATGAACAGAAGTATATTGAGTTTCTTCAGATATGTTAGACATTTCTACTTCAATAACTCGTAAGTTTTTCTTTTTAGCTAGAACTTTTTTAGCACCATCAGTAAAAGAAGGAGCAATTAAAACTTCTAAGAATACAGGCTTTAAAGCTAAAGCTAATTCTTCATTAACTTCTCTATTAGTACATACGATACCACCAAAAATAGAAACAGGATCAGCTTCATAAGTTTTATTCCAAGCTTCTAAATTATTTTTACCAATAGCCGCACCACAAGGATTCATATGTTTTAACCCTACTACAAAAGGTTCTTTAAACTCACTAGTTATCATTAAAGCAGCATTAGCATCAGCAATGTTATTATAAGATAATTCTTTACCTTGTAAGAATTTAGCATTAGCTAAACTATAACTTTCTTTTTCACCAATTTGATAAAAACAAGCTTTTTGATGAGGATTTTCTCCATATCTTAAATTAGATACTTTTTTACCCTCAATAAATATATTAGAATCATCATTAATTTGTTTAGCAAAATAATTAGCAATAGCAATATCATAGCTTGCAGTATGGGCAAATACTTTAGCAGCTAATTGTAATTTGAAATTTTTATCATTAGAATTATTTTTTAAATGTTCAATAACCTTGTCATAATCAGCAGGATCACATACTACATAAACATCATTATTATTTTTGGCTGCTGAGCGTAACATACTAGGTCCACCGATATCAATTTGTTCTATAGCCTCTGCTAAAGTAACATCAGGATTTTTAATTGTTTCTTTAAAAGGATATAAATTAACACAAAGCAAGTCGATAGTTTCAATATTTAATTTTTTTAAAGCTTCCATATGCTTTTGATTTTCTCGTTTAGCTAAAATACCACCATGAATATGAGGGTGTAAAGTTTTAACTCTACCATCTAAAATTTCAGGGAAACCTGTTACATCTTCGACATATATAGTCTTAATTCCCGCTTCATCTAGCGCTTTTTTAGTTCCGCCAGTGGCAATTATTTCAAAACCTAAATTACTTAATTCTCTAGCAAAAGGAATAAGTCCTAATTTATTACTAACACTTAATAATGCACGCATTTTATATACCTTCTTTTATTAGTTTGTTTATAGTTTGAACATATAATTTATGTTCTAATTTATGTATTTTTTCTTCGATTTGTTCTAAAGTATCACCTTCATTATAATCAATAACTCCTTGACTAATAATTTTACCACCATCAATTTCTTGATTGACATAATGAATAGTTACACCATAAACTTTAACACCATAATTGTAAGCATCAATTATAGCATGAGCACCTTTGAAGGCTGGCAATAAGGCAGGATGAATATTTATTATTTTATTTTTATAATTATTTAATAAAGTTTCTCCACATATTTTCATATAACCAGCTAAACAAATTAAATCAACATTTAGTTCTTTTAAAACTTTAACTATAGCCTCTTCATATTTTTCTTTTGATCCATATTTTTTCAAACTAAAAACACAAGTTAAAATATTATATTTTTTAGCTCTTTCAATAACATAGGCCTTAGGTTTATCACAAATTAAAACTTTAATATTGGCTTTTATTTCTTCATTTGCCACAGCTTTAGCTATAGCTTCAAAGTTAGAACCATTACCACTAGCGAATATAGCTAAATTAATCATTTAATTAATACTCCTGTAGCTTTAGTAATAGTACCAATAATATAAGCTTTTTCACCACTATCAATTAAATTTGTTAATAAATCTAAAGCTTTATCACTATCACAAGCCAAAACCATACCAATACCCATATTAAAGATATTAAACATTTCACGATGATTAATATTACCTTTTTCTTCTAAAAATTGGAAAATTGGTGGAATTGGCCAAGTACCTTCATCAATACTAATGCCAGTATTTTCAGGAAGAATACGCGGAATATTTTCATCAAAACCACCACCAGTTATGTGTGCTACACCATTAACTAAACCAGCTTTAATAGCTTTTAAAACAGGCTTTACATAAATGCGAGTAGGTTCTAATAACACTTCACCAATTGGGCGAGAGAAGCCATAGTTTTGTTTTAAATCAATATTGTTATCTCTTAAAATTTTTCTGACCAAACTAAAACCATTACTATGCACGCCACTAGAGGCAAGACCAATTAAGGTGTTACCTACCTTAACTTTAGAGCCATCGATAACCTCTTTCTTTTCTACACAACCAACCGCAAATCCAGCTAAATCATATTCATTAATATCATATAAGCCAGGCATTTCTGCAGTTTCTCCACCAATTAAAGCACAACCGGCTTTAACGCAGCCATCAGCAACTCCGGCAACAATTTGTTCAATTTGTTCAGGATGGTTTTTACCAACTGCAACATAATCTAAGAAGAATAGCGGTTCAGCACCTTGTGCTAAGACATCATTGACACACATAGCTACAACATCTTGGCCGATTGTATCATGTTTATTCATTTCAAAGGCTAGTTTTAATTTAGTTCCTACTCCATCAGTACCAGAAACTAAAAGAGGTTCTTTGTAACCTAGACTAGCTAAATCAAATAAACCACCAAAAGAACCGATGTTACCAACAATTCCTGATCTATTAGTTCTCGCTACATGTTTTTTAATTCTTTTAACGACATCATAACCAGCTTCTAAATCTACGCCAGCTTTTTCATATTCTTTTGACCCCATAATAAGACTCCTTTAAAATTTACCATCTTTATTTGCATCCTTAAAGCTTTGATATAAAGCAGTAGGATATTTACCACTAAAACAAGCTGTACACAATTCACTTCTTTTAGCGGCTTCATATAGTTTTTCTTCATTTAAAAAAGTTAAACTATCAGCACCTATTATTTTTCTTACTTCCTCAACTGTTTTATGAGCAGAAATTAACTCATCATAAGTAGAAATATCAACCCCATAAAAACAAGGAGAAGTAATAGGAGGAGAAGCAATGTAAACATGAACTTCTAAAGCTCCTGCTTCTTTTAACATTTTAATTATTCTTTTAGAAGTAGTACCTCTAACAATAGAATCATCAATTAAAACAACTTTTTTATTTTTAATGATTGAACTTACGGCACTTAATTTCATTTTAACACCGCGTTCTCTTAATTTTTGACTTGGTTGAATAAAGGTTCTACCAATATACTTATTTTTAATTAAACCCATTTCATAAGGAATACCAGAAGCCTCAGCAAAACCAATAGCGGCAGATAAACTTGAATCAGGGACCCCAACTACAATATCGGCTTTAATTGGGTTTTGTTTATAAAGAAGTTTACCACTTTCTTTTCTAAAAGTATGAACATTAGTATTTTCAATATCACTATCAGGTCTAGCAAAATAAATATATTCCATTGCACACATTTTATGTCTTTGATATTGACTATAAAAGTAAGATTTTAAACCATCATTATCAATAATGACAATTTCTCCTGGTTCAACATCACGAATGAATTTAGCTCCGACAACTTCAAAAGCACAAGTTTCACTACTTACTACATAACCACCATTTAATTTACCGATTGATAAAGGTCTTAAACCATATTTATCACGACAAACATATAATCTATCATTAGTTAAAATTAGGAAGGAGAAAGCACCCTCTAACATATTTAAGGCGTTAGCAATCGCAATTGTTCGATTAGATTCTTTTTTATCTTTCTTAATTAAATGAGCTAATATTTCACTATCTGAACTAGATTGGAAAATTGAACCACTATTTTCTAAATATTTTTTTAATTCATTAGAATTGACAATATTACCATTATGAGCTAAGGCAAAATTGCCAGTATGGTGTCTAAAATACATAGGTTGAACATTTTCAAGTCCACCGCCACCAGCTGTACTATATCTAACATGGCCAATGGCATTATTTCCGTTTAGTTTAGCTATTTTTTGTTCATTAAATACTTCAGTTACTAAACCTAAACCCTTCTCAATAAAGAAGTTTTTATTATCATTTGTTACAATGCCACAAGCTTCTTGACCACGATGTTGTAAACTATGAAGTCCATAATACACTAACTCAGCAGCATTTGAACAACCATATATACCAAAAACACCACACTCTTCATGCAAACTAGAGTCAAAAATCATTATAATCTACCTAAACGTTTATAAATTTCCTGATATGCTTCAGTAACATGACCTAAATCACGTCTAAAACGATCTTTATCTAACTTATCATGAGTTTTTTCATCCCATAGACGAGCAGTATCAGGTGATATTTCATCTGCAAGAACAATTTCACCATCAGCTGTTTTACCAAACTCAATTTTAAAGTCAACTAGGATAATACCTACACCTTTAAATAATTCAATTAATAATTCATTAATTCTTTTTGTTAAGTCATAAATAACTTTTAAATCTTCATAAGAACAAGCCTTTACAGCAACGGCATGATGATCATTAATTAATGGATCACCTAAAGCATCATTTTTATAGCATAATTCATAAATAACATTTTCAGGTTTAGTTCCTTCAGGTATATCTAATCTCTTAGACATTGAACCAGCAATATAGTTTCTAACAATAACTTCTAGCGGGAAGATTTTAACTTTTTTACATAATTCTTCACGTTCATTTAAGGTTTTAATGTAATGAGTAGGAATATTATTTTTAGCTAAATATTCATAAATAATAGTAGTTATTTTATTATTTAATTCACCCTTATCACGAATTTGGGCCTTTTTAATTCCATTATAAGCAGTAGCATCATCTTTATAATGCATAATAATTACATTAGCATCATCAGTTGCATAAATTTGTTTAGCTTTTCCTTCATATAATAATTCTTTCTTTTCCATATTTTTTACCTCTTGTTTTTAAAATAATTTATTGCGTTTTTAAATATTTGTTGTTCTTTATTACCATAAATATTTTTATATAATCCTTTTTTATAACGTTCAGTATGACCCATCTTACCTAAGATTAAACCATCTTTACTAACAATACCTTCAATTGCATAATATGAACCATTAGGATTATAAGGACTCTTATTAGTTAAATTACCATTATCATCAACATAACAGAAAGCAATTTGACCATTTTCTTTAAGTTTATTAAATATTTCAGGACTACATACAAACTTACCTTCACCATGCGATAAAGCTATGTTATAAACTTCATTTTCTTTTAAGCCTTTTAACCAAGGTGAATTATTAGACATAACTTTTGTTTTAGCAACTAAAGAAATATGTCTATTAATATCATTTCTAAATAAAGTAGGATTAGTATTATCTAATTCAAAAGGAGTAGAAGTATTTAATAAACCCGATTTAATTAAAGCTTGGAAGCCATTACAAATACCAAGAATTAAACATTTTCTAGCAAGTAAGTCTAATATAGCTTTCATTACTTTATCATTACGTAAGATACTTGCGATAAATTTACCAGAACCATCCGGCTCATCACCAGCACTAAAACCGCCACACAAAGCCAAAATATCGGCATTATTTATTCCATTCACTAAGTTATCAACACTCTTTAATGTAAGTTCTGGAGTCATATTATTAAATACTTCAATTTTAACTTCAGCCCCACATTCTTTAAAAGCATCTCTAGTATCATAATCACAATTTGTACCTGGGAATACAGGGATATAAACTTTAACTTTACCATCTTTAGGGTTTTTAAATTTTTTATTAGTTTTATAATAAGTTATTTTTTTAATTGGACTTAGACTAGTTGTTTTTTCTTTATAAACTGTATTGAATGGACTTAAATTTAATTCATATAATTTATCTATATCAAAACTCTCACCATTTATTATGAATTTGTTATTAGTTGTTTTACCAAGATAAATAGCTCCATTTATTTTTTCTTTACTTTCAACAACAATTGAACCATAATCATATCTATTTAATAAATCTAAGTCATAATCAATATTTACGCCAATATTATTACCATAACTCATTTTAGCTAAGGCTTCAATTAAACCACCAAAAGTTAAAGCATAGGCAGAAATAATAGTTTTATTTTTAATTAATTTGTGAATTTTAGTGTAATTATTTTTTAACTCTTTAGTATTAGGTAAATTTAAGTTTTTAGGATTATGTTTAAATAAGTAAACATAGTTATTAGCCTCTTTAAATTCAGGACTAATAATATTTTTACTATCAACAGTAGCTAAAGCAAAACTCATTAACATTGGTGGAACATTTAAATCTTTATATGTACCACTCATACTATCTTTACCACCTATTGCCGGAAGCTTAAAATCCATTTGCATTTTTAAAGCCCCTAATAAGGCAGATAAAGGTAAACCAAAATCATTAGGATTTGTCATCTTTTTAAAATATTCTTGGAAAGTAAGACGAATTTTTTTATAATTTGCCCCACTAGCTACAACTTTAGCAATTGATTCAATAACACTATAAACACTACCTAAATAAGGATGTTTTATTGAAATATAAGGATTATAACCATAGGCCATAACAGTAGCAGCAGAACTATTTTCAGCAGGGATTAAACAAGCACTAACTTGAGTTTCAGTTCTTTGTGTTTTGCCACCAAATGGAAGTAAAACAGTACCTCTACCAATTGTTGAATCAAACATTTCAATTAATCCTTTTTGAATTGTTACATTAGGATCAGTTAATGTTTTATTTATAACCTCATTAACAGAAGTGTTTTTATTTTCAATATCATTATTAATATTAGTATCAACTACAACATCTGTATTATGAACAGCACCGGCGCTATCAATAAATTCACGACTAATATCTACAATTAATTTATTATGATAATACATTCTAAGACGATTAGTATCAGTAACATTAGCCACTTTAGTAGTTCTTACATTTTCTTCAGTTGCGTATTTAATAAATTCATTATAATCATTAGGACTAATTACAACAGCCATTCTTTCTTGAGATTCAGAAATAGCTAATTCAGTAGCATTTAACCCTAAATATTTAACCGGTATAGTATCTAAATTAATGTCTAAACCAGGCGCTAATTCACCGATTGCTACACTGACACCACCAGCTCCAAAATCATTACATTTCTTAATTAATTTTGTAACTTCAGGTCTTTTAAATAAATGTTCTAACTTTCTTTCTTCAGGAGCATTACCTTTTTGGACTTCAGAGAAACATTTTTCTAAACTTTGTTCATTATGTTCCTTACTAGAACCAGTTGCCCCACCAATACCATCGCGACCAGTTAAACCGCCAAGAAGTAAAACAAGATCGCCAGCAGTAGGAGATAAACGAACAACATCACTAGCTTTTACAGCTCCGACAACCGCTCCGACTTCTAATCGTTTAGCAACATAATTTTCATGATATATTTCTCTAACATGACCAGTAGCAAGTCCGATTTGATTACCATAACTGCTATAACCACTTGCGGCTTTTAAGCTGATTACTTTTTGTGGTAATTTGTTAGGTAATGTATCTTTAATATCAGCATAGATATTACCAGCCCCAGTTACACGCATTGCTTGATAAACGTAAGCTCTACCAGCTAGCGGATCTCTAATTGCCCCACCTAAACATGTAGAAGCTCCACCAAAAGGTTCTATTTCAGTTGGATGGTTATGTGTTTCGTTTTTAAATTGAACTAACCATTTTTCTTTTTTACCACTATTTTTTAAATCAACATAGATAGAACAAGCATTGTTTTCTTCAGATTCTTCTAAATCATCTAAATAACCATTTTTCTTTAACTCTTTAGCCCCGATTGTAGCTAAGTCCATCAAACAAACTGGTTTGTTTTCTCTATTTAAATCTTTTCTTATATCTTCATATAATTTGTAACTTTTAACAAGTTCTTTTTTTAATGGCCCCTCATTAAAACTAATATTATTTAAATTAGTAGTAAAAGTAGTATGACGGCAATGATCAGACCAATAAGTATCTAATATTCTTAATTCAGTTTCATAAGGATCTCTATTTTCTTTAATAAAATAATTAACGACCATCTCTAAATCTTCACTTGACATAGCTAAATCATAAACTTTAACCATTTCAGCAAAATCTTTAATTTCTCTAAATCCTTCTAAAACTTTAACGTCTTCAACTTTAGTATTTAAATCGGCACTTAATATATTTAAATCTTTTTCTCTTGCTTCAACTTTATTAATTAAATAGTGTTTTATCTTATTAAAATCTTCACTAGCTATATCTTTTGGGAATAGATATAATTTAGCACTTTTAATAAATACATTACTATTTGGTTCTATTAATTTAAAACAAGCAATTGCGGCATCAGCTCTCTGATCAAATTGACCAGGTAAATATTCAATTGCTAAAACTGTATAATTAGAATAATCTAAGTTGTCATAAACATTATCAGTTACAACTTCCCCTAAAACTTGATATTTAGCTTTGTTTAATAATTCTTCATCACAATTAAAGATATCATAGATATTAATAAGTCTTAATTCTTTAATATTTAAATCTAAGTTTAAATTTAAATCAGCTAATAAGCTATTAGTTTCAACTTCAAAGCCAGGTTTCTTTTCTACATAAATACGTGTATTCATTATTTCTCCTCAAAGATTCTATTATATTTTTCTAGATAAGTATTATATGTCATATGCGTAAAGGTTATATGAGCCATTTTACGTCGTGGTTTTAATTCTAATTTATGATAATCATGAATATATATATTTTCTTTATCTTTAAATAAAGATAATTTGTCATAATCTTCACTTAATATATTTTTCATAATAGTAGGATATTTTAAGCTTGGTTTAACTAAAGGTTTATTAGTTAGATAGTCAACTAATAAATCATACTGACTTGAACTAGCCCCCTCAATAGAATAATGACCACTATTATGTGGGCGGGGAGCCATTTCGTTAAAGTAAAATTCATTACCTTTAACAAAATATTCAATTGTTAAAATTCCATAAAAATCTGCTTGAATCATAAAATTATAAGAAGAATCTATAATTTTTTGAAAGATAGGCAATTCTTTATCAACAATAGTTAAATCTAAAATACCATTTTTATGTTTATTTATGCCAATTGGCAAATGGACGATATTTTCTTTATCTCTAATCATAATTATTGAACATTCATAATCAAAATCTAAATATTTTTCAGCTATACCTTCACTAGCATATTTAATATTAGCTAAATCTTTTAAAGATTTAATTAAATATTGACCATGTCCATCATAACCTAAAGTAGTCGTTTTATAGACTAGAGGTAGACCTAATTCCTTAATTGCTAGTTCTAAATCATTTTTATTCATGACTTTTTTAAAAGGAACTGGTTTTAAACCACAATTTATAGCATTTTCTTTTTCTCTAAGTCTATTTTGACTAATATATAAAGGTTTAATACCTTCTGGGAGGTTATAATTTTTAACAATAAAATCTAATCCTAATGCATCAATGTTTTCAAATTCATAAGTTAGTACATCACTCTTATCCCCTAGTTTCTTTAGATTATCTAGGTTATTAAAGTCTCCGGTAATAATTTCATCACAAACATAAGAAGCACTACATTTCGGATTAGGATCTAAGGCTATTGTTTTATAACCTTTTTTCTTGGCACTTTCAGCAATCATCATACCTAATTGCCCGCCACCAATAATACCAATTGTCATATTTTTTTCTCCTTAAAAAAATAAAAAGAGACACCTGTGTCTCTAACAAATACAAAAAGGATATACTATAGTATATCTTGTCTTATAGTCCCGAAATTTACGGTTACGGGGTAGAGACTCGCTTACCTTATTAAAGCTATTATATAAGACATCTAATTTTAGCATAATTAATAATAAAATAACATATCTAAATGTAAATTAAAGTGCTTTCATGTTTTACAATTTATATATTTTTAAAATAAGTTTTTAGATATTAATAAAAAGAGGGTACAATAATTAATCATACCCTCATTTATTTACCATATAACTAAGGCATTAAAATAGAATTCATTTTTTGATCTAATGACTATTTTATGACTAGTATTTTCTAAATCTTCACTTAAATATAAAATATTATCAGTAGTTTCTTTGTTAATATTAATTACTTTATCATCAATTATAATTTCTAAATCTTTGTAGTTATAATTTTCTTTGCCTAATACTAAGAATTTACCACCTTTAAAATTATAAGTAATGGTAGAATTTTTACCTACATAATAATGCCCAAATTCAGCTAAACCACTTACAATATTGAAATCGCCTTGATATAAGAAATTAGTATCAGGTGATAATAAAGTACCATTTTGATAAGCTAAATTAAATTTAATCTCTCTATAGGCAATATATTTATTTGCACTTTGACTAGTTTGATAAGTATCAGTTACAACAAGTTTATAGTATCTAAAGTTTTTCTCATTGAAATTAAGAACAATATTATTACCTGATTTAGTAGCTTCTTTAATATCTAAAACTAGTTCTAAATTATTAATATCATTTCCTAAATATAACTTGAGTGTTTTAGGTAAATAAAGCTTTGTAGGTTCACCATATATTACAATTTGATTAGCAGTGATATTTTCTTTTAAATCAACAGTAATACTAAATGGATTATTTATACTAATGTTTTCTTTATTTGAATGTATAAAATTATTATGATTATTATCAATTAAGTTATTAATACTATAATTGTTATCCCATTCTTTATAATTATAGTCTACGATTTCACCTAAATTATTAGATGTATTAACATAGTCATAAGTATAATTTCTTTTATAGAAATAATCACTAACAACTTCGTTATTTAATTCTTCATAATTATTACGATAAGCATTTAAATAACTGATATCTACAGTAGCACCATTAAATTTACCAATACCTACACCAATATAATTACTACTATTATTTAATAATAATACAGCCTTAAAATAAACATAATCATTTTTCTTTAAATCTAGGTCATAATAATGATCTTTATTCGTCAAGTCAAAATTAGAAGTATGATTTAAATTAACTAAATTACATGCTTCAAAATAATCATTATTATCATAACTTAAATAAAGACTAGCATATTGTCTGCCTCTTAATGCAATTCTATATTTAGCAGTTTCAGTAATCTTTATTTTACCCTCAACTACAACAAAGGCATTTTCATAATATTTTGGCTCCCAAACTTCACTATTGCTGTTTTGCACTCTATTAATATTGTCTTCAACAATTTTTTCTTTAAAGCCTACAAAATTATTATTATAAGCACTAGCTATATCACTATACATACTATCTTTATCATATAAATAATATGTTCTTTCTAAAATATTAGCTTTAACATTAGCGGGTTTAAAACTAATAACTAATTCTTTAGTTTGAGTAGGTATTTGCTTTAGAGTATCAATTATTTCTAAACTTACTTTAAAAGAAGAGGCATCTAAGTTATTTTTTAAAGGTTTAAAAGTATAAGTTCCATCACTATTTTTTACCAAAGAACCAGTAGTAGGGTTAGTAATACTTAAGATATTAAAAGTAAAACGTTTAGGTAATACAATGCTGCTAGTTAAGTCAAATTTGAAATCTTCATCTTTAGGAATGTTATAAGGAGAAGCAGTATTAGAATAATAAGTTTTATTATCTATAGAATAACTAGAGCCAGTTTGATAGATACTAGCTATCGGAATATACATAGGGTAGTTTTGATATTTATTTAATAAATCTGAACTTACAGTTTGATGCAATATTTCAGTAAAGTAATAAGCCATATTATAATGGGTTGTTTCACATAAGGCTTTAAACCAATTGTCAACGCCACCGCTACCATTGTTATAAGCAGCAGCTTTAATAAAGATATCTTGGCCAAATGAATGTAAGATGTTAGCATAAGAATCTAGATTTTGATTTTTCTCTTGATTGTTTAAAGTTTGTTTTAATGACCAACTTGGATTGGTATAACGATTCCAACCTGTTTTATAGTTTCCTTCATTTGCGTTATCTAAGTTACGATTACTTGAGATAGTTGTAAATAAAGAATAAGAAACTAAAGAGACAGCATTATTAGTTACTTCATCTCCAGGAGCGAAACCATATTTTTGAAAGTGATGATTAAATTCATGAACACAACCCCAAAAACCATCACTAGCATTAGTAGTAGCCATATCATAATTTAAGGCATCAGTTAAACAAGATAAAGGGCAATTAACAGTATATCTACCGACAAAAGCCACCATACTACCAGCAGCAATAAAAGGATCATACAAGAAAGTAATACCAGTATTACCAGGACTTCCTGATGGCACTTGGTTCGAAACTAAGGCTATTTTTTCCCAGAGGATTGCAGCCTTAGTTAAGTCATTATAATTATAATTGACAGTTCTTTGTTTAGGACCAGAATGACGAACACCATCATCAAATACCTCTAAATCAAAATAAGGCGCAGTTGAGCTATTATTTAATGCAAACTCTTCTGGAGTTGTATAGCCTAAAATAAAGTGACTATACCTACAAGCTCCACTAATTGTGACACTAAATTTAACATTTTTATTGATTGATTCAACGTAAATCGGACCACCTAAAAAAGAACCAACATAACCTTCAGTTTCTTTGACTTCCATAACATTAGCTATTTTAGGCATTCTAACAAAATCCCGGGCTAACCAAATGTTATTTTGCCCACCATTTGTTAAAACTTGACCAATATAAATCTTAAGTCCACCAGTAGTTTTTAAATCTTCTTCAGAGATATTAATTTTAACAACTTCCCCAGCAGGGGCATATAAACCAGTAATATAATTACCTTTACTTCTAAAGGCGTTTATGCTTATTTTTTTAATGACAGCTTCCTCATCATCACTTATATTGCCTTCATACATATTGATTGAGGCGCTATGTTTATAAAGTTTACGATCTAACTTTTGGTCATTTAAGTATAAATTGCCATCTTTATCCATTTTATTATAAGTATTATTACTAGCAATTAAGTAATCACTTTCATCAAGTATAGCTTGTTTTTCTTCTTCAGTACCATTAAATTTAACACCATATTTAGGATACTTTAAAAGACCTTCATTACTTATATCAGGTAACTTTCTTTCTACTGTTCCTAAATAAGTAGCCTCATAACCAACTTTACCATAGTTAGTTATATTGCTGTTATAAATAGTAGTAGGATAATCATCAGTGTTAGAATCAGGGGTTTCTTCAGTTGGATTATCTTTGTCACCATTTCCTGAATTATTATTATCTTCTATTTTATCATCATCTTTATCAACATTAGTACTTTGACAACTAAATAGTGTAAAAGTTGTTGTAAGCAGTAATAAACTAAATATTAAATATTTAAATATTTTTCTCATGATATTCCTCCTTTTGAGCACATCATTTTAACATAAGCGAATAGGAAAAGCATTAAAAAAGCATTGTATTTATATTTTTGATGATGTTAGCTTAAATTATTAGAATTAAAGATTTGTCAAAAGAATAAAAAATCCACACTTAAGTGTGCAGATTAATCAAATTTATTATAATAATTATAATTATCTATAACAGCTAATATTATAACAAGAGGTATCATATAATAATACATATGATAAGTATTATCAATAAGACCATAGATATCAATTCCTATATAAGCTAAGATAATAAATATTTTGGTTTTATCTTTAGTTATAGCAATGTTTTTATATTTTTGGAATAGATGAATAATCAACATTAACATGCCAAAGATACCACCGACAATTAAAGTTTCAAAAAATGTTGAATGGTAAACAATTGGTACTAATTGATAACCAAAACCAGAATTTCTATAGTCAATACTTGTACAAATTCCAGGCCCCAAAATCATATAAAGTGGATTCTCTTTAAATTTGTTGATAGCTTCTTCGTATAATAATAGCCTGTCGTTTGATTCTAAACCATTACTAAAATTAATATTTTTTATCTCATTAATAATTGTTTTTATTTGTGGTAAGAAAAATAAACTTATAATTACAGTAAGAACACAAATGCTTAAGGTATAAATACCATAAGTCTTTTTTGTTTTATTAAAAAATAAACTAACAATAATTAAAACAGGTAAACCAATTAATATACAAATATAAGAAGCCCTTGAAGTAGTTAATAATACACCTAATGCTACAATTATTATTTTTAAAGTATTAAAAAATATATAAGGTAAACTTTTAGTATTACATATTAAATAGAATATAAATGGTAAACTAAAGCATATCATAATACCTGCTTCATTACATACTCCCCAACCAAGCCAAAAATCTTGGATAAAAGGTTTTATATTTAATTCAAGAACTTTATATAAACATTCACCAGTAAGTAATAGACCTAAATATGACATAGTTACAGCCAAATAATTTAAATCACCTTTTTTTAACCCATTAACAAATATTACATATAATATTAAATAGCCTAGATTAGCAAAGTAGAAGAAATAGAAGACATTATTTTCACTACTTATATTATTTGCCCAAAATATTGGTAATATATTGGCGATAGCTAGCCCTAAAAGGCCATATAATGATTTCATTTTTTTGAGTTTGAAACCATTTCTAATAATAAATATTAATAATATAAGAACTAAGATAGAAGTTAATATTATTAATGTAAGGGGGATTTCATTATTAGCAAATCCATCATTAATCACAAATAGCATAAAGATACTTGGAGCTAAAATATTAGTAAAATCATTAGTAAATAATAAGGTTATAAGGATTATAAATATCAAAATACTTATACCTATTACATCATTAAATCTATAACCGAATAAGGCTATAAACATAATTAAAAATGTGTAGATTTCTTTATAAATTTTATTATTAAAAAAATTATTAAAACTAGTAGATATTTTATTGTATAGTGACATTATTTGTTTCCTTATTATATAAATAATTGTCTATTACTGCTAAAGTTATAACTAAAGGAATCATATAATAATACATATGATAAGTATTATCAATTAAGCCATATAAATCAACACATAAGAAACCTATTCCAACTGTTAAAATAATAGGAAGACCTAATTTAATAGTTGTTTTATATTTTTGGAATAAGTGAAGTATTAACATTAAAATACCAAATATACCACCCATAGCCAATGTTTGAATTAGAGTAGAATGGAATACAAGTGGAGTTAATTGTTCACCAAAGGCAGTAGTTCTAATTTGCATTACACAACACATGCCAGGACCTAAGATTATATTTCTAGGATTAAGGATAAATTGTTCGATACCTAGTTCCCATATTTCAGTTCTACCATTATTATCTAAGCCATTAGCAAATACACTATTTATAGCTTTTTCAACTAAAGGGAAGGTGTATTTATTAAGGGCTAGGAAGGCAACTACAAATATGACAATTAAAGCACCTAAATAAATTAAATATTGTTTTCTAATTTTAGTGATAAATATTAATGCTATAGCCAAGATAAAGGTCATACCAAAAGCACATAAATAACTACCACGGGAAGTTGTTAGTAAGACACCAACTAAAGCTAAAGCTACTTTTAAGCTTTGTAAAATTAATGGTAATATTTTCTTAGAGTCATACATTAAATAAAAGATAAATGGAATAGAAAAAGATATCATTATTCCAGCTTCATTACACAAACCCCAACCCATGTAATACCAAAGATCAAATATGCTGTCAACAGTATCTTTTAAGTCATAAACCATATAGATACATTCACAAGTAAGAAGAATAGCAAGGTAGCTCATTGAAGCAGCTAATAATTTAAAATTTACTGATTTTAAGCCATTTATTATTAATAAATATAAAATTAAATATGCGAAGTTAGCAAAGAATAAGAAGTAAAATACACTATTTTCAGCGTCTATATTATCAGCCCAAAAGATTGGAATTATATTCATAATAGCTAGACCTAATAGTCCATAAAATGATTTCATTTTTTTAAATTTAAAACCATTTTGTTTAATATTTTTTATTATAAAGAATAGTAAAATTAAAACAAAAACACTAGCTATTATAATAATAGTTATAGGTATTTCGTTATTAGCAAAACCTTTATTTATTGTAAATAATAAATAAATAGCAGGTGGTAAAATAAAATTAAAATCATCTAAGAAAATTAAAATAATAGTTGATATAGCAATTAAGATAGACATTCCTACTATATCATTAAAACGCCAACTAAATAAAGCGATAAACATAAATATAGCAGCATAAAATTCATTGAAATATTTCCATTTTGTCATTTCTAATAATTTATTTCTGATATTACCCATATAAGTACCTCATTATTTTAATAATTAAATGAAAAAAGGCCTAAGCCTTTATTTCTTCTTCTTTCTTAGTTAATAGTTCCTTTTTTTCACTATTATAACCTAATATAGTAGCAGTAATAGCACCAACTACTAAACCTAAAATAATACTGATGCCAGCATTAATAACCATAGATATTCCTCCGGAACTAACAACTACGCTAGATTCATTATAAATTATTTCAAAAGAAAGAGAATAAATTTCTTTATAAACAGTAGAATAAAGTGTTGTTTCTTCTTGCAAGAAAGAAACAATGTTATTTAGGGTTTCACCAAATTCTTTATCTTCAGCAAAACCATTATCCCCTAATCCTTTTTGTTCAGTTATTCGAGCTTGAGTTGCTTTTAAATTTGATATTTCCTTTGTAACCTCAGATAATTGAGTTATACAATTGCTTAAACTGTTAATTAAGTTATCTAAAGCACTACTAGTAATATTACCACTAATTTGGCTTAAAATACTATTAATTTGATTATTTAATGCCTCTTTTTGTTTGTCTAAAGTATCTTTTTGAGTTTTCAATGCATTAATATTAGTACTTAAGAAAGAATCATAATAAGAAGTATCATTATTTTCACCAAGTTTAACATAATGATTACTATCTAAAATAGCTTCTAACATACTATAGTTAAAAATATTTAAATTAGCATTAAAGATATTAAGTAATTGTGATAAATAATAGTAAGAATTTTCACCATTCTCATTAATAGAAACGTAATTATCACCAAATTTTTCAATTAAATCTTCATAACCATTTTTAATTAAATTAACTTGGCTATCAATATAAGATAATTCATCTTCATAAGTTAAAGAAGGCTTGATTAAATCAAAATTAGAATTGAAATTTATTAAATTTAAGAAGTTATCATTATATTTAATTGGCCAATTAGATAATTCAATTAAGAATTTTTTGGCTTCATTAGCACTATTAAAGGCTCTAGGTTTAACTTCAATTACATAATAAATGTAGTCTAGTGTATCATTAGTGTAGACCTTATTTTCAGTAATAGAGATTGAATTAGACACTTTATCAATATCAATATTTTTGAACTCATCACTAGAGTTTTTAACCTCAGTAAGAGTATTTTTGCTGATTAAATTTAAATAATTAAAACTCGTATTATTTAAAAATTTATTTTCAGATAAATTAGGGGTAGAACCATAATTAAAAGAAATCGAATAAACTGCTTTAGCATTGCTTATTAAAAATATAATTACAAAACAAACTATAGCTACAGCTAAAAATACAATTAGCCCTATTATTTTCTTACGCCAAAGCCAACTAAATAATTGTCCTAAACTCACTCCATCATCTTGTTTTAATTCATCATTCATTTGAGTATTACCTCCTAAATAAAGTCGCACTAATTATACCATAATTACAATTATATGCAAATAATTATTCGTTTTTAATGAATTTGCGATATTTATAAAAACTGGTTTTTGTCATATTTAAGGCTGTTAAAGCTTCTTTAATTGTCATATTTTTATTCTCAACAAGATTTGTTATATAAGTAAAATTACTAGGAATATTAAGTTTGGGTCTTCCTAAATGTTTACCATTTTTTTTAGCAATAGCGATGCCTTCTTTTTGTCTTTCTTTAATGTTGATTCTTTCATTTTCAGCAACAAAAGATAATGTTTGTAAAACAATATCAAGGATAAAGCTTCTTAAAGTGTTATTATTAATAGTTTCATTAAAAGTATTAATAAAAGGCATATCTAAAACATAAATTATAACGCCAATGCTTTTAGATAAATACCTAAATTCTTCATTAATTAATTCATAATTCCGACCTAGACGATCAATAGATTTAATATATAATTCATCTCCTGGTTTCAATATTTTTCTTAATTTTTGATAATTAGACCTATTAAAATCTTTACCACTTGTTTTATCAATAAAAATATTTTTGATATCAACGTAGTTAACTAATTCAATAATTTGTCTGTCTAAATTTTGTGTATCACTAGATACTCTAGCATATGCATATTTCATTTTTAAATCACCTCGTATAAGGTATAACATATAAAAAGTGATAAAGAGCAAAACAAGTTAATTATCATTAAAAAATAGTTTTATAGTTTAGTTTTAATGTGTAAAAATGGTTTTAGTAAATAAATACTATATAATATTGTCAAGGAGAAATTGGTATGTTAGAGTTTTATGGTCGAGATAAAGAATTAAAAATAATTAAAGAATTCCTTAACTTGTCTTATCAAGCTAATTTATTAATATATGGAAGAAGAATCGGTAAAAGCTATTTAATTAAGAAAGCTTTGGAAGATACTAATTTAAAGGTTATTAACTATCAATGTAAAGATATTAATGAAAGTAGTACTTTAGCTGATTTAAATGAATTAGTAAGAACAAAATTAAATGCCGAGTTTTTATATTTTAATAATATTGATAAGCTTTTAGATTATTTATTTAGTCTAGATGATTTATATAATATTAAAATAAAAGTGGCTTAGTTTGGCCACTTTTTAAATATTATTAATGTTAATTTAGAAACTAGAAAGAAACCTCATTTACTAAGAGTGATAAATAATATGGTAAATTTAAAATGTTGTTATTGAAACTAATATTATTAGCTGTAAGTTTGATACCATATTTAACATTATATTCATTATAATTATTTAAAACAGTTTTTAAAGATTTAGCATTACCATTAGTAGCTTTTATTTCTAAAGGAATAATATTATTATTTAAACGATAAATAAAATCTAGTTCTAAGCTATTGTTTTTATTATAGTAATAAAGAGGAATATTATTTTTATTCAAAGTGTCTGCAATAACATTTTCAAAAATAGCTCCCTTATAAATACTTAAGTTACCAAGCAAAATATCAGAAGCAGTATAATCGTCTAATAACGAAATGAATAAACCAGTGTCGAAAAAATAAAGTTTGAATTCGTTGTCTATTTTATAAGCCCCTAAAGGTAAATCAAGAGTGTTTAGATTGTTACATTTTAAGATTAAACCAGATTCTGTTAAAAAATTAATGGCATCATAAAATTCTTTTGATCTAGCTCCAGTTTTAATTTTACTATACTGAAACTTTTTGTTTTCTTTAGCCAATTGACTAGGAATAGAATTAAATACTAATAATATACGATTGAGTTCAGTATTGTTAGTATATATATTATCAAAATCATCTTTATATTGTTCTAAAATGTAACGTTGATTTCTTCTAACTTCATTTAAATCATGATATTTGTTATAGGTATTTATTACTTGTGGCATACCTCCTACGACAATATATTCTCTAAAATAGTCTAGCATTAAACTATGAATAGAGTTATTAATTGGTTCTTTTTTCTGAATACAGGTTTTTAAATATGTTATGATACCATTATTTATTCCTTTAGCTAATAGATATTCTTCAAAGTCTAAGGAAGATAAATTATAAAAAGCTTCGAAGCCAGTTGGAACACTTAAATCATATTTCCTGTTGTATCCCCTAATGCCAAGTAATGATCTTGTTCCTATAACATCAAATCTACCATCTAGCATAAAAGGTTTTATAGACATCCTAGCTCTAGCACATTCTTGAATTTCATCAAAGATAATAACTGTTTTAAAAGGTTCAAATTTTATATTTGGATAGAAAGTAGATAAATCTCTAATTAATCTATCAACATTTAAATCAGCATTAAATATTTCTTTTATTCGCGTATTATCCAAAAAATTAATATAACAAACGTTCTTATAATTGTTTTTGGCATATGTAAGTGCCAAAGTTGTTTTACCAACTTGTCTAGGACCTCTAATTATTAAAGCTTGTTTAGAATCTTTACGAATTTCTTTAGTTTTTTCTAATTCCGACATCAATTTTCTATAAAACATAATTACCTCACACACTTTTTAGGACGACTTTATGGCATTATTTTACACTTTTTAGGACGACTTTAAAAATGAATTAAAATAAGGAGTAAATACGAAATATGGGAGAAAAACATTAATTTCTAGGTTTGATAAGTTTAATACTAATATGTGTGTATGGAATTATAACTAAGAATATTACAAAAATTCAAAATAAGGAAATCCTGTTTAATTTAATATTCCACCCAACATTTAAAAAGAAGAACATCTAATTTAGTGCTAGTTAAGCCATAATTAGATGTTTTTTTAGTATACAAAGTGTAGAAATGATTATATAGTAAAGTTTAATTTAAATGCTTTTGATAGAAGAAGTAAAACTATTTAATGCTATTAATATAATTTAATGCTTCAAGTATTACTTTATCCATATCATAATACTTATAACTACCTAATCTACCACCAAAATGAATATTGCTTTCTTTATTAGCTAAGTCTTTATATTTATTATATAATTCATTATTCTTTTCATCATTAATTGGGTAATATGGTTCATCACCTTTTTCCCAAGTCTTTGAATATTCTTTTGATATGATTGTTTTAGGACTAGTTGAATCAAATTCAAAATGTTTATGCTCTATAATTCTTGTATATGGCACTTCATAATCAGTGTAGTTTATTACTGCATTACCTTGATGATTTACTTCATCTAATATCTCAGTCTCAAATCTAACTGTTCTATATTCTAATGCTCCATATTGATAATCGTAATAAGCATCTAGAGCTCCGGTATAAATAATATTTTTAGCTATTTTGTTATATTTATCTTTTTCTTTTAAATAATCTACATTTAATTTAACTTCAATACCATCTAACATCTTTTCTATTATCTTAGTATAACCACCAATAGGTATTCCTTGATATCTATCATTAAAATAATTATTATCAAAAGTAAATCTTACTGGTAATCTCTTAATAATAAAAGCTGGTAATTCACTACATTTTTTACCCCATTGTTTAGCTGTATAACCTTTAATTAATTTTTCATAGATTGTTTTTCCCACTAAATTAATAGCTTGTTCCTCTAAATTAGTTGGATTTTCTTTATATGAGTCTTTTCTTTCTGCTTCAATTTTAGCTTTAGCTTCACTAGGAGTGAAAACATCTGGCCACAATTTAGTAAAAGTATTCATATTAAATGGTAAATTATATAATTCATTTTTATATCTAGCTACAGGGCTATTAATGTAGTTATTAAATTCAGCAAATTGATTAATATAATTCCATACATCTTTATTAGAAGTATGAAATATATGAGCACCATATTTATGAACATTAATATCGCAAATATTTTCAGTATAAATATTACCACCAATATGATTTCTCTTTTCTAAAACTAATACTTTATACCCTTTTTTATTAAGTTCATAGGCAGAAATACTACCATATAAACCTGAACCTACTATTAAATAATCGTACATACTAGTTCCTAGTATAATTAAATTGTACTTTTAATTATACTAACTCCTTTCCATAAGTGTTTTTATAGTTATGAGTACAACATA
>CALUXI010000020.1 GCA_944324705.1 uncultured Acholeplasmatales bacterium
ACATTCCCTCATTACTATTATACTATAATATTAGAAGTAAAAAAACTAAGAAATAACTCTCAGTTTTAGTATACGAATAAAAAAGGTAGCAAACTACCTTTTTACATAAAATATATATAATTTAATGACAAATCATAAATTAAACTTTAGCATTATTATAGACATTTGTTAATTTATTTAAATAATCTCTTGATATATTAGCTAAGACTGTTCCTTTATAACCCTTATTTGGTAAAATAGGATAATAACTTTTAACAGCATTAGCAAAATTAGTTAACCAAATATTATCTGGATTAGATGGATCACTTTCGTATTTAGTGATCATATCATATGTTTCTTGAAGTGGGGTACAATAACCTACAACATTAGCATTTAAATAAGCATTTTCAGGATCTAATAGAAAATCAATAAATTTATAGGCTAAATCAACATGTCTAGCTTTTTTAGTAATAACTAAATTATCCATAAATGCAATTGTGTTATCAGGTATAATAATATCAAAGCTTAAAGAAGATAAATCAGTACTATCACTCAATTCAGTATATAGCATATCAAGAAAATCTCCGGTCCACATAAAACCTAAATCCAAATTACCTGCCGCTATACTCTTTTTAAGCGTATCAGTGCCATAAATATCAAATTTAGTTTTTCCTAAAGTATCGGCAAATATTTTTAAATTTCCATCTGATTCTTCATTGATATCGATATTGTTATAAAACATACAAGCTGAATAAGCATATCTTGGGGTTTCATACATACCAATTTGTGTATCTTGTGGTAGAATGCTTCTATCAAATAAAATACGCCAAGGTTCAGTTTCTGAATATTCATTAACTACTTCTTCTAGACCTTCTTTATTTTTATTATACATAATTCCCCAAGTCCCCCAAAAATATGGGACAAAATAATTGGTTAAACCTGATTGTCTTTTCTCTAAATCATCTAATATACCCTGAACTCCTGGTAAAAACTTATTATAATCATAATTAGTTAAACGATTTAAATCTAATTCTAAAAGCAAGTCATTTTGAACCATTTTTTGTACCATGTAGTCAGATGGTACAACAATATCATAAACTGTAGTGCCTGATTTAACTTTTGAATAAAATAGTTCATTTGAATCAGCTAAAGACATAACAACATCACAATTATATGTTTCTTCAAATTTAGTCACAACTTCGTCATTGATGTATTCGCCCCAATTTAGAACCAATAAGCGTTCACGTGTTGAACATGAAGCTAAAGCTAGACAAATTAAACTTAAAGAGATTAAACTATATATGCTTTTCATGATTGCCTCGCTTTCCTTTACCTAAAAAGGTATAAACTAAAACAGCAATTATTGATAAAACCGTTAATAATGTTGAGAAAGCATAGACACCTGGGAATAAACTTCTCTTACCTATTGAGGCATATATCCAAATTGACATATTGTCAAAACCATTACCCGTCGTGAAATAACTAATAGCAAAATCTTCAAAACTAACAGTGAATGCTAATACTAATCCACTAAAAATACCCATTTTAACAGTTGGAATAATAACTTTAACAACGGCTTTTAATGGCTTAATACCTAAGTCAGTAGCGGCATCCATTAAATTTGGATCCATTTCACGTAATTTTGGTAATACACTTAAAATTATATATGGTAAGGTAAAAAATACATGCGCCAATAACAATGTTGGAAAACCAAAGAAATAAGGGAAAATTGGCAGTAATAAGCTAAATAACAGCATTAAAGTAACACCAGTTACAATGTCAGCATTTAAGAGTGGAATATTATTTAATAATAATAGTTTTTGTCGTTTCTTTTTTGGTAAATAGAAAATACCGACTGCTATAAATGTACCAATAATAGCACTAATAAGTGTAGCACTGATACTTACAATAAATGTATTTTTAATAGCATCTGTTAAAAGACGATTAGAAAACATTTGTAAATACCAATCAAAAGTAAAGCCCGTAAATTCAGTTGTACTTTTTGAAGCATTAAATGACTGTAATGCTATAACTAAAATAGATGCATATAACATAATAACAGTTAAAATAACGGCAATTACTTTTATTATTTTCCATAAAATTTTAAAGAAAGTATGTTTTTTAAAACCATAATCTTCAAGTTTAGCAACTTCATACGTCATAGTAAAGTTTCTCCTTCCTTATCAATTTTGTTAATAAGCAAGATTGAACCTAATATTAAAACTAAAACTACTACTGCTAAAACTGAACCAATATTGTAGTTCATATTTGAAAAGTTTTGTTCAATTATATTACCAATTAATAAAATATTACCTGCCCCTAATACTTTTGGAACCGCAAATCCAGAAAAACATGGTAAGAAGACCATAATTGAACCAGTCACCATTCCCTTAGCACTCAATGGGAAAATAACTTTCCAAAATTTTTTAGTTTCTGTCATACCTAAATCAAGTGCTGCTTCTTCAAGACTTGGGTCAATTTTTTCTAAAGCTGTATATATAGGTAATATAACAAAAGGTAAATAGGTAAACACTAAACCTATAATAATAGCAACATCTGTACCTAATAAATCCAAACCTTCAATACCTAATAAATTAGTTATAATATTATGTGGTTGCATCAAATATGATAAGGCTTCTATTCTAAGTAAAATATTTGTCCACATTGGCAATATTAATAATAATAAGATACCACCCTTATGTTTCAGACGTGATTTATAAAGTGAATAAGCAATAATATAACCAAAAACAAGGCAAATAAATGTTGTCAAAAAGCTAAATTTAAAGCTATTATAAAATGCTACTAAAACACTTTCTTCAGCTAAAATACTAAAATTAGCTAAGGTAAAACCCATATCATCAAAACTAATACCTTCAGTATCGACAAACATTAAAATAAGCATTATAAACATAGGTATAACGGCTAAAATATATAACCAAACTTTATAAGGTGTAGATAGTCTTTCTAACTTATAAGGTGAAGGAAGATCTTCTAATTTTGTTAATAACTTACTATTTTTTTGCATGTTCCATCTACCTTCATTAAACAAATCTCATAAGGATCTACTTTAAGACCCACCATTTCACCGACTTTAACATCTTCATATGTATGAACAACAAATTCGATATTATTAATATCTACACACAATTCATAATGCACACCTTTAAAAATTGATGATGTTACAACACCTTTAAGTTGAGCCTTATCTAAACTTACAACATCAAAGTCTTCTGGTCTAATTACCACATCCACTTCTTCGTTGTCAGCAAATTCATAACCAACACATGGAAAATCAGTATCCATAAATCTAACTAAATTCTTTTTTACATAAATACCCTTAACAATATTTGATTCGCCAATAAATTTCGCAACAAATCTATTTTCCGGCTCATTATAAATATCTTTAGGAGTTCCTAATTGTTGAATGATGCCACCATTCATAACACAGATTCTATCACTCATTGTCATTGCTTCTTCTTGATCATGAGTAACATAAACAAAGGTTATTCCTAAATCTCTTTGCATTTCTTTTAATTCATATTGCATGTTTTGTCTTAATTTAAGATCAAGTGCGGCTAATGGCTCATCTAATAATAAAATTTGTGGCTTTAAAATAATAGCTCGCGCTATAGCTATTCTTTGCATCTGTCCACCAGACATCTTAGTAATTTGACGATCTTCAAAGCCAGTTAAATTAACTTGATCTAAGGCATGAAATACGGATTTAGCAATACAACTATTTAAATACTTTTTAATTCTGAAATAAGAAACCCTTTTAATATTAGGATTTTCTTTTTTTATTTCTGCTATTACTTTTTCCTTACCACCATAAAAATTTAGAATAAATTTATAGCCTCTATTTTTTATACCAAAAGCTATATTCTGAAATACATTCAAATGGGGAAATAAAGCATAACGTTGAAAGACTGTATTAATAGGACGTGCATAACTTGGTAAATCATTAATTATTTTATTATTAATAATAATTTTACCATCATCAGGTTTTTCAAAGCCAGCAATCATTCTTAATGTTGTTGTCTTACCACATCCTGATGGTCCCAATAATGTCAAAAATTCATTTTTATAAATAGTTAGATTAATCTTATTAACTACTTTAACATCCCCATAAGATTTTTCTAAATCTTGTAATTCAATAAGCGGTTCTAACACTTACCTACCCCTGTTCATCAATGATGATCCTTTCTTCAAAAATTCAATGCTAATTATACTTTTTTTGAGACTGATTACAATACTTTTAATAATATTAATGCCTTTATGTAAACGTTTTCTATCTTAAAAAATATTATACTTTTAAAATTTTTATAGCATTATTTTTTAATTAAATTATTTGCTATATTTTTTTCTGTTTTTATTAATGAATTTTCCCTAATTTCAAATACTATTGTTATAATAAAAATTAATGTAGCTATCACTAAATCAATTAAATAAAAATTAGAGTCATAAAATAAAATAGTATTGTTTTGTTTATAACATTCAATGATAACGATATTATTTAAATAATAAATAGTATTATATCCAGTTATCACTATAATAAAAGAATAAAAAGCACTTAAAAACATAAATATTTGAAAAAGTATTTGATAACATTTATATTTATAAATATGAATAATAAAATATATACTAAATGTTATTATAATGATAGAATAAATTAACATAACGATTTTAAAATAATTATTAAATATATTTAATAAATCTAAAATATTTAAAGACAATAAACAAAAGGTAGCAAGACTAGATTCTATTAATATTATTTTATATGGATCATAAATACTATTTTTATTTACATAAATATTTAATTCTTCTTTATTTAATTTTGATATATATCTATACTTATTATACATATTATGACTAATGAATATTATTTTCATCTTATCATAATTAATAAATTTTACTTCATAGGCACCTTTTATAACCAGCAATAAAATATAAATAACAACAATTATAGATGGTAATAAAATATAAAATTGACCATATTTAAAGTATATATCTCTAGTTATTAAACTGCTAACTATTATTACTATAATAGAAAATAATATCATGGTAATAAATAAAATAGTGTTCCAAATATCAATATATTTCTGCCTAAAAGATATAAAAAACATACTTATTAAACTAATAATTATACTAATACTAGATATTAAATATATTTCATTAATATTATCTACCCAATATGTTAAACATATATTAATTATTAAGTAAATTATTCCCACAATTAATAATTTAGAGTATCTATTATAAATTATAGGATCTAGTTTAAGAACAAAATCATTAAGATCAGCAAATGAATTAAATTTGTTCCAGTTTTCTTTTACAATATTTTGATTTTTTAGGGAATATAAATTATATTTTATTAAAAGTTCTTTTATTATTTTATATTTATATGATAAACCATTTTTATTTGTAATAAATTCTTTATTTTTATCAATCACTATTTCACCACTAACCATCTAAAAATTATTTCTTCATAATCACCTGTATTTACCTTAACATAACCACACTCTTTACAAGACATGTTATATCTATTAGACACAAATTTGTGTATTTCTTTAAATTGATTATTTTCACCTACATAATAGTTTCCTATGCCATAATATAATAAGTCTTTATTATAATTTAAATATGGAGATGATTCTGAATATAAGCCTTCAATAAACTCTCCAGTTATCTCATTATAAATTGCATATCCATTTTCAAATTCAACTAGCAAATACTTTGTGTTTAGTTCCTCTAAAGTCTTATAATTAACTGTTTTATTTTTAGGAATAAAATCTAAATTATATTTAGAATAATTAAAACTAGTTAATGAAATAAAAAGCAACATAAAAAGTATTAATAATGTAATTTTCTTCATTTTAATATTTCGTGCAAGGCTTATAAACACTTCCCTCCTTCATTAAATTTTATATTATTAAGCCATCTATGCATTCATTTTAACATAGATAATTAAAAATAGGAAGACAATTAGTCTTCCTTAAATTCATTATTGAGGTTGTTTACCAATATAAGCTAAGATACCACCATCAACATATAAAATGTGACCATTTACAAAGTTAGATGCATCACTAGCTAAGAATACAGCAGGACCTTGTAAATCTTCCGCATTACCCCAACGACCAGCAGGTGTCTTTGATACAATAAATTGATCAAATGGATGACGGCTACCATCAGCTTGTCTTTCTCTTAATGGAGCTGTTTGAGGAGTTGCAATGTAACCAGGGCCAATACCATTACATTGAATGTTGTTAGCACCATATTCTGAACAAATATTTCTAGTTAACATTTTTAAGCCACCCTTAGCTGCTGCATAAGCAGATACAGTTTCACGGCCTAATTCTGACATCATTGAACAAATGTTAATAATCTTACCATGACCTTTTTTAATCATGCTAGGAATACAAGCTTTAGCCATAATAAATGGACCAGTTAAATCGATATCAATAACTTGTCTCCATTGTTGAGCAGTCATTTCACACATAGGTATACGTTTAATAATACCAGCATTATTAACTAAAATATCAATAACACCAACTTCTTTTTCTACTTGAGATACAAATTTAGTAACTGCTTCTTCATTAGTAACATCGCATACATATCCATGAGCTTTAATATTTTTTTCTGCATAAGCAGCTAATCCTTTATTAACTAAATCTTCATTAATATCATTAAAAACAATAGTAGCACCTGCTGCTGATAAAGCTTCAGCAATAGCAAAACCGATACCATAAGATGCACCAGTAACTAAAGCTACTTTGCCATCTAATCTAAAATCATTCATATTCATTTTTTATAATCCTCCTCTTATTTTAAATCAATATTATCAATGTTATCCATATCATCAAAATCTTGATTCTCACCACACATTGCCCAAATAAATGAGTAATTAGAAGTACCAATACCTGAGTGAATTGACCAACTTGGTGAAATTACTAATTGTTCATTGTGCATAACAATGTGACGTGTTTCTTGAGGTTCTCCCATCATATGGAAAACTACTTGTCCAGGTTTAATATTAAAATAGAAATAAACTTCCATTCTTCTTTCATGTGTGTGACTTGGCATAGTATTCCAACCACTTCCAACTGCTAAGTCAGTCATACCCATAGCTAATTGACATGATTTACATACATCTGGATGAATATATTGATTAATTACTCGTTTATTTAATGTTGCCTCATCACCACAAGGACGATGGTTAGCTTTTTCAAAATCAATATAATAAGTTGGGTAAGTTTTATGAGCTGGACTTGAAGCAATGTAAAATTTAGCAGGATCTTTTGGATCTACTGAGCTAAATAAAACATCTTTTGTTCCCATCCCAACATATAAACCATCTTTAGGTTTAACATCATATACCTTACCATCTAAAGATACTTTACCAGCACCGCCAATATTGATAATACCTAGTTCTCTTCTTTCTAAGAAATAAGCAGCTCTTAATTCATCACTTGTTTCAAGTTTTAAAGTTTGATTAACTGGCATAACCCCACCGGCAATAATTCTATCTTGGTGAGAATATACAAGTAAAATATCATCAGCTTTAAATACTTCTTCAACTAGGTAATTATCTCTTAATTGTTGTGTATCATAATGCTTAGAATCATTAGGATGATTAGCATATCTAACAACTAATTTCATTTTGTTACCTCATTTTCTATTTTCTTCAGAAAATTATAGCTTTCTTGCATGCCTTCTTTAGAATTACCTTCAAAGATAAAGTAAGCATCCTTATTACAAGCTAATAATTTTGGTAAAATCTTTTTATAGTCTAACATTCCTTTACCAATATCTACCCTTTTTATAGCATTGTTTTCTACTATAAAATCTTTAAGATGGAAAATAACTGTTCTATCACCTAATAAGTTAATAGCATCATCTAAAATATCTAAATATTTATCATAATTAGAAATATCTAAATAATTAAATAAATCAATTGTAAAATAAATACTATCAGAACCAATATAATCATACATTTCTTTTAAGACTTTAGGCTCATAACAAATGTGCCCAAAGGCACCTTCTAAAGCTATATTAGCATGATTTTCTTCAGCTACTTTAGCCAATTCTTTAAAGACATTAGCAGCTTGTAAAAATCCTTCTTTAGTTCGATTTTTAGGATGATAAATCCATGGATCATCGCTAAAGGAACCTGTTTCACTACCAACATAATGACCATTAAACAAGTTTTCATACTTCAAGAAGTTGCTAAAATTAGTAACTCCCACTTTAACCTTATCTAAGTTTGAATGAACAGGGTTAAAATAAGCACCAAGCATAGCAATTTCAATTCCCTCATTTAAGAAGGCATCTCTAATAGTTTTAACTTTTTCTTCACATAAATAAGTAGGGAGGCCACCCTCATTTAAGATGGCCTTATTTACGACAAGTTGAACACAATTAAAACCAATTTGTTTTGCTTCCTTGGCTAAATTTTCAGGAGTGTTTCGTCCTAAATCATGAACTCTAACCCCTATTTTCATAATTCATACTCCTTAGCCGGACAAAATGGACAATTATCAGGGTCTGTATATAATCTTTTACCTAAATTTAAATTATCAATTTGGCATATTTCCTCATCAGTAAGGGAAAATGAAAATACATCAAAATTACTTTCAATACGTTCTAAAGTAACAGATTTAGGAATCATAATTATACCTTTTTGTAAGCCCCAACGTGTAACTATATTAGCAACACTCTTATTGTATCGTGAGGCCAACTCCTTTAATAAATCATCAGTGAAAACATTTCCTTTAGCAAACGGTCCATAAGATTCTACGCAGATATTTTCCTTAGCTAAATATTTAGACAAAGGAATTTGAGTCAAATATGGGTGTAATTCTACTTGATCAACCATCGGTTTAATTTCACAACTAGCAAGTAAATGTTCTAAATGATAAATATTAAAATTAGAAACCCCAATAGCTCTTGTTTTACCTTCTTTATATAACTCTTCAAAAGCTTGCCAAGTGTGGGTGTTAACTAACAAGTTAGAACTTGGCCAGTGAATCAAATAAAGATCTACATAAGATAAGCCTAAACGTTTTAATGATTTTTCTAAATTAATTTTAGCACTCTTATAACCAATTTGGCTAGGATATAATTTAGTAGTAACAAAGATTTCGTCTCTTTTTATTCCACTATCTTTTATTGCCTTGCCAACACTTTCTTCGTTGCCATAACCCATAGCAGTATCAATATGACGATACCCAACCTTTAAAGCATGTAAAACAGCATCATAGCAACTAGTACCATTTTCAGCTTTAAATGTTCCAAGACCCAATGTAGGCATTTTGACCCCATTAGCTAAAATTACATATTTATCCATATTTACCTCTCTTTTCTAAAATGTCATGTTAACCACAACATTTAAGACAAATTTAATTAACGTTGAACACGACCAGAAGCATCGCCACCAGCTAATGCTTCTACTTCACTTACAGAAACTAAGTTGAAGTCACCATTAATAGTGTGTTTTAATGCTGATGCAGCAACTGCAAATTCTAAAGCTTTACCTTGATCAGTAGGATAAGTTAATAAACCATGGATTAAACCACCAGAGAATGAGTCACCACCACCAACACGATCGATAATAGGATTAATATCATAACGTTTTGATTGATAGAATTCTTTACCATTATAAATTAAAGCTTTCCAACCATTATGAGTAGCTGAGAAAGATTCTCTTAATGTAGAAACAACATATTTGAAACCAAATTTTTCAGCCATTTGTTTAAATATTGCTTTATAACCTTCAGCATCAGTCTTACCACTAGTTACATCTGCATCTGGTTTGAAACCTAAACATAATTCTGCATCTTCTTCATTACCAATACATACATCAACATATTGCATTAAAGGACGCATAATAGAAATAGCTTTTTCACTTGTCCATAATTTTTTACGGAAATTTAAGTCACAAGATACAGTTACACCATGACGTTTAGCAGCTTCACAAGCTAATTTAGTTAATTCAGCAGCTTTATCAGAGATAGCTGGTGTAATACCTGACCAATGGAACCAATCAGCACCTTCCATAATTGCATCAAAATCAAAATCTTTAGGATCAGCTTCAGCAATTGAACTATGAGCACGATCATAAATAACTTTAGATGCACGCATAGAAGCACCAGTTTCTAAATAATAAATACCAAGTCTATCGCCACCACGTGCAATATATTTAGTATTTACGCCATATTTACGTAAAGCATTAACAGCACATTGACCAATTTCATGACTAGGAACTTTAGTAACAAAGTAAGCATCATGACCATAATTAGCACAGCTTACCGCTACGTTAGCTTCACCACCACCATAAACTACATCAAAAGAATCAGATTGAACGAAACGAGTATTACCTGGTGTAGATAATCTCAACATAATTTCGCCTAAAGTAACAATTTTTCCCATTTTTTATTTTTCTCCTTATTTATCTAATTTAATTTTAATTACAGCTTTTTCAATTGTTTTACCATCAACATCTAATTTTGCTAAATGTACATCTTCAGGGAATACTAAAGCATACCCTTCTTCTAAAGTTATATAAATTTCATCTTTAGCTTTATTAGCATATTTAGTAACATCTTTAACATTATCATAAGCTGATGTAATGACTAATCCTGGATCAGTTATATCAGTATAACCAAAACCTTCTTTTCCTTTTAAAACTATTTGCATATCTAAATAGTTTTTATGTGATTCAAAGTAACATTCATCAAGAGGTCTAGCCACATATGTATCACGATTAACATATACATTGTCACCATCAATCACAGTTTTACCCTTAGGTAAAGCAAGTAAATCATGTGTTAAAACATAATCAATTGCCGTATCGATATTTTTACTAATGCCCTTATAACGAGCAATATCTTTTAATTTTCCTACAATCATAAATTATTACCTTTCTACTTCAGCACTACCATTAGCAGCCATAAATTGTTCTACATCTTCTGTTGAGAAAATAGATGCATCACCATAAATAGTGTGTTTTAATACACTAGTGCATAAACCAAATCTAACAGCATATGCAGGATTAGTAAAATCTTCTAATAAACCATGAATAACCCCAGAGGCAAAGGCATCACCGCCACCAATACGATCAAAAATATTAAATCTAATTGGTTTTGTTAGTTCCCAAGATAATTCATCGCCATTTAATGCAAAATAATACCCAGCTAAACTATTATCATTAGCTGTGTAAACCACTCTATCTGTACCAAATATATAATTTAATTGATATTTTTTAATCATTTTAGGGAAGACATTTCTTCTCTTTTCAGATAAAGTAGCATCTTTAAATTCTTCATCTAATGGGATTTCTAAAATAGTATTAGCATCCCAAAAACTAGCAAATACAATATCTACATATTGCATAAACTTTTGATAAACAGGTTTTGCTTCTTCAACTGTCCATAATTTAGCACGATAATTGAAATCAAATGAAACTTTAACCTTATGTTTACGTGCTTCTTGCACGGCTTTTAAGGCCACATTTCTTACTCTTTCTCCTAAAGCCAAAGTTATACCACTAATATGGAACCAAGTTGCATCTCTAAAAATGGCATCCCAATTAAATTCATTAATTTGAACTCTTGTAATAGCGGAATGTTTACGATTATAAATAACTTTAGAAGGACGACCACCAAATCCAGTTTCTAAAAAATAAATACCTAATGTTGATGATCCTCTTACTACATAATCGGTATTAACACCATTAGCTTGAAGGTGTGAAATGGCTCCATCTCCTAATTGATTAGGTGGAAGTTTTGACATAAAATAGCATTTATGTCCTAGATGTGATAAAGCAACAGCAACGTTAGCTTCACCACCCCCATAATTAACAATAAAATCATGACATTGATTAATTGTTGCGTAATCAGGGGTAGATAAACGTAACATTATTTCCCCAAAAGTAACAATTTTTTCCATAACTGCCACCTTATTACTTTTTACTTCTTGCTTCCTTAACAGCCTCAATGAACTTCTTAGCTAACTCAGTTACTCCAGCGTAATCACCCTTTTTTGCAGGGGCTGTTAAACTAGAACCAGCACTTACACAAACTACACCGGCTTTAATCCAATCAGGGATATTATCTAAATCAACACCACCTGAAGGCATTAAATTAGCATAAGGAAGTGGACCTTTAACATCTTTAATAAATCTAGGGCCTAAAATATCGCCAGGGAATACTTTGATTACATCACAACCAGCATCCATAGCCATCTTAACTTCTAAAACTGTTTGTGTACCAGGAATATAAGGTACTTGATAACGATTACACAATTTAGCTACTTCTAAATCAAAACAAGGGCTAACAATAAATCTAGCGCCATTCAAAATAGCTGATCTTGCAGTTTCTGTATCTAAAACTGTACCAGCACCAATTAAAACATTAGCATCATCGCTGTAGTTTTTAACTAAAGTTGAAATTATTTCACCTGCTCCAGGAACAGTATAGGTAACTTCAATTGCTGTAACACCACCAGCGATACAAGCTTCAGAAATCTTTAAACCTTTTTCTGTTGTGTCACCACGAACAACTGCTACTACGCCAATATTAGCAATACGGCTTAAAACATCAAATTTTTTCATAATACTACCTCTTTTTTTATATTGTAGATGAAAATTATTCACCATTTAGATTATACTTTTAAGACCTTGAAAAGTCAATGTAAGCGATTTATTTTTAGACTATAAAAGCGCTAATTTTTCAGAAAACGTTTTATTCTTTACATGTTTTTAGTTTTGTTTATAATTATAGACAAATAATTAGCCGCACCTAGCAGCTAAGATTACGATTGCGTTAATCAAGCTATAGCGAATATGTAGCACTAGGAATAAAATTAAGAAAACTTATAGTAGTATCCAATAAAAATAACTATAAGTGTATGGAGGTTACATGGATACATTAAACGAACAAACTGAAAAAATAAGTTTTAAGAGTAAGATAAAGAAATACTTAGACAAAAAAAATGTTCATTTTTCTCTTAAAATTTATTTCATTGATGCTATGGGTAAAATGGCCTTAGGTCTATTCGCTTCGCTATTGATTGGTACTATATTTGATACAATAGGTGATTTAACTAGTCTTGATTTTTTTGTTAAATTAGGTTCATATGCACAAACTGCTAGTGGGGCTGCTATGGCTGTTGCTATTGGTTATGCATTGAAATGTCCACCTTTAGTTTTATTTAGTTTGGTAGCTATTGGAATAGCTAGTAACAATCTTGGTGGTGCAGGTGGTCCTTTAGCTGTATTCTTTATTGCTATAGTTGCCGCTGAAGGTGGTAAATTAATATCCGGAACAACAAAGATAGATATTTTGGTAACCCCACTAATCACTATTTTAATTGGTTGTTCTTTAGCAATGGGAATTGCACCTTGGATTGGCAAAGGAGCTAATTTAATCGGTAATGCCATAAATCAAGCTACTACTTTACAACCACTACTAATGGGTATATTAGTATCCGTCTTAGTTGGTGTAGTATTAACATTGCCAATTTCAAGTGCTGCTTTATGTGCATCATTTGGAATAATGGGGCTTGCTGGTGGAGCTGCTTTAGCTGGTTGTTGTTGTCAAATGGTTGGATTTGCTGTACAATCATTCAGAAAAAATAAATGGTCAGGAATAGTTGCTCAAGGTCTAGGAACAAGTATGTTACAAGTTCCTAATATAATAAAAAAGCCAATAATATGGCTACCTACTATTTTGGCTTCTGCCATCTCTGGGCCAATCGCTACTTGCTTATTTAAATTAGAAATGAATGGACCAGCTATATCAGCCGGAATGGGAACTTGTGGACTAGTCGGTCCAATTGGAGTAATACAAGGATGGTTTAATGACCTAGATGCTGGTATTAAAGCTAATATTACTGTTTTAGACATTAGTGGTCTTATCTTAATTTCTTTAGTTTTACCTATCATTTTAACTTTGATTTTTCATTTTATTTGTCTTAAACTTAAACTTTATACGGATGATGATTTAAAACTAGATTTATAGAAATTCTACTACTAGTTGAGTAAATATCACTAATTTAGTTAGTAATTCCACTAATTAATACTTAAAAATATTTTTAAATTAACTTAAAATATAATTAGAAAGAAGGTATAACCATGGAATTTGCAAAAAGATTACAAGAATTAAGAAAAGAAAGGAACTTAACTCAAGAGGATTTAGCTGCCAAACTAAATATTTCTTCACAAAGTATAAGTAAATGGGAAAATAATCTTTCTACTCCTGATTTAGAAATGTTATTGAATATTTGTAAAATTTTAAATGTTTCTACTGATTATATTTTAGGTAATGATAACACTGCCCATATAGCTAATAAAGATCCTAACAAATTATTATTAAAATTAGAAATTTTAGATAATGGGGATGTAGTTAAAATAAATCTTCCTTTAGTTATTATAAAAAACTTACTTGAATCTAACGCTATTAAAATTTTTGATAAAGATATTTTAAATAAAATAGATTTTAATTTGATTTTTTCTTTAATTGATAAAGGTGTAGTTGGTAAATTAATTGAGATTGACACTGCTGAAAATGAACATATTAGTGTTTATGCCGAATGATTAAAATAACTATTTTTGAAAATAATAAAAAAATATTTAAATTAAAGTTACCATATATTTTATTTTCTAATAGAATAATCACCAGATATTTAGAGAAAAAGATTAATATTAAATCTAAAATATTAAAAGAAAATTTAAAATATTTAAAAAAATACGTTAAAGAAAATGGTCATTTCACATTAGTCGACGTAAATAGTGCTAATGATAAAGTAAAAATTGAAATTTAAGTTGTGATTTTCACAACTTTTTTCAACAAGATAGAAAAATTCTACCCCATTGCAACATAAATATTGTTTCTTATACCGTGTTATAGTTATACAAATTAGAAATTATATTCAATAACAAATTAAGAGGTTGACAAAATTTGATCTACCTCTTTTTATATTGCTCATTCTAAACATATTCTTTCTATCTGCTTCGATTACATAATTATTACTTAAACTCTGCCTCCTAGACTTTTGGCAAAGTCACTAAATAAATATTTTCATTTACCTAATTATAAAGTATCAGTCCATCCTAAATAATTATTTGATTTAATTATAGTTTCGCCAAGTGATTTGTTATACTGGCTGCTAGAATTATCAGTGTTTTTTCTTGCCATACACACTAAAAAAAGAGATTGAACTAATCAATCTCTAAATCATTTTTTCTAGTTTATTTTAAATTTAATATTATACATTAGAATTAAAATATCTAAAGTAAATATACTGAAAAGATAAAATAAATAGTAATGATTAAATAATATTTATTAAACTTCTTTTTTACTTTTATCAGTCTTAAAGATATTAATTATTACTAATATACTAGCTATTAATTCTACTACATAACCAATATATGGAAGATAGCCAGTAAGATTAATGACTTCTCTTAAATTATCTTTGTTTAAAGTAAACCAAACTATTTGGATTATAATAGTTAATGTATATATCAGTAGATATATATGGAACACTTGTCTGCTTTCAATTTTTTGAAATAGACAGGCAATGCCTAATATTATTAAAAGTGAACCAGCTATAATAAAGCTATAACTAAATAAAGTTAGAAAAAATATAATTGGTAATAATATTATCAATACATAAGATACATTGTAAAGACCTGCTTCCGGATCTAAAACACTTACCAAGGAGCTTTCTGGAAATTTAATCAACATATAACTAACAAAACCCGAAACAATATTAACCAAAATAGCTATCAAAATGACATATCTATAATATTTAGTCATATCAACACCTCTAAAAATAGGATACTTTATTGACCAAAATATTACAAGCTTAAATTAAAAGTAAAATATAGCAATAATGCTTGTATTATTAAGGACACAATAGCAGTTAAAACAAAATACCAATGTCTAGTTTTGTGCCTTAGTATAAATATACCTATAAAGCTTCCTACTGCTCCAAATAATAATGTACTTAAAAGTAAAGTTTTTTCTTTAATACGCCAACTATTATTGATAGCTTTTCTTTTATCTGATGCATATAAAAATAAACTAATCAAAGAACCTATTATATTTAATAAAATAATAATAGAAAAAATTAGATGATTATTAATAAATTCCAACATATTATTCTATAAACTCAAATTCAAAATCGAATATTCGCACAGTATCACCATTTTTGATACCTAAGCGACGCAATTCATCATCGACACCAAAACTTCTTAATTGTCTAGCAAAACGATTCATTGATGATTCATTTTCAAAATTTGTCATTTGGAAAATTCGATATAATTTGTCTCCTTTAACATTATAAATTCCATCTTTATCTTTTTCAACATAGAACATAGGCTCATCTTCCTTATATTCATAAGTTACTTCTGGAGCTATTTCGTCTTCTTCAAATAAACTAAATGGCTTAGTTTCAGCTAATAAATCAGCTACCTTATATTTTAATTCATCTAAATTATAATTATTATAAGCGCTAATAGGAATAACCTTTAAATTAGTCTTAGCTATAAATTTTTCTAAATTTTCTTTTGCTTGAGGTAAATCCATTTTATTAGCTACAACGACTTGAGGTCGCTTTGATAAATTCATTTTATAATTTTCTAATTCTTTATTAATTATTAAATAATCATTGTATGGATCTCTACCCTCACTGCCAGCCATATCAATAACATGGATTATTACACGACATCTTTCAATATGTTTTAAAAACTGTAAACCAAGTCCAGCTCCTTGATGTGCACCTTCAATTAAGCCTGGTAAATCTGCTAAGACAAAACTTCTTCCATCTTGAACACTTACCATACCAAGTTGAGGCACTAAAGTTGTGAAATGATAAGCAGCAATTTTAGGTTTAGCAGCACTTAAACGACTTAATAAAGTAGATTTACCAACTGAAGGGAAACCAACTAAACCACAATCAGCTAAAACTTTAAGTTCACATCTAATGTATCTTATTTGACCTGGTTCACCTTTTTCACAAAAATCAGGACATTTATTAATGCCTGTCGCAAAGGCCATATTTCCACGACCGCCACGACCACCTAAAGCTACTATGGCTTCTTCCTTATTTCTTGTTATATCAGCAATTACTTGATTAGTATCTTCATCATATATAGTGGTACCTAAAGGGACTCTAACATAAGTGTTTTTAGCATTTGCGCCCTGCATGCCTTTATTTTTTCCCTTTTCACCTGGTAGAGCCTTTAATACTTTCATATATTTTAAATCAAGTAAAGTACTAAGTCCTTCATCACCAACAAAGATTATTGAACCACCTTTACCACCGCTTCCACCAAAAGGGCCACCCATTTCGACCTTTAATTCTCTACGATAAGCAACGATTCCATCGCCACCTTTACCACCATGAACTTCTAATTTGACTTCATCAATAAACATGATAGCCTCCTTCTAAACAAAAAACTAGGCCAAGGCCTAGTCATTATTCAACACAATAAACAGAAACTTGTTTTTTGTCGCGTCCTTTACGTTCAAATCTTACAACGCCTTCAATTTTTGCAAATAATGTATCGTCGCCACCACGACCTACATTTTTACCTGCGAAAATCTTAGTACCTCTTTGACGATATAAAATAGAACCAGCTGTAACTACTTGACCATCTGCTACTTTAGCTCCTAGACGTTTAGCTTCAGAATCACGGCCGTTTTTAGTAGAACCAACACCTTTTTTAGATGCGAATAATTGAATATTTAACTTTAACATGGTTTTCCTCCTTTAACCGTTATACTTAATATATTTGGGATAATCCTTAGCTAATGTTTCTAAGGTATCTGCCAAATTCTTGCTGATAGCTAAAGATATTTCATTATCAATTTTTACTTCTAAACAAAAATAACCTTCTTTTGCTTCTAAAGCAATTATGTTGTAACCATCATTTATTTGTTCATATAAGTTAGCTGTCATAATTAATGCTGTTGATACAGCAGCACATACAATATCCTTACCATATTTAGCATAATTAGCATGACCAGTAACTAAAAATTTAGCAATGTTATCTTTACTATCAAATTTTACATTAATCATAATTAAGCATTAATTGATTCAATAGTCAATTTAGTGTAAGCTTGACGATGACCTTTTTTTGTTCTTTCATTTTTCTTAGGACGATATTTGAAAACAATAAGTTTTTTACCGCGACCTTGTTTTTCAACTTTAGCTACTACTGTAGCACCTTTAACATATGGTGCACCTACTACTGTTTTTTCACCGCCAACAAGAACAACTTTATCAAATGTATAAGTAGAACCTTCTTCAGCAGCTAATTTTTCTACAAAAATAGTTGAACCTGCTTCTACTTTAACCTGTTTGCCACCTGTTTCAATAATTGCGTACATGTCGAAACCTCCTTGAATATTTAAGACTCACTATTAGGGTAGACCAAGTCATTTATAACCCCTTCTAAGTGGTGCATGTTACAACATAGGAATTATAAACTATTAGTAATCAAAAATCAATATTTATTTACAAAATTTTGTTATATTGATTAGTATATGATAATGTCTTAATATTTATTCCTTGTTTCATTATTTTAATAGAATGGTATAACTCTATCACTTTATAAATAAAATCAATATTATAAATAGTCTTTAATATTTAAATAATTTTTTAAGCATTTTCAGTTTCTGGGTTATCATTCTTCTTTTTAGTAAAGAATTTAATTATCTTTTTAGGAAAGAAAGTTAGCGTATCAGCTACTACTAAAGGTAATAATTTAGCAGCTTCCTTTAAAGCTTGTTTTCTTATTTCTTCTTTTGTAATAATAGTACCATCACTAAACAAATAACGTCTAGTTACACAACCTATTCTAATTGTTAATAAAGCATTTGCAACACCCTGTATAACTGAACTTAATAAAGGTTTAATTAATGGTATTTCTGATATTGCTTGTAATGATGAATTAGGCAAAATATCTTCTAAACGCATATTTTCTAAACCTTCAGCAATTAAGGCAGTCCCAAAAACATTTATTGTTAATTTAGATAAATTCTTATACGTTGGTCTAAAACCACATCTACTTACTAGTTTTTTTATCATTTGTAAATTAACTGTAAAAACTGTAATCATATCAAATCTAGCAGATTGACAAATAGCCGTAGATATTAATACTGTTTTAGCATGATTTATAATAATATTGTTTAAATCCTTTTTTACATTGGTTTGAAATACATATTGTAAATTAATTAATAATTCTTCTTTAGTATGATAATCAGTTAACAAAACTTCACTTTCAGCTGGTAAATTATTATTAGCTACAATATTTTTAGCCACTGCTTTATAAGTCTTATAAATTCTAGGATCATTCTCATCTAAAGTTGTAACTATTTTTAAATCAGGACTACTAACTATTATCCGAATTGGATTAATTATACCAAAGAAAATTAAAATAGCACATAAGACGTAAAATACAATTTCAACACTTATATGAATTTGTCTTAATCTCTCTCCAATATCAATTAAAGAAGCTATTAAAATTAAAGAAAATAATATGAGACAACAAATAGCTATAATATACCAAATATATTTAGTCTTCTTCTCCATCATTTTTTCTCCTTTCTCTTAAATAAAAAAACCAAATTACCAAAAGGATAATTATCCAAATAATACCACAAAAGATAAAAAATGCCTTACTTAATTTATTATAACCACCTAAAAAAGAAATTAAACCTATATATTTAGGAAAGTCAAAACCAATTTGATTTATTATTTTAGGAGCATAAATTAATCTTAAAATTGGAACTATAAGTAAAGAAATAAAACAAATTATGTCAATAACTAAATATTCATAATAATGAAAATAAATTACACCTAATATAATCGCTAATGAACCTTCAACTAAATTTAATGTAAATTCTTTTTTGCCCTCTCTTAAATTGGTAAAAGTTAGTTTAATAATACCCATTAAGACAAAAAATATAGCAACCAATCTAAAATATATTAAACTTAAAAATTGAGGTGGTACTAGTAAAAAAATTAACGCAATAACAAAACAAATAACCGACAAAATTATTCTTTGCTTCATAGTCATAAGTACCACCTCCTAATATTATTTATTTAAAACTAAATTTTGTTCTCTTTTTAGAGCTTTACGATATATCAACATAACTACTAATAAAGAAATCAACCATGTTGCTGTCCAAGATATCGGATATGAGATATACAGATTCATTAAAGTATGATTAAGTTGGAAAAAGGTATAAATCCAAGTTATCCTAAATCCTACAATCCCGATAACTGTAATAATTGTTGAAACACCTGAATAGCCTAAACCTCTCAAACTACCAGAACATACATCCATAAAACCACACAAGAAATATGTTAAGATCATAATTAACATTCTCTCATAGGCATAATCAATAATCTCTGGAGTAGCATTAGTAATATATATACTAATAAAGAATTTAGGGAACAATAATATTATACCACCAAATACTAAATTAGCTAATAATACGTATAAATGAGCATATAAATTTATTTTAGGAACATTTTTATATTTTTTCACCCCAACATTTTGACTAGTAAAGGAAACTGTTCCTTGATAAACCGCATTCATTCCGGCATAGACAAAGCCTTCGAGACTCGACGCAACCCCATTACCGGTTATGGCACTTTCACCAAATGTATTAATATTAGCTTGAATCATTACATTAGAAATATTGAATATAACACTTTGTAAACTAGCTGGTAAACCAATTAAAAAGATATTTTTAACTATAGTTTTATCAACACTTAAATGTTTAAAAGTAAAGCGCATATATTCAGGACTACGCATTAAAGTAACTAATACTAAAGTAGCACTACAAGCTTCCGAGATTATAGTTCCTAAAGCAACACCAGCCACATCCATTTTGAAAGCACAAACAAATAACAAGTTAAAACACACATTTAAAATACCTGCTATAGTCAAGTAAATAAGTGGTCTTCTTGTATCACCAACTGCCCTTAAAATAGATGCACCAAAATTATAAATTATATTGAAAATAATTCCTGAAAAATAAATTTGTAAATATAGAGTAGACATATCAATTAAAGCACTATCAGCTTTCATTAATATCAACATATATCGTGATGTTAATGCTCCTAAAACTGAAACAATTATACCTACTACAATTGATGTTATTATTGTAGTTTGCACTGTTTTTTTCATATTAACTTGGTCACGAGTTGCAAAATATCTACTCATTAAAACTGTACTACCTAAAGTTAGGCCTAAAAAGAAATTAACAAATAAGCTAACTAAACTACTAGTACTAGAAACTGCTGCCATAGCTTGATAAGATGAAAAATGTCCTAGAACAATGATATCAAAGGCATTATAAAGTAATTGTAGGATACCAGAAAACATTAAGGGAACACTAAATTTTAATAATTTTATGGCTAGGTTCCCACTAGTCATATCCATTTCATATTTAGCCATGCTAAACTCCTTATTATTTATCTATTTTTTTCCTTCTAATGATAACACTACTTTGAGTTTCCGTCGTAATAGTAGTATCATCTTCCTTTATTTTTTCTTTTGTTACTTCTTTATTTTCTAAATCATCAAATAAAGTTACTTTTTCTTTCTTTATTTTAATTTCATTATTATCTTTTGGTACTTCAACATTATATGTACCTTTATTAGCCTCTAATATTTTATCTAAATCATTTAAAATATTATAATTAGGCTTACTAGCTTTTAAAGGCTTTTCAGAAGTAAAATCAGCACTAAAAAGATTTATATCTTCTTCAACTAAATAATCCCCAGAAACAATTTCATCTGCTTTCTCTGGTCTATCTAAATAAATATCAATTGGATTTTGATAATTAGTATTAACAAAAGATTTACCAGATTCACCAACATTATATTTAAAATTAAAACATCTAATTTCATCAACACCGTTACTATAAACAACATGACATATTACATTTTCTTTGTATTGGTTTGGTGTCATATGACAAGCACTAACAACAATAACTGGATTAGATTTAACTTTCTTAACTAGACTAGTTCCGACTCTTCCTCTTTTTGTCAAAGGAATATCAACTACCGGCATACGTTTAATATTACCCTTGTCAGTCAATATCAAAATGTCTTCATCTTTGTTAGTATATAAAGCTTTAACAACTTCATCCTTTGGTTTTAAGGAAATAGTTCTAATACCACCAGCGCCGGTTGTATCTCTTAATGCTACATCAGTTGCTCTAAAACGAAGTCCATCTCCATATTTAGTTACTATAAATAATTCTAACATATTGCTTGTCATATCTGTACTTACTAAAGTTTCACCGTCACCTAATTTCATAGCTCTTACAGCTTTAGTATAACGATTCACTTGGAAATTATTTAATAACATTTGCTTAACATTACCTAAATTAGTACATAATAAAACCGTTCTACCATCATTAAAATCATCTATAGTATATGAACTTATAATTGTTTCTTTTGGATCAATTTGAACTAAATTATTAACGAATGTCCCTACATCTTTCATTTTACATTCCGGAATCTTATACACTGGTAAATATATAAAATTACCTAGTGATGTAAATAACAATAATGTAGCTAGAGTATTAGTTTCACCTAAGAAAATAGTTGTATCATTTTCTTTAAGATAATTGTTTTTAGAAGCATTGTATGATTTTAAAGATACTCGCTTAATATACCGTTCTTTAGTAACAACAACTACTACATCTTCTTTAGATACTAAATCTGTTTCATCGACAGAAATATCTTTTACTTCAGCCCTAATTTGACTTCTACGTGGTTGAACTAACGATTTTGATATTTCTCTTAATTCGTCTTTAATAACATCTAATAAAACATTTTCATTTTCTAAAATATTATTATACTTTTTAATGTTCTTAGTTAAAGTTTCTTTTTCTTCCTTTAACTGCATAATATCAGTATTAGATAAACGATATAATTGCATTGTAATAATAGCTTCAGCTTGTAAATCAGAAAAACCAAAATTATTCATAATATTAATTTTAGATTCCGCTCTATTTTTACTTGCTCTAATAGTCTTAATAACTTCATCAACAATGCTAACCATCTTAATTAAACCTTCAACAATATGAAGTCTTTTATTAGCTTTATTTAAATCAAAATTTGTTCTATTAGTAACTACTTCTTTTTGATAATTAATATAGGCAGTTAAAATAGGAATAACCCCTAAACACATTGGTCTTTTATTACAAATAGAAACCATATTGTAGTTATAGTTAATTTGTAAATCCGTATTTTTAAATAAATAATTTAAAATAGCTTCACTATTAGCATCCTTTTTCAAATCAATAGCAATTCTTAAGCCCTCACGGTCAGATTCATCACGAACTTCTATTATATCAGGAACTTTATTAGCTTGTCTTAAACTATCAATTTTCTTAACCGTTTGTTCCTTATTTGTATCATAAGGGATTTCAGTTATAACTATTCTTTCTTGCTCTTTATTTATTTTTTCAATAGTATAATTAGATCTAACAACAATCTTACCATTACCAGACATAAAGGCTTCTCTAATACCATCAATATCCTCAATAATACCACCTGTTGGAAAATCAGGACCTGGCATTATTTCAAGTAATTCATCAATAGTTAGCTTAGGATTATCAATTAAAGCAATAGTTGCATTTATAACCTCATTGAAGTTATGAGGCGGTATATTTGTTGCATAACCACTTGAAATACCCGTTGCCCCGTTGATTAACAAATTAGGAAAACGTGCTGGCAAAACTGTTGGTTCAACTTCTTCCTCATCAAAGTTCGGAATAAAAGGTACTGTATTTTTATCAATATCTTTTAATAAATAATCAGCATTTTTACTTAAACGTGATTCAGTATAACGCATCGCAGCGGCTCCATCACCATCAATAGAACCATTATTACCATGCATATCGATTAAAACAACACCCATCTTCCAATCTTGACTCATTCTAACCATAGCTTCATAAATTGATGAGTCACCATGAGGATGAAATTTACCCATAACTTCACCACAAATACGAGCTGATTTCTTATAACTTGAGGTTGATGTAATACCTAATAAGTTCATAGCATATAAAATACGTCGTTGAACTGGCTTTAATCCGTCTCTAATATCTGGGATAGCTCTTTCTTGAATAATATATTTTGAATAACGTCCGAAACGATCACCAATAGCTGTTTCAAGATTCATTGTTTCAAAGTGTTCTTTAGAGAATAAGTCTAATTTAGTTTTTAAGTCCATATTATTCACCATCCTCCTCTAAAGTAAATGAAACATTGCTTTCAAGCCATTGTCTTCTTCTAGATGCATCATCACCCATTAGTATATCAATTTGTTTTTCAGCATCAGATAAATCTTCAATATTAACCCTAATCAAATTTCTTGTCTTTGGATTCATAGTTGTATCCCACAACTGATCGGCATTCATTTCACCTAACCCTTTATAACGTTGAACTGTAGTATTGCTAGGGGCGTCTTTTAATATTTTCTCTTTTTCTTCATTAGTCCAAGCATAAATTATTTCTTCTTTTTTGCCCTTTTTAACAATCTTAAATAAAGGAGGTAACGCAACATAAACTCTGCCATCTTCAACTAATGGTCGCATATAACGGAAAAAGAAAGTTAAAAGTAAAACTTGAATATGTGCACCATCATCATCAGCATCGGTCATAATAATTACCTTCTTATAATTACATTTCTTTAAATCAAATTTAGATCCATAATCCGCGCCAATAGTATAAATCATAGTTGCAATTTCTTGATTTTTTAAAGCATTATCTTCAGCTGTTTTTTCAATATTTAAAATTTTACCTCTTAAAGGTAAAATAGCTTGGAAACGTCTATCCCTACCTTTTTTAGCACTTCCACCAGCTGAATCACCTTCGACTAAAAATAACTCATTAATATCTTTATTTTTTTCAGCCGCTGGACTTAATTTACCAGACAAACTAACTTCTTGTTTTTCTTTTTTACCAAGACGTGCTTCCGTTCTAGCTTTACGTGCAGCTAATCTAGCATTATATTCTACAATAGCCTTATCAACTACTTTTTGAGCTACATCTTTATTTTCAATCAAATAAGCTGTAACTTTATCATAGGTAATTTGATCAACAACATTCTTAGCTTCTGGGGTTCCTAATTTACCTTTAGTTTGACCTTCAAACTCAAGAATAGATTCTTCAATTCGTACAGAAATAATAGCAGTTAAACCTGATCTTATATCTCCACCTTCTAAATTAGGATCTTTATCTTTAATTAAGTTATACTTTCTAGCATAATCATTAAAAGCTTTAGTTAAGCCTAATTTAAAACCTAATTCATGAGTACCACCATCTTTAGTATGAACGTTGTTAACAAAAGAAATAATCTTTTCATCATAAGTATCTAAAAATTGTAAAGCTACTTCTACACTAATTTTAGTAGAACTATCCTCAAAATCCCAAACTGGATGAATAGGTTTTTTATTAACATCTAAAATTTCAACATATTGACTAATACCTCGATCATAGACAAACGACTCCTCTTTATTTGTTCTTTTATCGATGATATTCATTTTTAAATTTTTAATTAAAAAAGCATTTTCTCTTATTCTTTCTTTAATTTTGTCATAATCAAAAATAGTTGTTGAGAAAATAGTTGGATCTGGTTTAAAGGTAACTGTCGTTCCTGTCTTTTTAGTATCACCTAAAACCTTCATTGGATGAATTGTTTTACCACCATTTTCAAAAACAATCTGATGAATTTTACCTTCACGATAACTTGTTACTTCCATATATACAGATAAGGCATTAACTACACTACCACCAACACCATGTAAACCACCTGAGGTCTTATAGCCACCTGTACCAAATTTACCACCAGCATGCAAAATGGTATAAATTACCTCCATTGTGTTCTTTCCACTAGCATGTTTACCACATGGCACACCACGCCCATTATCAATGACAGTTATCGAGTTATCTTTTCCAATAATTACAGTTATTTCTTTACCAAAACCAGCTAAGGCTTCATCAATTGAGTTATCGACAATTTCCCATACTAAATGATGAAGACCTCTCTCATCAGTAGACCCAATATACATACCAGGTCTTTTTCTTACTGCTTCAAGTCCCTCTAATATTGTTATAGAATCATCTGAATATTTTTGCATAAAATCACCTTTTTAAATGATATCACAATTTCTAATTTTCCTCAATAAACTAAATTACTTTTTGACATTTTCTATTAATGTTGTATAATTTTAGCGGAGGTAATATGTATGTTTAATGTCTTAACTGCTAGTGATATTACAATTTCTATACTATTTTTAATTTTAGCTTATGTGATTGGTTCTATTCCATTTGGCCTTGTTATTGGTAAAACAGTTTGTAAAACTGATATTAGACAACATGGTTCAAAGAATATAGGTTCTACTAATGCCATTAGAATATTAGGTAAAAAAATAGGTTTTGTAATTTTCTTCTGTGATGTATTTAAGGGTATGCTAGTTATTTTATTAATTAGGAATGTTTTAGCTCCATTAAATGTTTGGGCTAGTCCAATTGATTACCTGTATTATGGAATTGCAGCAATTTTAGGTCATTGCTTCAGTATTTTTTTAAACTTTAAAGGTGGTAAAGCTGTAGCTACTTCTTTAGGTGTAATTTTAGTATTAACACCACTTCCTGCAGTTTTATGTTTAGTAGCCTTTGGTATTGTAACCTATACAATTGGTTATGTTTCATTATCTTCAACTGCTGCTACACTAACCGTTTTAATATCTACTTGGATTTTGCACTTTGTTGGTCTTGATCCTAACTTAGGTTTTGGTGAATTTTTAGTAGGTCAGCCATCACTATTAACTTGTATTTTATATACTATAATGGGTTGTTTGATTTTTGTTAGACATATTAAAAATTATAAAAATATAATTAAAGGAACCGAATATAATTTTAAGAAAGCTAAAAAATTAAAAAAGCTAGAAAATGCTAACATAAAATTAGATAAGAAAAATCAAGTAGTAATTAAATAATTTTCTATATAAAATATATATTTATTAAATCCAACA
>CALUXI010000021.1 GCA_944324705.1 uncultured Acholeplasmatales bacterium
TTTTTTAAGCTTGGATAAAATGCATTTTTATATTTTTTAAAAATCAGCTTGATTTATTTATAGCTGGCTTCTTTCTTGAAAACGCTATCATTGTTATTATTATAGCACAAAGCTAATTAAAGATAAATAAAATTATTTTTATTATCAACATTTTTTTGTATAATTAGATTAAGTTGGTGATTGTAATGCATAGATTTATTTTAATAAATGAGGTTAATAATATTTTTTTAAAACAAATTGAAACTTTTTTTGAAATAGAAAAGGTTAAAAAAGAAAAAAATTTAATTATATATTTAGAAAATTACCCATTAGAAGATATTATAAGTACTATAAAAGCTCTATATATTGACCTTTTATTAAATAATATCGTCTATATAAGTGGCAGTAAAAATAATTTAGCAAAAGAAGAAGAACTGATTAGCAATAATCTTGATAAATTAGATAATGGTATTTATTTAGCACCTCAAATTTTACCATTTTTAAGTAATAAAGAAGAGGGACTTAAGGTAGTTTTAGATAATTATTATAATGATATAGCATTTAAAGAATTATTAGAAGTTTATTTTAACAACGATCTAAATGTTTTGTCATCAGCAAATAATTTATATATACATCGTAATACTTTATTATATAAGTTAAATAATTTTTATGAACATACGGGTTTTAATTTAAAACATTTTAAAGATGCTGCTACATTATATTTTTATTTTAAATGTTAAATTTGTGCAATTTGTCTATAGTATAACGCTTACATGATGAGTATAATTTGATTAGAAAAATAGGAGGAAATTATGTCTACATTAAGTTTAAGAAATATTAATAAGATTTATCCTAATGGTGTTCAAGCAGTTTTTGATTTTAATTTAGAAATTGCTGATAAAGAATTTATCATTTTCGTAGGTCCTTCAGGTTGTGGTAAATCTACAACATTACGTATGATTGCTGGCCTTGAAGAAATATCATCAGGTGAATTATATATTGATGGTGAATTAATGAATGATGTTTCACCAAAAGATAGAGGAATTGCCATGGTATTCCAATCTTATGCCTTATATCCACATATGACTGTATATGACAATATGGCATTTGGTCTTGTTTTAAGAAGAGTTCCTCGTGATGAAATTAAAAGAAGAGTTATGAACGCTGCCGAAATTTTAGGTTTAACTCCATATTTAAAGAGAAAACCTAAAGCTTTATCAGGTGGTCAAAGACAAAGAGTTGCTTTAGGTCGTGCTATTGTTCGTGATGCTAAGGTATTCTTAATGGATGAACCTTTATCTAACCTAGATGCTAAATTACGTGTTACAATGCGTACAGAAATCACTAAATTACACCGTCGTATTGGTTCTACTACTATTTATGTTACTCATGACCAAACAGAAGCTATGACTATGGCATCTCGTATTGTTGTTATGTGTGATGGTAGAATTCAACAAGTTGGTACACCAGAAGAAATTTATACAAACCCAGTAAATGTCTTTGTTGGTGGCTTTATAGGTACACCTCCAATGAATTTTATTCATGGTAAAGTAGAAGAAACAGGTAAATTCACTACTAGTGGTGGCAACTACAAGATTCAAATTCCAGCAGGTAAATTAAGTGTTTTAAAAGAAAATGGTTATATTGGTAAAGAGATAATTTTAGGTATTAGACCTGAAGATATTCATGATACACCAATTGTTCTTGAAACTTATCCAGATGCTACTGTAGAACTTACAGTTGATGTATCAGAATTATTAGGTGCAGATACTAATATTTATGCTACAATGGATGGAGATGCAGTTACTGCAGCTGTTGATGCTCGTGATGATTTAGTTATCGGTGGTAAGGTTAAACTTGCTTTTGATATGAATAAATGTCATTTCTTTGACAAGGATACTGAAAAAGTTATTAAGTAGTTTAATTATTTAGCAAATTGGTTTTTAACTGATTTGCTTTTTTCTTATTAACTTAAATTTATGTTTTTTTTCACTTTAAAATAATTAAAAAAATTGATATAATTATGTGTAGAGCTTTGTAGCTATAATGGAGGTAATTAGAAATGGCTAAAAAAGTAGTTTCTGATTTAAATTTAAAGGATAAGAAAGTTTTAATCAGAGTTGATTTTAATGTTCCTATGAAAGATGGTGTCATTACAGATGATACTCGTATTAGGGCTGCTTTACCTACAATTAAATATGTATTAGAACAAGGTGGTAAGGCAATTGTTTTTTCTCACTTAGGTCGTATTAAAAAAGCAGAAGATTTAGCAAAGGGTGATATGGCGCCAGTTGCAAAACATTTTGCAGAACTATTAGGTCATAAGGTAACATTTATTAATGCTACTAGAGGCAAAGAATTAGAAGATGCTATTAGTAAAATGCATGACGGCGAAGTAGTTATGTTCCAAAACACTCGTTATGAAGATTTAGAAGGTAAAAAAGAATCTTCAAATGATCCAGAATTAGGTGCATATTGGGCTAGTCTTGGTGATGTATTTGTTAATGATGCTTTTGGTACTGCTCATAGAGCACATGCATCAAATGTTGGTATTGCATCTCATATTAAAGAAAGTGCTGCTGGTTTCTTATTAGAAAAGGAAATCAAATATATTGGTGGTGCTGTAGATAACCCTAAACATCCTTATGTAGCTATTTTAGGTGGTGCTAAAGTATCTGATAAGATTGGTGTTATTTCTGAATTAATCAAAAAAGCTGATAAGATTTTAATTGGTGGCGGTATGATGTTCACTTTCTTAAAGGCTTTAGGTAATAATATTGGTAAATCTTTATGCGAAGATGACAAAATTGATTTAGCAAAAGAATTATTAAAAGAAGCAGATGGTAAGATTATATTACCTGTTGATACTGTATGTGCTAAAGAATTTGCGGATGTTAAAGGCGAAGTTAAAGATGTTAATGCTTTAGCTAGTGATGATATGGGCTTAGATATTGGTCCTAAAACATTAGAATTATTTACTAATGAATTAAAAGGTGCTGCTACTGTAGTTTGGAATGGTCCTATGGGCGTGTTTGAAATGAAGAATTTTGAAGCAGGTACTTTAGGAGTTTGTGAAGCTATTGCTCATCTTGAAAATGCATCTACAATAGTAGGTGGTGGAGATAGCGTTGCTGCAGTTGAAAAATTAGGATATGCAGATAAATTCAGTCATGTATCTACTGGTGGTGGTGCATCTCTTGAATATTTAGAGGGTAAGGTATTACCTGGTATTGCTTGTTTATCTGAAAAGTAATAAAGGGGTTTTATAATGACAAAGTCAGTTACTGTTAAAAGTACAGTTGGTTTACATGCCGCTTTAGCAGCTAAAGTTGTACAAGCTGCATCTAAATACAATGTAGATATTAACTTAATCTACAAAGACCGTACTATTGATGTTAAATCTATTTTAGGTTTAATGTCTTTAGCAATTCCTTCAGGTGATAACGTAGTTATTGAAGCTACTGGTGATCAAGCTGAAGCAGCAATTGATGATATTGCAACTATTTTATCTAAATAATTAAATATTACAGAAAAGGTGTTAGATTAAATGAGAAAACCAATGATGGTCGCAAATTGGAAGATGAATAAAACTCGTGATGAAGCTTTAGCTTTCATTTATGCAATCAATGAATCACTTCCTTCTTGTGATGATGTTAATACAGTTATTTGTGCTCCTTCAATTTTATTGCGCGATCTTGTTAAAAGACAAGGTGATAACCTAAAAATTGGGGCTCAAAATATGTATTTCGAAGAGTTTGGAGCTTTTACAGGTGAAATCAGCCCAGTTATGTTACAAACTACTGGTGTTGAATATGTTATAGTTGGACATAGTGAAAGACGTAATTTGTTTGGTGAAACTGATGATATGATTAATAGAAAAGTTTTATCAGCTTTAAAACATAATTTAAAACCAATTTTATGTGTTGGTGAATCTTTAGATCAGAGAGAATTAGGTATAACTTCAAGTGTTATAAGAAAACAATTAGAAGCTAATTTAAAAGATGTTTCTAAAGACGATATTTTAAATGTTGTTATAGCATATGAGCCTATTTGGGCTATTGGTACAGGCAAAACTGCTTCAGCTAGTGATGCTGAAACAGAATGTAAAAATATTAGAGAAGCTATTAAGGAATTATATAATGCAGCTATTGCTGATGAAATCAAAATTCTTTATGGCGGTTCTATGAAGCCAAGCAATGCAAAAGAACTAGTTTCTATGCCAAATATTGATGGTGGTTTAGTTGGAGGAGCTAGTCTTCAACCAGATTCTTTCCTAGAATTAGTAAAAGCATGTTTATAAAGTATATTAAGGTTTATGGTTTTTGAACTATAAGCCTTTTTGTTTTTATAATGTATTTGCTAAAACTAATTTCTGTACTAAAAATTATAAATAGTAGTCTTGATACAAGTATTAATTTTTTAAATATTATAGTTTTAAAATGTTAGTGGAAACATATTATTAGAAAAAGATATATTTCTAGTTTAATTCAGTTTTGAAAAATATGAAGATAAATTATAAAATATAAGGCCACATAAAAGTGGTCTTTTTTGTTAATTAGTGATATAATTTAATTCGCTTTAAGGAGGTTATTTAATGGAACTTATTACATATAACGCACTCGAAACAATTCAAGTAGGCTATAACTTAACTAAAGTTTTACAAGCTGGAGATGTAATTTTATTGACTGGTGATTTATCGGGTGGGAAAACTACAATCACTAAAGGCATTGGTAAGGGTTTAGGGGTTAAAAGAATTATTAATTCACCTACTTTTAATATAGTTAAATCTTATGAAGGAGATAATATAACATTAAATCATTTTGATTTATATCGTTTAAGTGGATTAAATAACGATTTTGATTTAGAAGAGTATTTTACTGATGATAGTATATGTGTTATAGAGTGGCCTAATAATATTAATGAATTGTTACCCAAAGAATATATTTTAATTAATTTAGAAGACTTAGGTAATGATAGAAGAAAGATTAGTATCAGTTTAGTCGGTAAACGTTATGAAGGAAGGGACTTAAAATGTATACAATAATATGTGATTCTGCAACTTCAACCCTATATATGGCTTTATTAAATAATGATAAAATTTTAGCTGAAAAATATTATGAAGATGGTAGACAACATAGTGTTCATATTGTTTCAGGGATAGATGAAATGTTGAAAGCTAACAACGTAAGGCCTGAAGAAATAAAAAAATTTATTTGTGGCATTGGTCCTGGTTCATATACAGGGGTTAGGATGGCTGTGACGGTAGCTAAGATGTTTGCTGCTTTTGTTAAGGATTGTAAAATATATACTATTTCAACACTAGCATTAATGGCTAGTAATTTAAAAGGTAGGGTTTTAAGCTACATTGATGCTAGAAATGGTAATGTATTTGGGGCTATTTATGAAAATGGTCTCAGTATTTTACCAGATTCTTTTATTACGTTAACGATGTTAAAAGAAAATGATTATGATGTTGAAGTTAAAAATGGAGAATATAAAGTTAATCCTAATTTAGTAATTAAATTGGCTAAAGAAGTTAGTGAACCATTGTTACTAGTTCCTAATTACTTAAGAGATACAGAAGCGGAGCGCAATTTACATGCCTAATTATTTAGAAGAGATTAGAGAGTTAGAAAGGGTAAATTTTGGTTCTAATTTAGATAATTTTGATTATTTATTTGATGAGGAAAATGGCGTATTAACAAGTTATTTAACCTATTATAAAGTATTAGATGAAATTGAAATTATAAGTGTTTTTACTAAAGAAGAATATAGAAATTGCAATAAGGCATCTAATTTAATTAATAGTTTAAAAAATATAGGTAATGTAATTTTTTTAGAAGTTAATGAAAACAATTATAAAGCTTTTAATTTATATAAAAAGTTAGGTTTTAGTATCTATAATAAAAGAGAGAACTATTATAATAATAAAGATACAGCTATTTTAATGAAATGGAGTAGATAAAATGTTAATTTTAGGTGTTGAATCTAGTTGTGATGAAACTAGTGTAGCTATAGTTAGAGATGGTAAAGAAGTCCTAAGTAATGTTGTTATATCCCAAATTGATATCCATACTAAATTTGGGGGAGTTGTTCCGGAAGTGGCTTCAAGAAATCATGTTTATCAAGTCGGGTTAGTATTTGAGGAAGCTTTTAAAAAGGCTAATATTTTACCTAAAGATATTGATTATGTGGCAGTTACTTATGCTCCTGGTTTAATCGGTTCGTTATTAGTTGGTTTAACAGCGGCTAAAACTTTTGCGTTAATTCATAATAAACCACTAGTAGCTATTCATCATCTAGCTGGTCATATTTATGCTAATGCTATTGAGCATGTTATGAAATTTCCGGCTATAGCCTTAATTGTTTCAGGGGGAAATACAGAACTTGTCTATATGAAAGATAACTATGAATTTGAGATTATTGGTGAGACCTATGATGATGCGGTTGGAGAATCATACGATAAGGTGGCTAGGGTTTTAGGTTTAGGTTACCCGGGTGGCCCTGTAGTTGACAAATTGGCTAGAACAGGAAATATTACTTATAAATTACCAAAACCTTATGTTGATGGTTATAACTTTAGTTTTTCAGGGCTTAAAAGTGCAGTAATTAATTTAGTACATAATGAAGAACAAAGAGGGAATGAAATTAGAAAGGCTGATTTGGCTGCTTCTTTTCAAGATGTAGTAACTGAAATATTAGTAAATAAGACATTTATGGCGGCTAAAGATTATAATTGTCAAAATATTATTGTAGCTGGTGGTGTATCAGCAAATTCAGGTTTAAAGGAACGCTTTAATAAAAATAATAGTTTTAATTATAATATTAATATCCCAAGTATTAAATATTGTACTGATAATGCAGCTATGATTGCAGTAGCCGCCTATTATAAATTACAAAAAAAGGAAGATCTAGCAGATCTTACCTTAAATGCTTATGCTAATATGGAGCTTCATTAGGAAATATAATATAGAATTTAACACCATTATTGACATTTAAGATACCATAGTCAAGATGGTGTTTTTCTAATATTTCTTTAACTATATATAATCCCAAACCATTACCATAATCTTGTTTTTTAGTTCGAGATTTATCGACTTGATAGAATGGTTCAAAAACTTTCTTTATATCGTTTTTTGGGATAGTTATACCATAATTTATTATTTCTAAAACATTATAAGATTTATTATCAATTATATTAATTGTTATTTTTTCTCCTTTAGGAGAATAAGTAATAGCGTTTATTAAAATATTATTTAATACTCTTTTAAATTGATTTAAGTTAATATTATATTTAAAACTATAATTAGATAGGTAAATAATTTCTTTTTCATATTTTAGTATTAAAGAATGATTAAATTCAATAATTTCTTTGATTAAATTTAAAATATCAACAGCCGTATTATCTATATTTAATTTATTATTATCTAATTTATAAATATTAACTATTTCTTGTAACATTTTAGTTGTTTTATCACACTCTTTAATAATATTATTTAATTCATTATTTATTTCGTCTTGTGGAAATATTTCATCAACAATGCCAGAGGCAGTCGCTTCAATTACTGTTAAAGGTGTTTTTATTTCATGGGATATTGTAGCTACTAATTGTTTTTTATTTTCTAAATCTTTTTGGTATTGATTATAGTAGCTATTATTTTCATTTAATATTTCTAAATAACTTTGTTTTAAGTTTTTAAGTTTAATTCCTAGAAGGTTTATTTCCCCATTTAATTCTTTTATTTCTTTAGAATTTAGGTCATAAATTCTATAGCTGAAGTTTTCATCATTATAGTGTTTTAATAATCTGATTGTTTTTCTTAAAGGAGTATAATATAAAAAATTAATTATAAAAATATTGCTTAAAATATATAATAAAATTAAAAATATATTTATCAAATATAAAAAGCTAAAGTTATATAATAAAATGTTTATAACTGTAAAAAATATGAAAGCTAAAGCATTTAATATAATTATTAAAGTGACAGACTTAATTTTCATCATTGCCCTCGCTAAACATATAACCAGTACCAAAGATAGTTTTTATATAATCGTAAGGTTTTAAAGTTTTTCTAAGTTTTTTTATATAAGTATCAACTATTCTATTATCAACATAGACATCTAAACCCCAGATTTCATCTAATAACATATTTCTTGAACAAGCTCTATTTTTGTTTTCAATTAAAAAGCTTAATAGTTTAAATTCAGTCTTAGAAAGGTTTAAATCATTGTTATCTAAATAGGCTTTATTTGAGCCAAAATCTAGACTTATATTTTTAATGGTATAATATTTTTTCATATTATCTGGATTATTGAGACGATCTAATAAATTATTTACTTTCATGACTAAAATTTTAGGTTTTAGTGGTTTTACTACATAATCATCAATTTTTAAATTGTATCCTTTAATCATATCGTCCTCTTCACCTAATGCAGTCATAACTATAATAGGAATGTTTGAGGAAGAACGAATTCTTTTAGCTACTTCAAAACCATTTATTTTTGGTAACATTATATCTAAAATGATTAAATCTATTTTTGTATTATTAAAAATATTTAAGGCTTCCTCACCATCTAAAGCATCAAAAACTTCATAGTTTGACTTTGTAAAATAATTATGTAAAATACGTAAAATATTAATTTCATCTTCAACAATTAAAATATTTCTTTTTTTCATTATTGTTACCTCTTTTGTCATTATATCATATTTTATTTTATTTTGCTTTATTATTAATACAAAATTTGCTATAATAATGAAACGAGAAAGGAAATGATTAAGTTATGCGGTTAAATCCAAAAGTATTTCAATTAGCGGAGGGTTATGAACCCGTAGACACACAAGAATTTGATGGTAGACTAGTTCAAATTTATTATTTAGATGATTTTGATAGTGTATATAATCAAAATGTTCCAAAAGGTAAATTTGCGGTTTGGACAAGTGTTGATGGTACTAATTATAGATTATTTGTTGAAAAAGGTTTTTATAGTGAAGTTAAGGAACTTTATTCTCAACCTATAAATAAGATTTGGTTAGATTTTTGGGATCAATGTGATGATATTACTAAAAAATATAATTTTAGAATTTTAATTCCTTTAGTTTTAGTATGTTTGGCAGTTTATATTATTTTAACAATTATTCCTAATATTGAATCTTGGGCTATATATGCACAAGTTGCTATTTTTGTAGTTTTTATTGTAGGTTTATTATTATTGAATAAAGTTACAAAGAATAAAATTAATGAGTGCAATAAAGCTAGCGTTAATTTGATTAAAGAAGAATTGACACCAGATGGATTTGATAATGTTTTAGAAAAACAAAAGAATTATATTGATAGTTTCTTTGCTGAAAAACAAAGGGAAATTGATGAAGAATTAGCTAAAGAAGAAGCTACACAAAATGAAGAAGTAGCATTAGAAAATAAAGAAGTTTATGTTGATGATGAAATAGAAGAAAACAATGTAAAAGTTGAACAATTAGAAAATAATGAAGAAGATATTAGTAAAGAAAAAGAATCAGATGAAGAGAATAAAGGGGAATAAATATGAAAAGTAATACTGACTCTTTAGCTGTCAATAGTTTACGAGTATTAAGTGCTAATATGATCACTAAAGCTAAGAGCGGACATCCTGGTATTTGTTTAGGTAGTGCTCCTATTTTACATACTTTATTTACTAGACATTTAAATGTTTATGCTAAAGAAAGTAATTGGGCAAATCGTGATCGTTTTGTCTTAAGTGCTGGTCATGGTTCGGCGTTATTATATTCATTACTTCATTTGAGTGGATTTAATATTAGCATGGAAGATTTAGCTAATTTTAGACAAAAAGGAAGCTTGACTCCTGGTCATCCAGAGTTTGGTCATACTCCAGGTGTTGAAGTTACTACAGGTCCGTTAGGACAAGGAATAGCTACATCGGTAGGATTTGCTGTTGGTGGTAAATATTTGGCTGAACGTTTTAATAAAAAAGATTTAGAAATTTTTAATTTTAAAAATTATTGTTTATGTGGTGATGGTGACTTACAAGAGGGGCTTGTAATGGAAGCTTGTTCTTTAGCCGGTCACTTGAAATTAAATAATTTAATACTATTATATGATTCTAATGACATTCAACTTGATGGACCAGTAGAAATGGCTACTTCTGATAATATTAAGTTGAAATTTGAAGCTATGAATTGGTCTTATTTAAAAGTAGAAGATGGTAATGATATAGAAGCAATAAATAAGGCAATTATAAAGGCTAATGAAAGTTTAAAACCTACTATTATTGAAATCAAAACAATAATTGGTTATGGCGCTTCTAAGGCTGGAACTAATTCTATTCATGGTAAGCCTTTAACAGAAGATGAATTAAAAGAATTGAAAAATAACTTAGATTATAATTATCCAGATTTTACACTACCAAAAGAAGTTAAAGATTTATATTTAAAAGATGTTTATTTAAGAAGTGAAAAGAAATATTTAGAATTTATTAATAATTTAGATAAATATAAGAATGAATATCCTAGTGATTATGATGTGTTAAAGGAGTATTTAGAACATAAATTATATAATTATAAAAATATTCCTAGTTATATAGATCCTATCTCTACTCGTAAGGTAGCTGGTCAGGTTTTAAGTAATATGAGCGAGATAAATAAATTTATTTTAGCAGGTTCAGCAGATTTAGCTAGCTCATCTATGATTAAAGGTAATGATGGTAATTATGGTCCTAACAATTATTTAGGTCGTAACATTAATTATGGAGTTAGAGAACATGCGATGGCGTCTATTGTTAATGGTATTACATTAATGGGATTATATGGCGTAAGTGGTGGATTTTTTGTTTTCTCTGATTACATGAAAGATTCAATTAGAGAAGCTGCTTTAATGGGTATTCCTAGTTTATTTATTTTCTCACATGATACAGTTTGTGTTGGTGAAGATGGACCTACTCATGAGCCAGTTGAACAATTAGCAGGTTTAAGAGCTGTTCCAAATTTAAATGTGGTTAGACCTAGTGATGCTAAAGAGACTACATACGCTATGTTAGAAGCTTTTAAAGATAATAATTATCCTACTGTAATTACTACTTCAAGGCAAGATTTACCAGTTTTAGAAGAAACTAATTATGAAGGATTTAAAAAAGGTGGCTATGTTTGTTATGAACCTAAAACTGAAATTGAATATATTTTAATTAGTTGTGGTTCGGAATTAAATTTAGCTATTATGGCTGCTAAAGAATTAGAAAAAGAAGGTAAGGCAGTTAGAGTTGTTAGTATGCCAAGCCAATTTATCTTCTTAAAACAAAGCAAAGAATATCAAGAAAGTATTTTACCAAAAAATGTAGTTAAACGTTTAGCCATCGAGATGGGTTCTACACAACCTTGGTATCGTTTTGCAAATAATGTTTTAGGAATTGACTCATTTGGTAAATCAATGCCAATTAAAGAAATATATGAAGAATATGGTTTTACAATTAAGCATATTAAGAATTTAATTAATCAGTTATAGAGGGATGAAAAGTGACGTTACATAAAATTGAAAAGGAAGATTTTAAAACATATCGCTATCAAGTAATTTTAACTACTTGTTATGCTTTAGTTTTAGCAGTAGTATATGGCTATTGGACAATGGTTTCTTTAAATAATATTTATGTAGGAATTGTTGTATTTTTAGCTTTTATTATTGCCGGTGTTTTAGTTTATGCTTTATGGGTTAATCATCTCAAAAATAAAAAAGAAAAGGTAGATGAAAGTGATGTACACAAAGAACATTCGTAATTGGGTGGAAATGCTAAAAGATGGAGAGTTATTTTTTGCTAAACAAACATATGCTGATTATTTTGCAGATATGCAAGAGAATACATTTTATCAATTATTAGCACGTTTGTGTAATGAAGGAACAATTCAAAATCTTTCAAAAGGTTTATATTTTAAGCCTTATAGTAATGATCATGAAAGAAAGCCATCTAAGCAGGCTATCTTAGATTTTTTAACTAATAGAGGTAGAAATGGCTGTAAAACAGGGGCTGATTTTTATAAAAATAAGGGCATAATTGATTATGATGTTGATTATGAGTATGTATTTACTAATTTGTTAGAGATTAAAAGTGTTAGAAAAATTGATGGAATGTCTATTTATAATTTAGAAGTAGATTTTAGAAATGAAAGTTATGTCAATATAATTGAATTTTTAGAATTAGTTGAACACATTGAAAGTTTTAATAATGTTAATTATGAAGCTTTACACAATTATTTGCGTTCTTTTGCTTCTAGATTTAGTCAATCTGCTTTATTAAAAGTAATTTCTTTAAGAAAATATAAGAAGAGAGTTATCGCAGCCTTAGTACTTGTTTTAACTAAATTTAATGTTATAAACACATTACAAAAATTACTTAATAAGGCTAGTAAGTATGAAATACCAGAAGCTATTCAAAAAGCTTTAGAATGGGAGTAAGATTATGCTTGATATTAAGTTCGTAAGAGAAAATCCAGAAATTGTTAAACAAAATATAAAAAATAAGTTTCAAGACGCTAAATTACCATTAGTAGATGAAGTAATTGTCTTAGATGAGGAAATTAGAAAACATAAAGCTGAAGTTGAAAATTTAAGATCACAAAGAAATAAAAATTCACAATTAATTGGTTCTTTAATGCGTGAAGGTAAAAAAGAAGAAGCTTTAAAATGTAAAGAGGAAGTAACATTAATTAACGATAGGATTACTATTTTAGATGAAGAATTAGGACATTTAGAAACAGAATTGAAAAAAAGAATGATGTTAATCCCTAATATTATTGATAAGTCTGTACCTATTGGTAAAAATGATACAGAAAATGTTGAAAAAGAACGTTTTTTAGAGCCTAAGGAATATGATTTTGAAGTACCATATCATTTAGATATTATTGAAAAATTAAATGGTATTGATTTAGATTCAGCTCGTAGAGTGGCTGGTAATGGTTTTTATTATTTAATGGGGAATATTGCGCGTTTGCATAGTGCTGTCTTAGCTTATGCGCGAGATTTTATGATTAATAAAGGCTTTACTTATGTTATTCCACCATATATGATTAGATCAAGTGTTGTTGATGGTGTTATGTCATTTAGCGAAATGGATCAAATGATGTACAAGATTGAGGGAGAAGACCTATATTTAATTGGTACTAGTGAACACTCAATGATTGGTAAGTTTGTTGGGCAAATTTTAGATAAATCTAAATTACCATATACTTACACTTCTTATAGTCCTTGTTTTAGAAAGGAAAAAGGAGCACATGGTATAGAAGAAAGAGGAATTTATCGTATTCATCAATTTGAAAAACAAGAAATGATTGTTGTTTGTGAACCAGAAGATTCTATGTCATGGTTTGAAAAAATGTATTCTTATACAGTAGAATTATTTGTTTCTATGGGAATACCATGCCGTACATTAGAATGTTGTAGTGGGGATTTAGCGGATCTTAAAGTTAAGTCAATTGATGTTGAAGCTTGGTCACCAAGACAAAAGAAATATTTTGAAGTTGGTTCATGTTCAAATTTAGGAGATGCTCAAGCTCGTCGTCTTGGTATTAGAGTTAAGGGTGAAAAAGGTAATTATTTTGCTCATACTTTAAATAACACAGTAGTAGCCCCACCAAGAATGTTAATAGCTTTATTAGAAAATCACTTACATGAAGATGGTTCAGTAGATATACCGGAAGTTTTATGGCCATATATGGGCGGTACTAAGAGATTAGAACCTAATAAATAATAATAAGACAGCTTTGTCTGTCTTATTTGTCTTTAAGGAGTAAATATGCGTTTTATTAGTTGGAATGTTAATGGTTTAAGAGCTTGTTTAGATAAAGGATTCTTAGATTTTTTAAAAGATGTAGATGCTGATATTTTTGCTGTTCAAGAGACTAAGATGCAAGAAGGGCAAAAGGATATTAGTATTCCTGGTTATAAATATTATATGAATAGTGCTTTGAAAAAAGGTTATAGTGGAACTTTAATTTATACTAAAAAAGAACCTTTAAGTGTACATTTAGGTTTATTAGATGGTAAATATAATGATGAGGGGCGAGCTATTACTTTAGAATTTGAAGATTACTATTTTATAACTTTATATAGCCCTAATAGCCAACAGGAATTAAAAAGATTAGAATTTCGTTTAGAATATGAAAAAGATTTATTAGCTTATCTTAAAACTTTAAATAAACCAATAGTTTTATGTGGTGATTTAAATGTTGCCCATGAAGAAATTGATTTAAAGAACCCAGATACTAATCATTTTAATGCTGGTTTTAGTGATGAAGAAAGAGAAGCTTTTACTAATTTATTAAATTCTGGTTATGTTGATACTTTTAGATATATTCATAAAGATTTAATAAAATATTCCTGGTGGAGTTATAGAATGAGAGCTAGGGAAAAAGGTATTGGTTGGAGAATAGATTATTTTGTAGTAAGTGATATACTAAAAGATAAGATCTTAAAGTCTGATATATTTGATGGTGTTTTAGGTAGTGATCATGCTCCAATTATATTAGAGTTAGATCTTTAGGAGGGAAATTATGACTTATCAAATTATTGTTGATAGTGCTTCTGATATTTTAGAAAGTGAATATGAAGGTAGTTTATATCCTGTTAAAGTAGTTCCTTTAACTATTAAGATTGGCAGTGAAGAATATATTGATGATGCTAGTTTAAATCCAGATATATTATTACAAAAAATGGTTGAATCTAAGGAAAAACAAACTACATCATGCCCTAACCCTAGTGCTTTTGAAGAGTTGTTTAGAAAGGCAGATACTACTTTTTGTATAACAATATCAGCTAAATTATCAGGTACATATAATAGTGCTTGTCTAGCTCGTGATATAGTTAGTAAAGATGGACACAAAGTATTTGTTATTGATTCGAAGGCTGTTGCTGGTGTTGAAAGGTTAATGGTTAATGATATTATAAAAGATTTAGAAAATAATGTTGATGCTCTTTCTATTTATGATAATATGACTAATAAGTATAATTATAATTTGCTATTTGTTTTATCTACTTTTGATAATTTAATTAAAAATGGTAGAATGAATAAATTTACAGGTATGGTAGCTAGTTTCTTATCAATAAGACCTTTGTTTTGTGCAGCTAATGGAGAAATTAAATTAATTAAAAAAATTAGAACTTTAACTAAGTCTTTACAAAGTTTAGTTGATGAAATGCCTAATTTAAATGCAATGTTTAAAGAAGTAGTCATTACTTATTGTGCTAACATTGATATAGCTAATAATTTAAAGAATAGTATTTTAAATAAATATCCTGAAGTCATTGTTAATTTAGTTCCTACTAGAGGTTTAACGACCTTTTATGCTAATAAAGATGGTATTATTGTTTCGTTTAGGTAGTTTATGTTAGAAGTATATTTAAATAAAGATGTAAAAAAGAACTATTTATTAACTCCTTTTATTTATAATAATGAAGTTAATCGTTTTAAGGGAGAAATAAAAAGTGGTGAAATAGTTAAAGTATATAGTTTTAATGAAGAATTTATTGGACTAGGTTTTTTTAATTCTTTAAGTAAGATAATGGTTAGATTGATAACTGATGAAGAGAATATTGATATCAAGGAATTATTAAAGGAAAGAATAATTTTAGCTACTTGTCATAGACAGACTTTAAATTTCTACAATTGTTTAAGGATTGTTTTTGGAGAAGCTGACTTATTACCTGGTTTAGTAGTAGATAAATATAATGATATTTTAGTCTGCCAATTTACTTCGTTAGGAATGTATAATTTAAGAGAAGTAGTAAAGGATATTTTAGTAGAGGTTTTAAAACCAAGAGGAATATATTATAGAAATGATACTAGTATCAATTTAAAGGAAGGAATTCCTTTAGAAAAAGGTTTTTTATATAATACTTTCCCTACTAAGGTATTAGTAGAAGAAAATGGTTTAAAATTTTATGTTGATGTTGAAAATGGACAAAAAACAGGTTATTTTTTAGATCAAAAATTAAATCGTGATAATTTAAAATATTATGTTAAAGATAAAATTGTCTTAGATTGTTTTTCCCATACAGGTGGTTTTGCCTTAAATGCAGCTAAACATGGGGCAAAAGAAGTTATGGCCTTAGATATTTCTAAATTAGCTTGTGACACAATTTTAGATAATGCTAAATTAAATAATTTCGACAATATTAAAGTTACTTGTTGTGATGTTTTTGATTACTTAAGAAATACGCAAAATAACTATTATGAGGTTATAGTTTTAGATCCGCCCGCTTTTACTAAAACTAAAGATACAGTAAAAAAAGCTTATAAAGGGTATAAAGAAATTAACTTACAAGCTTTAAAATTATTAAAAACAGGTGGTTATTTAATAACTTATTCTTGTTCACAACATATGACTTTAGAATTATTCTTAGAAATGCTGAAAGATGCAGTTAAAGATAGCAAGAGAAAGTGTCAAATGGTAGATTTTAGAATTCAAAGTCCAGATCATCCGACATTATTAAATGGTTTAGAATTATATTTAAAGTGCGTAATTTTACGGGTATTGTCTTAGATAAGGAGTAGAGTAATGATTGAAATTAAAAATTTATGGTATTCTTATACAGAAAAAGACAAGGCATTAAATGGTATTAATTTAGAAATTAAAGATGAAGAATGGCTAGCTATTTTAGGCCATAATGGTAGTGGTAAGTCAACATTATCTAAGTTGTTAGTTGGATTATTAGAGCCAAAAGAAGGCGAAATTCTTTATGATGGTGTTAAATTAGAAGAAAAAACTTTATCTGAAGTTAGAAAAAAAGTAGGTATTGTTTTCCAAAATCCAGATAATCAATTCGTCGGAGTTAATGTAAAATATGATGTAGCTTTTGGCCTAGAAAATAGAAATACACCAAGAGATCTAATGCATGAATTGGTTGCTAAATGGACTAAAGAAGTTGGGATGTTTGATTATTTAGAAAGAGAACCAAACACTTTATCAGGTGGTCAAAAACAAAGAGTGGCAATAGCCGGTATTTTGGCTTTAAATCAAGATATTATAATACTTGATGAGGCAACTTCAATGCTTGATCCAGATGGGGTTAAAGAGATTACTGATTTAATTATTTCTTTGAAAAAGAATTACCATAAAACAATTATTACTATTACACATGATTTAGATTTAGCTAAATTAGCTGATAGAGTTATTGTCTTAAAAGAAGGACAAATTATAGCTTCTGGAAATCCAGAGGAAGTATTTAAACAAAGAGAAGTTTTAAAAAGTAGTAATTTAGATATGCCTTTTAGAATGCGTATATATGATGAAGTTTTAAATGATCCTGTTTTAAGAGAAAATAAAAAATTAGGAGAGGTATTATGGCAATATCATTTAGAAAAGTAGAACATAATTATAAGGGATTAAAGAAAAATGATTTTGTAGCTGCCTTACATAATATTAACTTAGATATTGCTAAAGATGATGAATTTGTGGCGGTAGTTGGTCAAACTGGTAGTGGTAAGTCTACTTTAGTTAGTCACATGAATGCCTTATTATTACCTACAAGTGGTGAAGTTAAAATTTTTGATTATATAATAACTCCTAAAAAAAGAAAGAATCCTAAATTAAAACCAATAAGAAAGCGAATTGGCTTTGTCTTTCAATTTCCAGAATATCAATTGTTTGAAGAAACAGTTTTAAAAGATATCATGTTTGGGCCTAAAAATTTTGGCATTAAAGAAGAAGAGGCTAAAACTAAAGCTTTACAAGCAGCCAAACTATTAGGTATTAGCGATGAATTATTGACTAAATCACCATTTAATTTATCAGGTGGGCAAATGCGTAAGGTAGCTATCGCGGGTATTTTAGCATATAACCCAGATATTTTATTACTTGATGAACCGACTAGAGGCCTAGATCCTAAAACAGCAAGTGAGGTCATGGCTATTTTCAATAAAATAAATAAAGAGTATCATAAAACAATAATTGTTATTACTCATGACATGAATTTAGTTTATAAATATGCTAATAGAGTAATTGGTATGAAAGATGGTCAAATTCATTTTGATGGCAAACCGTTAGATTTATTTAGTTCTAATATTTATAAAGAATGTCATTTAGCAAAACCTGATATTTTAGCTTTAGTAGATTATTTAAATTTAAAGATGGACTTAAATTTAGGTTATGATATTTATAGTGAAGAAGAATTATTAAAAAGATTAAAGGATGTGACAAAATGAATGGTGTAACAATCGGTCAGTATATTCCTGGTCATAGTTGGTTACATAGACTTGATCCCCGCAATAAAATAATTCTTACGGTTTTATGGATTGTTTTGATATTCTTAGTCCCTAATATATATTTTATGTTAGGTTTATTAGCTCTTTATATAATTTTACTTTTGACTACAAGATTACCAATTATTAAATTTATTAAAGGTATTAGGCCGGTTTTGTTTTTACTTTGTTTTACATTTGTTTTACAAGTTATATATACTAAAAGTGGTGATTTACTTTATACTTTTAAATTTCATTTAGGCTTGTATCATATTTTAATTATAGTAGGATTACTTATTATTTATTTTTTAACTGCTAAATACATTCCTTTTAAATTTAGTTATATTTTATTGTTATTTATAGCTTGTTTTGGAATCCAATTGATTTATTTTAAAGATTTTAATTTTATAGATTATAATTTAGATATTTTCAGTGGTGGTTTAGTTCAAGGTAGTTTTATCTTTTTAAGAATTGTTTTAATGATTGGTATTACTAGTTTATTAACTTTTTCAACGATGAGTAATGATATTAATAATGGTTTACAATCTATTTTAAGTCCTTTGTCATATATTAAAGTTCCAGTTGGGACAATATCTATGATTTTTTCTTTAACTTTACGTTTTATTCCTTTACTCTATGATGAAACTAATAAAATAATGCGAGCTCAAGCTTCAAGAGGTGTTGATTTTCAAGAGGGAAGTTTAAAAAGCAAAGTTACGCAAATTATTTCCTTATTAATTCCGATGTTTGTTTTAGCTTTTAATAAGGCAGAAGATTTAGCCAATGCAATGGAAACAAGAGGCTATATAGTAGGAGAAAAAAGAAGTAGATATGATGAATTAAAGTTTAAATTAGTCGATTTAATTGCTTTTGTTTTTACTGTTTTATTATTTGCAGGAGTGATTGTTTTAAATGTCTTATTATAGGTTTAAAGCTACTATTTCGTATGATGGTTATAATTACTATGGTTTTGAGAAACAAGGAGATTTACCTACTATTGAATTAATGTTAAATAGGGCTTTTTATAATTGGTTAGGTAGGGAAATTAAGATAGTTGCCTCTGGTAGAACAGATAAATATGTTCATGCTTTAGGGCAGGTTATCCACTTTGATTTAGATAATAAATTAGAACCATTAGTTATTAAAAAAGCTCTTAATAGTTTTTTACCAGATGACATAAAGATATTAAATGTAACTTTAGTTGATTTAAATTTTCATGCTCGCTTTATGGCTAAGAAAAAAGAATATCATTATTTAATAAGAAAAAATGAAATTGATGTTTTTAAAATGCGTTATAGTGCTTATTTTTATAATTTAGATTTAAATAAGTTAAAGGAAGCTGCTAATTATTTGCTAGGCACACATAATTTTAGAACTTTTTGTAGTATTCATACTTCAATGCTTAAAGATTTTGTACGAACCATTTATAAAATAGATATAGAAGATAGTGCGGATTATATTATTTTAAAATTTGTAGGTAATGGCTTTTTAAAATATCAAGTGCGTAGAATGGTTGGCGTTTTAGTAGAAATAGCTAAAGGTAGATATGAACCAAACTATATTTTAGAACTATTAGCTAAGGAAGACCCAAGAAGTTGTCAATATATAGCACCAGGTTGGGGTCTTTATCTTTATAAGGTAGATTATGAGGACTAAAAAGTCCTTTTTTTTGCTTGTCAAATATTTAATTTTTAAATATAATAAAGTTAAGCAAAGACTGTGAGGTGGGCAAATGTTCACATATAATCCGTGGTTAGGTTGCCATAAAATTAGTTTAGGATGTATAAATTGTTATGTTTTTTCTTTTGATAATGCAAATCACGATAGTAATAAAATATTTTTAAATAAGAATTTTGATATTTTAGTAAAAAAAGATAGAAAAGGTCACTATATTATTAAGGGTGGACAAGATGTTATTGTTTGTCAAAAAAGTGATTTCTTATTAGAGGAAGCTGATTTATGGCGTTATGATTTATATAAAATGATAAAAGAAAGGAAAGACTTACATTTTATTCTTTTGACTAAACGAATTGAACGTGCTGAAAGTACTTTGCCTGCTGACTGGGATAATGGGTATCCTAATGTAACTTTCACAGTTAGTTGTGAAGATCAAGACTCTTTTGATAAACGTATTCCTTATTTGCTTGATTTAAAGGCCTGTAGTAAATCAATTATGTTAGCTCCTTTGTTAGGTGAGATTGATATCACTAAACTAATTAAAGATAACAAAGAAATAGAATATATTAATTGTGGTGGAGAAAACTATAGTGGTGCTAGGCCAATATATTATGAACATATTAAAAAAGTAAGTGAAGATACATTAAAGTTAGGGATACCATTTTATTTCTTTGATACGGGTGCTTATTTAATTAAAGATAATAAGAAGTATTTTATACCAATAGATAAGCGCTATACACAGGCTTTTTTAGCTAATTTATCACATACTTAATTAGAGGTTTAAATTATGAATGTTTTATTTTTCTTAACGCCAAAAAAAGATGTAGATTTTGTTTATGACGATGATACAGTTAGACAGATAATTGAGAAAATGCAAGTCCATCGCTATACTGTAATACCAGTTTTAAAACAAGATGGAACGTATGTTTCAACTATTTCTGATGGGGATATTTTAAGATTTATTTATGAGTGTAATTTTGATAAAGAAGTTGCTGAAAGTAGATATTTTAATGAAATTAAATTACATAGACCATATAAAGCCTTGTCTATTGATGCTAAAATGGAAGATATTTTAAAGGAAGCAACTAATCAAAACTTTATTCCTATTGTAGATGATAGAAATGTTTTTATTGGTATTGTAAAAAGAAAAGAAATAATTAGATATTTTATTGATAAAGGTAAAAAATAGTATGAAATATTATGCGAAAAAAGAAAAAATAACGAAAAAAAGAATTAAAAAACTTTATCTTTATTTAGAAAATACAAAAGGAAGCGGGAAACATTTAGAGATTACAAAATCACAAATTGAAGAATTTGCGATAGAACTAAGTGACGAACTAAATTATAATGAATTAGGCATAGTAGAATATGATTTTGCTGCTAATAAAAGGATATCTAATGTTATAGGTAAAGCTAATATAATATGTAATAAAGTTAATATATCTAATGAATATAAGTATATTAGAGCTCTTGAAATGGTTGATATAGATAATAATGTATGTATTTATATAATTCCTTTAGAAAGTGTGATTCTTAGTGATCATAAATTAATTATTAATTTCGATAATCATAATTATAATGATAATAAATCTGTTATATGTATAAGTGATAATGATGTTTTTGATTCAATCACTTTAAATTCTAAACTTGATTCTTTTGGAATAAAAATATATAAAGATGAAATCATTGATTTTAAAATTAATTATAAAGAAAAGTTAGTAAAAGAGAATGCAGGTTATGTTCGAGTTGTTGATAGTGCATACTTAAAGTTTAAATATGATTTAAATAGTAAACTAAGTCATTTAACAGAATCTTATTTACTAAATTTCGACTATTTAGACAACATATTTGCTGACGATGTTACAGATGAAGAACTAATAGGTAAAGAGAATTATATAGCTTATAATAATTTATTGAATTTATTTATTAAAGAAAAATTTGGTAATATATCAAGTATTTATTTAAACAATGAAACTAAAGAAATGATTGTTGTTCCTAATATTAAAGATGAATTAAAAAATAATAATATCCCTAGTTATATTTTTGAATTAAATAGTTTTATATCTTGCTATATAAGAAGAATAGATAATATTATTGAAATATATTTTGGTAATTTGGTGTTAGATAATATAAGTCAGTGGTTTTAATATGATTAAAGTTGGTATTTGTGGTTTTGGTTATCGAACAGGTTTTTATTTAAGAATCATTAAAAAATTAAATAATTTTTATATTGTAGGAATATATTCACCTTTCGAAGAAGAAAAAGAAAAAATAAAGAAAGCCGGTTATAATGTAATTAATAGTATTAATGAATTTGTTGATTTAAAGCCACTATTTATTATTAATACTATGAGTAAAAAAATTAACTTTAATATGAGTATAGATTTATTAAACTTAGGCTTCTATGTTTTGCAGGAGACTCCCTACTCTATTTATTTGAAGGATTTAGTAGATACTAATTATTATAAATTACAAATAGCTGAACAATATCAGTTTTACCCTAGTATTATAGCTTATAAAAAGTTAATTGATTTTAATGTTATTGGTGAAGTTAAAGAAATTCATTTATCTTTAATGCATGATTATCATGCATATAGTGTAATAAGATATTTATTAAATGTTAATACTATCCCTAGAATATATGGTTTTAGATATTGTGATTATGTTGCTAGAACTAGAAATAGAATAGAAATATTTAATGATGGACTTGTCATTAAAAAAGAAAAAAAGCATATTATTTTTAAATTTAATGATAAAACGGCAATTTATGATTTCAATTCAGAAGAGTATAGAAGTCCTATTAGAAATAAATATATCCATATTTTAGGAACTAGAGGAGAAGTGTTTAATGACATTGTTTATTATTTAGATAGTAATAATAACCCTAAAAAAGAATTTATTAATATTAATAAACAAGAAGAACAAATTTTAAGTATCACGTTTAAAGATTTAGAGTTATTTAAAAGTAATACTTTTTATAATTTTAATGAAGATGAATACGCTATTTATACCTATTTAGTTAAAATGTGTAATTTTGTTAAGGATAATGAAATAGTATATTTAAATAAATATGCGATTGAAGATGCGATTATGAGTATTAAGATGAATGAGGTAGAAGAAATTGGTTAATTTAGGAATCATTGGTTTAGGAGATATGGGAACTAAATATGCTAAAATATTGTTGGAAGAAAATATAGGTTTTAATATTGTAGCTATAACTAGAATTAAAGAGGAAAGATTTAATATTTTAAAACTTTTATTTAAAAATGTACCTACCATTTATGATAGTGATGTAAGTTTATTTAAAGCGTATGATGATAAAGAAATTGAATTAGATGCAATACTTGTTGTAACTCCTCATTATCAACATAAGACTATAATTATTGAAGCTTTAAAAAGAAATTTATATGTTTTATGCGATAAACCAGTTGGTGTTAAATATAGTGATATGTTAGAACTATATAATTATGATATTAGTAAATTAGGCTTCATTTTTCAACAAAGATGTTTTCCAAGTCATAAAAAATTAAAAGAAATTATTGCTAGTAATAAATATGGTGAAATTAAAAGATTTAGTTATATTGTAACTGATTGGTATAGACCTGATAGTTATTATAAAAAAGATAAATGGAGAGCAACTTATAAAACAGATGGTGGGGGAACAATCATTAATCAGTGTCCGCATAATCTAGATTTCTTATGTGATTTATTCGGTTTGCCCAATTTAGTTAGAAGCTTTAACCATTATGGGAGGTATCATAATATTGAAGTTGAAGATGAGTCGACTTCTTATTTAGAATGGAATAATAAGTTTAATGGAGTATTCATTACTTCAACAGGGGAAACTCCTGGGGTGAATAGGCTTGAAATAAGTTTTAGTAAAGCTAAAATTTGCTTATATAAAGATTGTATAGAAATTGTCGAAAATGAATATTTAGAATCATATTATAGGTCTTTAGCTTATCAAAGTTATACTATTAAAAGTAACACAGAAACTATTAATTTTATAAATGATAGTAGACAAGCATATTTAGATGTTTTGTTTAATTTTTATGATGTTGTTAGAGGGGAAGCTAAATTTTTAGTAAATTTAGATGAAGCTTTAAAGAGTTTATATTTGGGTAATATTATATATTTATCTAGTTTTATTAATGCTGATATTAATTTAGATGATAAAGAAGATGTATGTAAAGTTTTTGAAGAAGAATTTGGTAAAAGGTGCATTTAAAAAGGAGGTTTTTCAGCCTCCTTATATTTTTATAATTTATTAATTAAAATCTTTTTAAGCTTAGCAAAACGTGGAAGACCATCTTCTAATGGTGCTTTAGCATCACCTTGAATTAAAGGTAGAGCATAATTGATATATTCTTCAGTCATACCAGTATGATCTTTTTTAATCCATTCTAATGGAACTTTCTTTTCACCATTTGCGACTTGTTCAAGTGGAATTAAAATATATTCACATTTATATTGATTATTATCGTCATAAGTTCTCTTAAAGCCAACCATATAATCTGTTTTACCACTTAAAGCAGCTTTAACAGCTTTTTTACCAGCTGTAAATGCTTCATTAACATCTACTTTACTAGCTAGATGTTGAGCACTTCTTTGCATTAAACTAAATTCAATACCTCTAACTTTTGTGCCGAATCTTTTCTTTAATTCATTAGCTAAAATAGTAGCAGAACCACCTAATTGGGAATGACCGAATGAGTCTTTTTCTAATTCTTGGAATATTTCTGGAATATATTTTCCGTTTTTATCTTTTACACCTTCAGAAATACAAATTAAACATTTACCATTGCGTTTAGCTAATACTTTTTCAACATCACTAAATAATTCATCCATGTCGAAAGTTTCTTCAGGTAAATAAATTAAATCTGGTCCAGCATTTTTATAACTTGCTAGAGAAGCAGCTGCAGTTAACCAACCAGCATTTCTACCCATAATTTCAACTACAGTAATCATTGGTGTATCATAAACATTTGCATCTTTACTTAATTCCATTAATGTAGTGGCAACATAACGAGCCGCACTAGCATAACCAGGGCAGTGATCAGTTACACATAAATCGTTATCTATTGTTTTAGGAACACCTATACAACGGCATTCATAACCTGAATCTTTAAAAAATTTTGAAACTTTATTACAAGTATCCATAGAATCATTGCCACCGTTGTAGAAGAAGTAACGAATGTTATATTTCTTAAATACTTCAAGTAATCTTTGATATTCAGAATCGTCTTGTTCTAATGGTTTTAATTTGTATCTTACAGAACCAATTTCACTTGATGGTGTGGTTTTTAATAATTCTAGTTCGTGTTTATCTTCCAGATTAATATCAAAAAATTCCTCATTTAAAATTCCTCTTATCCCATGGCAAGCACCATAGACACGAGTGATTTCAGGATGATTTAATGCTTCAATAAAAACCCCCGCAGCTGAAGCATTGATTACAGATGTAGGTCCTCCTGATTGACCTAATATTGCAGCACCTATTAGTTTTTTCATGTTTTTAATTCTCCTTATTCTCCTTAATTTTAATAATTTATTTAGTATTTGTCAACACTAAAAAATAAAAGCGCTTACTAACCTTTAAAGAGAGTATATTTATTAAAAAATTAAGTTAATTTTAACTGCTTAACTTAATAAAAATGTTTATAATCTATTTAGTTATTATTGCTAATATAGTATCAAAGAGTTGTATAAGTTTAATATGTATATACAATAAGCGTAAAAACAATAGATATATTTGTTAAATTTATAAGATATTTTCACCTATGTAAGTGTTATTTTTCTTGAATGACTAATGAAATATTGATACCTACATTTAGGATTCCACCCTACTTTGGGGTGTTAAAATATCATCAATCTCGGTTTTAAGTAAATCGTTTATCTCCTTTTT
>CALUXI010000022.1 GCA_944324705.1 uncultured Acholeplasmatales bacterium
AGGTATAAAGCTAATTACAAATTACTTATTTAATCACTTAAGCCATCATTCTTATTTGACTAGTTTGGTGGCTTTTTTAAAAGTTATTTATCTTTAACACTTATTGTAATGTGTATCGTTTATCTACTGGATGCTTCATTTATCTAGTGGGGTGTGTCGTTTTGTATCAAAGTAAAAGTTAAGACACAATGAAATAGATGATTAATCCATATTATATAAATGGCGTAGTTACAATGAAAAATGCGGTTAAGTAACTGCGCTTTTTACTTTATTTCGAGCTTGGTGTCGCTTTGTCTATACTCGATATTTTAAAGTTATTAAGCGGATTGTATTTTGCATTATTTTCCTGTATCTGTCTATTTGTATAATCTAAAGATCTTTTAGTCATTTCCAATTCTGAATGACCTAATAATTCTTTAACGACCATTATATTTGCTCCATTGTTTAATAGCTCAGTAGCATATAAATGTCTTAGTTTATGACTTGATAAGACTTTTATATTTAATTTTTTCTAAATTTCTATTAACATACCCGACACTCGTTTATTTGTAATATGAGTGTCTTTTCTAGCAAATAACCAATAATCATTAGAATTATGGGCAATAACCTCTTTAATTAAATTTCCTATATAACCATTAAAATAACAATATCTAGGAGTTCCTGATTTAGTAAAATCTAAATAAATAGATTTATTTTTAAAATCAATATTGTGTATTTTAATATTAGCTAGTTCATTACGTCTTATACCTGTATATAGTAAAAGAAGAAATACTAGCTGATGACGTTTAGGAAATTCATTTAAATGCTCTAAAATTAATTAAATGTCCTATATAACTTGATTCTTTTACATAACTATCTCAAGTATTAGCAATCCCACTAAATCCTATGCCAAAATATAGAAAAGATATAAAAGGTATAGAAGATTACTCTGATTTATATTATAATTTAAGTAAGCTTATGGCTAAAAATATTAAACAAAAATCGGAGGTAAAATAATATGTTTTGTAAAAGTTGTGGTAGAGAAATAGCAGAAGGAACTCAATTTTGTCCTTATTGTGGTGCATCACAAAATAGTGCAAATAATGTTGCAACTACGCAAGAATCTAAAGTATGGGGAATACTATCTTTAATATTTGGTATCTTAGGTGGTTGGCTTGGTTTAGTATTTGGTATTATAGGTTTATGCACATATAAAGATAAAGAAAATAAATTAATGTGTAAAGTAGGAATTGGCGTATTTGCATTCTGGGCTATTATTTATCTATTAATACTTATAAGCTCATTTTCTCTAGTAAATGGTTAAAATAAAGAGGTGACTTTTAATTGGCAGTATTTAATAATGGTAAAAGAATGGACGGTTGGGGAGCTTGGATAGGTAATCATATACTTGGACAGGGTGAAGAATATGATTCTTCATCGCTTGGCAAATGATATAGAAAAAATTACGGTACAAATAATTCTTTTTTAGAGAGTTTAAGTAATGATGAATTAGGTGCTTTATTAGATGATTTCTATATCCAAGATTCGAGTTGGTCTGGATTAGATAAAATATTAGGTAATCGTGAAGTTCTCGATTATAATTCTATAAGCAAATATTTATCTCAACTAGATAGCTATGACAAATTAATAGATGAAATGTCAACTGCCTTAATCTAGGTGCCATTAGAGACGAAGCGTATGAAAGACATTACAAATATAAGTTGTTATTTTATATAAAATTAATTTTTAATTAATATATTTTGATGTGTGGTGAATTAAATGCAAAAAAGCAATAGGTTTTTATTATATATAGCTATATTTTTAGGTATAGTTATTTTAGCTTTAATAGTTTTATTTATAATTTTATTAATATAGGATTTATGAAAGAATTAAGAAAGATTTAGTTAAAGGATATTTTAGAAATTGCAAGTATGTTGAAAGACTTTTGGACGAGTCAATTAGCAGTGGCTAGTGATAGTGATGTTTTAGAAGATATACGAAGAATGCTAGATCCAGGTTGTATTAGTTATTTAATTTGTTATGATGGTGATATTGCTGGCTTTATTTTTGTTAATGAAAAATATGGCTATTTTAATAATATAGAATACTTGTACATTAAAGCTGAATATAGAGGTAAAGGATTAGCTAGTTTTGCCTTAAAAGAAATTATTAAGCAAGTTGGAGCTAAGAATAATTATAGAGTTCAAATTGAAGTATCACCAATGAATATTAAAGCTTTAAAACTTTATCATAAATTAGGCTTTAAATATATTGATACTTTTACTTTATCAAAAAGCTTAGATGGTAAAACTAAAAACATATCAATTAATAATTTAGATTTTTTTGTTAATCCAAAAGAGGCATTTAGAAATAAGTAGGAAGATATAGTCTTCCTCTTTTTTTGTATACCAGGGAATAAGTTTTATTTTTTTACTTGCATTTGAACTAAAAAGGTTTATAATATAACTAAAGAAGTTGACATATTTATAAATAAATTAGTTTAAAATTGTTCGATTTATTACGTGAATAAAAAATAAAAGAGTCAAACTTTCTTTTACGACTACATATAAATATTAAAAAGCAGTCAATATAATTGGTTAATAATGCTTTAATAGGAGGCTAGCATGAATAGTAATGTGAAGACTTATATAACATTTCAAGGACTAAAAGGGTATAATGAATCTTTAAATAGTGTTAGTAAGGAAAAAGTGAATAAAAAAGTTCTATTAGAAGATAAGAATAATATAGTTAATAATATTTTAAAAAATATCAAAGTTAATGATTTAATTAAAATAATATATTATAATAGAGATAATTATTTTTTAAAGAGAGGTTTAATATTAGAATTAAATTATCGTAGACGCTATTTATTGATTGATAATGCAAAAATTTTCTTTAAAGATATTTATGATATTGAATTAACTAATTAAGGAGTAAAAAATGTATATATTTTTTGATTTAGATGGAACTTTATTAGACACTTTACCGGATATATGTTCAAGTGTCAATGCAGCATTAAAATTACATAATTTAAATGAAATCACATTAAAGGAAACCAAAAGTTTTATTGGTCATGGTTCAACTAATTTAATTAAAAAAGCCACAAAGGGTAATTTTAATGAAAATATACTAAAAGATTATTTAAATATATATCATAATAATTTATGTAATTTAAGTAAGGTTTATCCTGGTGTAAAAGAAACTTTAATTGAGCTTAAGAAAAAACATATCTTAGGTGTTTACTCAAACAAAGATGAAAGTGATGTAATTAAAATAATTAATTACTATTTGCCAAACATATTTACATACATTATAGGAAAAAATATAAAGTATCCTTTAAAACCTAATCCGAGTTTAATGAATGATTTAATAATAAAAGAAAAAATTAATAAAAAAGATCTAGTTTACATTGGTGACATGGAAACGGATTATAATTTAGCTTTAAATTTGGGAGTTGATTTTATATTTGCTAGCTATGGTTATAGTGAAAATAAAATAGCTACAAATAAAGAGATTTCGGAGTTTATTAATTTATGTAAGTTATTTGACTAATGAAGTTTAAAATAATATAATAACAACGTGAGGTGATAATTGTGTATAGAAAGAACTTATGGGAAAAATATGTTAATTATGATGAGATAATGAATTTCAATGAAGGCTATAAAGAGTTCATCACTAAAGGAAAAACAGAAAGATTATGCGTTGCTGAAGCTACTAAATTAGCCCAAGAAGCAGGTTTTAAACCTCTTGAATCATTTAAGCATTTAAAAGCTGGTGACAAGGTATATTCAATTAATCGTGGTAAAAATATTAGTTTATTTGTTATTGGTAAGAAAAGCATTGAGCAAGGGCTTAATATTTTAGGCGCGCACATTGACTCACCACGTATTGATGTTAAACAAAATCCTCTTTATGAAAGTACTAACTTTGCTTTAATGGATACGCATTATTATGGTGGTATTAAAAAGTATCAATGGGTTACTATTCCACTAGCTATGCATGGTGTGATTTATAGAAAAGATGGTTCATGCGTTGAAGTTCATATTGGTGATAAACCAACTGATCCAGTTTTTGGTATAGGTGATTTGTTAATTCATTTATCTGCTGATCAAATGCAAAAAACGGCAAGCAAGGTAATTGAAGGTGAGGATCTTGATTTAACCGTTGGTTCTATCCCTTTAAAAGATGCTGAAAAAGATAAAGTAAAAGCAAATGTATTAGCAATTTTAAAGAAAGAATATAATGTTGATGAAGAGGATTTCTTAAGTGCCGAAATTGAAATAGTACCAGCTGGTCCAGCACGTGATTATGGTATTGATCGTTCAATGGTTGCTGGTTATGGTCATGATGATAGAGTATGTGCTTATACTTCATTAAAAGCTATTTTAGACATTAAAGAAGTTCCTAATAACACTGCTTGTGTAATTTTAACCGACAAAGAAGAAGTTGGTTCAATTGGTGCAACAGGTGCTCAATCTAGCTATTTTATTAATGTTATTGCGGAATTACTAAATTTAGAAGGTAATTATGATGAATTGAAATTACGTCATGCTTTGACAAATTCAAAAATGTTATCTAGTGATGTATCTGTTGGTGTTGATCCACTATTCTTAAATGTAACAGAAAGTAAAAATAGTGCATTCTTAGGTCATGGTATTGTTCTAAATAAATTTACTGGTAGTCGTGGTAAAGGTGGTTGCAATGATGCTGATCCTGACTTTATTGCTTATTTAAGAAATATTTTTGATTCTAATGACATTTGTTTTCAAACTGCTGAACTTGGTAAAGTAGATCAAGGCGGTGGGGGAACAATAGCTTACATTTTAGCTAATTATAATATGCATGTTATTGATGCAGGTATTCCAGTTTTAAATATGCATGCTCCTATGGAAATTGTTTCTAAGGCAGATGTTTATGAAGCCTATTTAGCTTATATGGCATTTATAAAAGCTTAAGTAAAAAATAAAAAGAAGGTAGTTTGATCTATCTTCTTTTTTAATTTATATAAATTTTTACCTTATTTTTAAGCTGGAATGAATTGAATAATTTCAAATTCAATAGTTTGATTGGCATGTTTTCTAACTATTTCAATGCTAATTTTATCCCCAATACTTAAGTTTAAGCTATATAATTTTTCTAATAATTCAGCAGCGCTATTAAAACTTACATAGTTAGAAGCTCCATCACTTGTAGTATAAGAAACAGTTTTTATTTCATCATATAACTCAAATTTATTAAATCCAGAAGTGGTTTCATTGTTAGATATGCCAGATATAGCAATATAATTAGAACCAAATAATGACGAATAATCGGTTAATGTAAATGCAAATTCATAGCTTCCGATATAATAACCTTTAGTAGACCAGCTAGAACCATCATAAACTGCTGTTTCTAAAATAGAATTAACTACATCCATAGCAGTTCCGATTGGAATAGCAAAACCTAAACCTTCAACACCCTCATCTACATATTTAGCATTTACAACTCCGACTAAACGGCCTTGCATATCAAACATAGCCCCACCACTATTACCTTGATTTATAGAGGCATCAGTTTGAATTAGCGACATGGTTCGATATTCTTCAGATAAAACTTTTCTATTTAAATATGAAACATAACCACTAGTAACAGAACCAGGTAATGTTCCTAGTGGATTCCCGATTACAACTATTTGGCTACCTAAATTCAAGTCTCCAGCAGTATTAATAGTAGCTGTACTATATTTACCACTTACTGACAATATAGCTATATCATTAGTTGGATCACCACCGACAAGTAATGCTGGTATATTAGTAGTTTGATCGGCTAAAGTAACTGTATAATTAGTTGCACCTTCAACAACATGATAACATGTTAAGATAAATGACATATCTAAACTTTCATCATAGGCAATAAAAGTACCACTGCCCATACCATAAGATTGAGGAGATATATCGGCTCTAATTGATACAACGGTGTTATAAGCGTTTTGAACTACACTTTCAACACTTGATTCGCTTTTATAATCAGAATTATAGACAAATGTTGGATTATAACTCCTATCATCTTGGCTTTGTTGACAACTTGATAATGTCACGATTAGTAAAATTGATAAAATTATATAGTTAATTTTTCGCATTTTTTCACCTTCTTGTTAAGAAGTATACATTAAAAATATGGTATAATTATGTTATAAATTATTTATTTTATAATATTTTATTTTTTACTGATTTATTATGATTAAAATCCATCTTAAATTTTGACACTTGCTTTAAATTTATATTTGTTGTAATATATTAACTGTTCATTTAAGTTAATGATTTGTTGTTTTGTATAATAACGATTTTTTAATGGAAGCATCGCCAAGTGGAAAGGCAAGAGGCTCTGAACCTCTCATACGCTGGTTCGAACCCAGCTGCTTCTGCCAAATTTTTGAAAATGAATATTAGGACCTATGCTTTAAAGGTGAACTTAATTGTGAATGTGTACTTAATGTTTTATGTTTAAATGGTTAGAACACAAAGAGCCTTTGCAAATTAAATCACAACATAGAATAATAAATTAGGTTGAAAGATACCTATATTTTTATATTAATATGAAGAAGGGAAGCAATTAATAGTATTATTTATGATTTTTTATATTATTGTAGCCATAATATTAGGCTTATTATTAATATTTTATGGGATTAGCCTAAATGTTAGAAAAGAGATTTTTAAAAGTTTGCCAATTTATATTTTATCTTTTTTATATATTGGTTTAGGTATTTATGGTTTTTTTATTAATTCTGAATATGAGTGGATTATAATAATAGCATTAATTTTATTATGTGTTATATCTTTAGTTGTATTTAAATTGTTATTTCCGAAAAAGATCAAGTCGTGATCTTTTTTTATTTTTTATAAGTTTAGAAATTCTTATTTTTTTGTTTAATAAAATTAAATTTAATATTGTGTTATTAATATTTTTTTAGTATAATAGTTTAGCTATTTATTACAAATAGTTTAGTTATATTTTACTGAGGTGTGTTATGGAAATAGGGAAAAAGATAAAAGAACGTAGAAATTTTTTAGATTTAACCCAAGAAGAATTAGCTAATAGATGTGAACTTACAAAGGGTTATATATCGCAGTTAGAAAATGATAAAACTGATCCATCAATTGAAACTTTAAAAATTATTTTAGATGCTTTGGGGATGAGTTTTGCAAATTTCTTTAAGGAAGAAGAACATAAACAAATTAAATTTACAGAAGAAGAACAATTAGATAAGGATTTTGGCGATTATGTTCAAAGTTGGTTGGTTCCTTCATCACAAAGCTTATCGATGGAACCAATTTATTTAAAAATAAAGAAAGATGGTAAAACTGTAATTGATTTACCACATAGTGGAGAAGAATTTGGCTATGTAATTAGCGGTGAAATTATTCTTCATTATGGTGATGATATAATTAAATTGTCTAAAGGTGAATCATTTTATTTTAAGGCTGATAAACAACATTATATCAGCAATATCGGAGATGGGGAGGCTACCTTAATATGGGTTAGTTGCCCACCTAATTTTTAGGAGGTTTGTATGGCAAAAAAATTAATAGAATTACGTGAGATTTCAAAGTGTTTTAACGATAACAAAGTCTTAGACAATTTCAGTTTATACATTAATGAAAATGAATTCATAACATTATTAGGACCTTCAGGTTGCGGTAAAACTACATTATTGCGCATAATTGGAGGTTTCGAAGAACCTGATGCTGGGGATGTAGTATTAGATGGAGTTAAAATCAATGATGTTCCGGCTCATTTAAGACCGGTTAATACTGTGTTTCAGCGCTATGCTTTATTTCCTCATTTAAATGTTTTTGATAACGTGGCCTTTGGTTTACGTAATTTCAATCGTACTATTTCTGATTTAAAAACTAAAGTCAGTTTACGCTATGAAAATAAGAGAAAAGAATTAGAGAGTAAGTTAAAAAATAAAAGTATTACTAAAGAAGAGAAAATTGAAATTAAATTAGAACTTAAAAAAATCAAAGCTACTATTAAAAGTGAAGTATTAGAAGAGAAAAGTAAATTAATTGAAGAAAAATTAAGCGAAGTAGAAGCTAAATATGAAAGAATAATTAATAAATTAGACGAACAAATTGATATTGAATGGGACAAAGATGATGAAGTAAAGGCTGCTAAAAATCGTTTAAAGGAAATTGATTTATTAGTAGAAGAAGCAGTTAATAATGGTTCTAAAGAAGAAAAAGAATATAAAAAATATGAGCAAGAAATTAAAAAATTAAGAAATGTTGCTGACTGGACTAAGTTAACTACTTTAGAGAAAGAAAAGAAAGAAGCTTTAAAGAATAAGGCTTTGGAAATAAAAAGTGCTAAATCTTTAATGAAAAACAAAAAGCAAATTAAAGAAGAGGTGCTTAAAGCTTTAAAATTGGTTAAATTAGATGGTTTTGAAAATAGAAGAATTGAACAAATGTCAGGTGGTCAACAACAAAGAGTAGCAATCGCAAGAGCTATAGTCAACAAACCAAGAATATTGTTATTAGATGAACCACTTGCAGCACTAGATCTAAAGTTAAGACAAGCTATGCAATATGAATTGAAAGAGATGCAAAAAACATTAGGGATTACTTTCATTTTTGTAACTCATGATCAAGAAGAAGCCTTGACAATGAGTGATACTATTGTAGTTATGAACAATGGGAAAATCCAGCAAATTGGAAAACCGGAAGATATTTATAATGAACCAAAAAATCGCTTTGTTGCAAACTTTATTGGTGAATCTAATATTATTAGAGGTAAATATTTAGGTGATTTAAATGTTTCTTTTTTAGATCAAACTTTTAAATGTGTTGATAAGAATTTTAAAGCAAATGAAACAGTTGATGTAGTAATTAGACCGGAAGATTTTGATATCGTTGATTTAGAGGATGCAAAATTGATCGGTGTAGTAGAAAAGGTTATTTTTAAAGGAATTCATTTTGAAATTACAGCTAAGGTAGAAGATGTTACTTTTATTATTCGTAAATATGAATTATTTAAAGTTGGAGATAAGATTGGTCTTAATATTGATCCATATGAGATTCATCTTATGCGAGTAAATGAAGAATTATAGAAAATTATCTCTACCTTATGTTGTTTGGCTATTAGTTTTAACCGGAATTCCTATTATAATGATGTTAATATTCAGTGTTTCTAATGTTACATCATTTTCAACATTCACATTTAAATTTAGTGACTATGCTTTTAGTTTAACACATGCCTCAACAGCTTTTTCACCGGTATTTTTTAAAGCTTTTTTGCGGTCTTTCTTATATGCTTTTATCTCAACTATTTTAACTATTTTAATAGGGTATCCGATAGCTTATATCATTTCTAGGATGAAATCAAAATATAAGTTTTTATTGTTATTAATATTTATTATGCCAATGTGGACGAATATGTTATTAAGAATTCAAACACTAAATAATTTATTTAAACCTAATTCATTCTTATCTAATACTATCGGTATATCTATTGACTTAACTAATTACAAAAGTTTAAAAATTATTCTAGTTATGACTATTGTTTATTTGCCATTTATGATTTTCCCTTGTTATACTGTGTTAGAAAAAATGGATGATAGTTTATTGGAGGCATCAAATGATTTAGGTGCTTCACCTATTAAATCATTTTTTAAGATTACCTTACCTCTTAGTTTAAAAGGGATATTTAGCGGTTTCATAATGGTATTTTTACCATCAGCTATGGGATTTACAATCCCTCAAATAGTGACTGATGGGGATCCTAATTATGCTATGATAGGTCAATTAATTGAAAGACAATTTATGTCATCTAGTCCTGCTTATAATGTTGGTAGTTTGATGAGTTTATTTATTTTAATCTTTACGCTAGGATCAATTTATTTAATTAGTAGAGTTGATCAGGAAGGAGAGACTTTACTATGAAAGAAATAAAAATGAGACTTATTAAAAGTATAGCTATTGTTTTTCTAATAGTCGTATTATTATTTACTTATTTGCCTATTGTTGTTATCGCATTGACTAGTTTTTCTAGTGATAAGTTTGGTTTATCTATGACAGCCCCAACGTTTAATTGGTACCAAACAATGTGGACTTCAAGAAGTTTAATGAATTCAATTATTTATACTTTACAAATATCTATTTGTTCAACATTACTTTCTATTGTTTTTGGTACGATTTCTGCTATAGGAATTCATAGTTTAAATAAGAATTTAAAGCGTAAATTGATAATGTTAAATAACGTACCAATTTTAAATACTGATATTGTTACAGCTGTATTTCTATTAATTATATTTCAGTTAATTGGAATGATATTTAACAAAAGTGTTTTTGGTTTTACTACAACATTGATTGCCCATGTTTTATTTTCTACACCATATGTAGTTTTAAGTGTTTTGCCAAAATTAAATGTTATGAATGATAGTTCACTTTATGAAGCTAGCTTAGATTTAGGTTGTAGTCCTAAGAAAGCCTTATTTAAAGTAATTATACCTAATATTAAAACAGGTATATTAACAGGTGGTTTATTAGCATTTACAATGAGCATTGATGATTTTATAATTACATATTTTGTAACAGGTAAAAGACAAAACTTTTCGACTTGGTTATATGGTAGCTTGAAAACATTAAGAAATGGCTTATGGAATCAAGCTTGCGCCTATAATACTTTGTTGTTAATAATAACATTTGTAGTGGTGATTGGTTATCAGGTCATTAAAATAAACAAGGATAAAAGGATGGGGGTTAAATGAAGAAAATAATATCAATAGCATTTACAATTTTAAGTATAATTATATTTTCTAGTTGCTCGTATTATGATGAATTAATCATATTGAATTGGCAAGATTACTTATCAGCTGATTTAATAACTAAATTCGAAGAAGAAAATAACTGTATAGTTACTGAACTTACAACATCAAGCAATGAAAATATGTACAATGATATTTTAAATAGACGAGTACCCTATGATTTAGTTATACCTAGTGACTATATGATTGATAAATTATATAAGAACGGGTTATTAAAAGAGATTGATTTTTCAAAATTAGAAAATTATAGTTCAGATATGTTTGTTAAAGAATTAAGAATATTGATGAATGATGAACAAAATAGCCACTATAAAAACTATTATATACCTTATTTTTGGGGCAGCTTAGGTATTATGTACTCAACTAAGAATATCCCAAACATTGAAGAAATAGTAAAAGAATATGGTTGGGCGGTCTTTTTTGAAGATGTATTGCCAGCAAATACTAAAGTTGCCATGTATGATTCATCTAGAGACGCATTTGCGGCGGCTGAACTTTATTTAGGTTATAGTTTAAACACTAAAGATGAAGAAAAATTAAATGAGTGTGCAAATTTAATTGCAAGCAGAAAATTCTCAAAGTGGGGAACCGATGATTTAAAAATTGATGTTTCAGCCGGTAATACAGACATTGCTCTAGTTTATTCAGGTGATTTCTTCGATGCTTATTACGCAGATGTAGAATTGGGAAAAGATATAGATTATGGTATTTATGCTCCAATGAACAATAATGTCTTTTATGATGGTTTAGTAATTCCTATCACTAGTGAAGAGACAGAATTAGCCTACAAATTTATAGATTTTATTTTAGATGAAGAAAATAATTATATTAATACAGAAGCTATTGGCTATTGTCCAACTTTACAAAGTGTTTATGATGAAATATTTTCTAGTGAAGATTGGGAAGATGTAACTAGTATTGATGCGTATAATCCAGCTTTAATATTGCAAAATGAAACTGGTCATGCCGAAGTATATTTAGATTTAGGCGATGAGACATATCGTATAATTGAAAATTTATATAATAATAAAATTAGGTTTGGGAACTGATGCATCCCAAACTTTTTTATTTTAGAACTATAAGTCTATTAAAAAATTCAAATTGAAAAGTCTTTCGAAGTATGTATACAAACAAAAACTATAGCCAACTATAGCCAACGAAAAACAAACTAAAACAAAAATTTCACACAGCAAATATAAAGTTATTTTATAAATACATTTAAGAAATAAATTTTTAAAGTATTTTATTTTAAGTAAAATTTAATAAAAATAAATGAAAAAACACCATAAATACTAACTAATTATTATATTTATTATTATTTTTTAAAAATAATTTACTAAAAAAATCAAAATTTTGATTAATTAATAAACATTTTTATAGAAAAAATATTTATAAAATTAATTTTCATAACCCATCTAGTTATTAAAACTAGATATTAAAAAGATGTATTAATTATTATTGTTTGACTTAATAGATGTCATAATTATTTAAAATAAATGAAATTTCAAAATTATTTTCCTTTATTTTAACTGATAAATAATATAAAATATAGTCATAGATAAACGTAATTAAAATTTCAAATACTATCTAGTTATAAAAACTAGTTAATATTTTATTATTAAACACATCATTTTATTATTGTAATTATGTTTATTAGTTTTAAAAAATATGAAGGGAATGAAAATATGAAAGTTAATATTAGTGGTAAAATCTATGAATTTGATAAACCAGTGAGAATTCATGATTTATTAACTGCAGAAGAACAAAAGAATTATCAAGCTGCTAAAGTAAACAATCGTATACGTGAACTAGATTATTTGCTTTCTGAAGATGCTGATGTTGAGTTTTTAGATTTAACAGATTCAGATGCATGTAGAATATATCAATCAACATTACGCTATTTGATTGTTATGGCTTCTAAAAAAATTTTTCCTAAATGTCGTATTATTTTTAATTATAGTATTTCCAGATCTATATTTTGCTCTATTTCTAATATAAATAGACCTTTTACAATGGCAGATTTAAGAAAGATTGAACAAGAATTAGAAGATATTATTAAAGCTGATTTACCAATTAAAAGACAAACTATAACAAAAGAAGAGGCTGAAAAATATTATAACAGTGAAGGCTATGGTGATAAGGTAAAAGTTTTAAAATATCGCCCTGAGGATACGGTTCATATTTATCAATGTGGAAATTACAAAAACTACATGTTTGGTTATATGTTACCATCTACAGGTTATATTAAAGAATACAAATTAAGACTTTACACGCCTGGTTTTTTAATTCAGTACCCAAGAGCTGAAGTGGGTGGCAAGATTCCTAAGTTTGAGGATGCCCCAGTCTTTACTACAGCTCTTAGAGAGGCTAATAATTGGGGAAATATTGTTGAGGCAAGTTATATATCCCAAATGAACCAAATTGTTGAATCTAAGCGTGCTTTAGAGTTCATAAATCTATGTGAAACTAAGCATAATAATATGCTTGCTGAATTAGGAGAAAATATAAAGAAAAACATCGATGATATTAAATTAATTGCAATTGCCGGTCCGTCATCAAGTGGTAAGACAACGTTCACTAATCGTTTAAGAATTGAGCTTATGAGCCGCGGAATTAAGCCTTTAATGATATCAATTGATGATTATTATTTAGGGATAGATAAAGCACCAAAAGACGAAGAAGGAAAGCCAGATTTAGAACATATCGATGCTCTAGATAGGGAGTTATTTAATGAGCATATGTATCGTTTAATTTCAGGCGAAGAAGTAACACTGCCTCAATTTGATTTTGAAACTTCGTCACGTAAAGTTGGTAAAACTGTAAAATTAAGCAAGAATCAACCAATTATGATTGAAGGCATTCATGCTTTAAATGATGATTTAACACCATCAATACAATCAGCACAAAAATATAGAATTTATATAGCTCCACAAGCTCAAATGCATATTGATGATCAAAATCCAATTAGTATTTCTGATATAAGGCTTATTCGTAGGATGGTTAGAGACCATAATTATCGTAATTATGATTGTGAGAAAACTTTATCAATATGGCAATCTGTTAGAAGAGGCGAATTTAGATGGATTTATCCGCATCAAGAAAAGGCTGACTATGTATTTAATAGTGAACTTACATATGAATTATGTGTTATGAAAAAATATGCTTTACCATTGCTAGAAAAAATTACTCCGGATAGCCCAAATTATATAGCTGCAAACCGTCTAATTAAGTTTTTAAAATATTTTGCAGATATTAAAGATCGGTGGGTTCCGTGTAATTCAATATTAAGAGAATTCATAGGAGATTCAATTTTTTATACCGATGATATAAACTAAACTTGACAAATGTCAAGTTTTTTTATTTTTCATTAATTTTTTTAAACATATTCACTTTTAAAAAATGAATATGTTGAATTATAAGATGTCTTGTATTATAATATTGTCTGAGGTGGAATTAATGAAATGCTTAAATAATATGGAAAGACTACAAATAGCAAATGATACCATGATGAAATTGCTAACTTTGTATGAATATAAAGGAAAAGATTATTACTTTGAAAATATTTTAAAAAGTAGTTTAAATCAAATAATAAAACAAACTATAGAACGAGATACATTTTATATAGGTAAATTAATGAACTTAGATATAACACCATATCGTTATAAATTAATCATAAAAAAGGATTCAAATCCTAAAACAAATGACGAAAAAATCTTGAGAAATGTAAAAAATGTTTTTAAAATAATTGCAGAAGACTCAGATAAATTTGAATTAACATCAAATGAATTTTTAAGATTGGCAATTAAAATATATAAAGAAGTAAAAAATATAAGCTATGTAAGTGAAAATAAAACAATAAAAGTAAATTTAATTGAAGAAAAAAAGCGTGAATCTAGACGTAAAGGTGTAGAAGAAATGCTAAAAGAATACATACTATTGGTTAATTCTGATCAGTATGAATTGACACAAATAGTGACCAATTTCTACATAGATTTTATAAATTTAAGTCCATTTAATGAGGGAAATGAAATAGTCGGATTGTTAATTATTTACTTATTATTACTAAAAGAACAGTTTAAAATGTTTCATTATGTATCGTTTTTTGAGATGATTTATGAAGAATTTGATGAATTTAAAGGGTATGTAAACAAGGCAAATTTTAATTGGAAAGATGGATATTCTCAAACAAATCCCCTAAATAATTTCCTAATTGATCTGTTAATTGAGGGGTATAAAAAGGTTGATAAATTATCTGAGGATACTAAATTTGATAAAAATATTGCTAAAACATACAATATTGAAAATACAATAATGAAGATGAATGAAGTTTTTACGAAAGAGGATATTAGAGAAAAACATCCATATGTAAGTTTATCTACAATAGATAGAACATTGAAGAGAATGAGAGACGAAAATAAAATTAGACCAAACGGCGTTGGCAGGAGTGCTACATGGGTTAGAATAACAAATTATGAAAGATTTGAAGCTCAATCATCAAAACAAATGAGTTTATTCGATATAATAATGCAAAAGGAAGAAGACGAATAATTGTCTTCTTTTTTTGTTAAGAAAATAAATTTAATAGTCTAAGATAAGAAAGAAGAAGAATAATTTTACCAAGTGTAAAGGTATAAAAAAATATGTTTGAATAGGTGCAAATTGACGCTTTGAGCCCTACAATCACCCATATTTTAATATTTCAATTCGTAATTTCAGCAAAAAACACCAAGAAAATATACTCATTTTAAATAATATGACTATGTTTAAGAAGAGAAGAATTAGCAGTTTCTATCAATAATTATACTCATGAATATAAAGTAACCTTCTTTTCATAGCCAAAAAACACATTTTAATATATCTGAATTACTTCCTATAATATATATTATGTTAACCAAATAATTATTTAAGAATAATCATGTAATTAAGAAAATGTGAATATGTGTATAAATTAATTTAATGTTATAAGACGATTTATCTAAATTCTATCAAAAAATCGAGCTCAGACAAATCGAGGTCGAATTTGCTTAATAATCCATCAGTCAATTTTTATACGTGCTTTTTATTATTGATTTTTCTACAATTAATTTTACACAATTTTATGCATCTCACCTAGTTTTATATTGTAATACATCTAGTTATTAAAACTAGGTGAGGTTTGAAATTTTATTTTTGTGCACCATATTAGTTATTTATTATATTTAGTACATATGTATATAGAGAAATTCGAATTGGTTTTCCATTTATTCTTTAAATTTCGATTGGCCTGTGTCATTTTCATAAATTTTTATACTTTGTATTTATTTATAATTGGCTGTTTTAAACTAGTTTAGTTTATAAAAATACTATATTTTTTTACCCAATTTTAGGTATAATTTTTATCTTTTTTGACTGTTTCTTTTGTTTTTAAAATTCAAATTTTTGTATGCTGATATTTATGTTTTTTACATGTCCTTTTTAAATGGTGTAAATTTCCAAAATGGCTGGATTTTTGATTTTTTAATTCTTTTTAGCATTTAAACTCTATATTTGCCAATCTAGCCCCTATAAAACGTTTTATTTTTAATTTTAGATTATTTTAGGTATAAGATACCGAATTTGCAGTTTCTTGTATTCTTTGCTAGTTTAAATAGTTAATACGCGTTTTCATTATTTTTCATAGTTCGTAATTTTACGCCTCCATTATCTATTTTTTTAAATGTTCAAAATCTATTGGGTTGTAGTTCTTCTTTTTTTATAATGATTTAGAGATTCAAAGCACCAATTGAATTTCTTTATAGTTTTAATTTTGTTTTAAAAATCCAATCTGTGGATGCTTTTATTCTATTTATAAAAATGAAAAAAATTGAATCATATTTATAGTTTTCATACAATTGTGAAAAGATATGAAAATGGCTTTAATTTTACAAAATTTTAATTATAATCAACTCTTCTTTTTATCTTTTCTATCCTCTACTTTTTATTCGAATTAACTAATTTAGTATTTAAAAATGAGCCAGTTTAATTAAAACTTGTTTTACATTCATAATATTAAAATTATAATTTATTTTATATTTTTTACCATTTTGGTTTTTTTATTTAAAAATAACCACCATAGTTTATTCACTTTTAACAGTTTGAATAATTATACCAATCGAAATCTTGATTCTCCTCTTTCTGGTATTTATAGTTATTCAAGATTTTAATTTATGGCACCTTATAAGTATGCAGATTCTAATTTGTTTATATACACTTTATGTATAGCGATTATTTTATTAAATATAGTCATTTTCTTGATTTGACTTTTTCATAGTTTTCTTAAATGGTTTATTTTTATGTTAATGTAATTTTTATGAAAATATAAGTTTATTTCGTTTTTAGTTTATAAAATTATTTCAGCATAAATCTAGTTATTTATACTAAACTATTTATTTTATATCAATATATTATTTAGTTTATAAAACCAGTTATACTTTGAAATTTTTATATTATCCCATTTTCTATAGAAAAAGTCGAATTACCAATTGTACGTATTTTTGATTCTCGATTTGTCTACGTAAGATGCCTATTTTTGACAATTTCAAGGCTTGGGGTAATCTATCTACCTTTTTCTATTTCATCTTCTATGCCTTATTTTGAGGCTTATGGGCGCCTTAGAAATTATTTCAAATCATAAGTAGTATTTATAAATATGTTATATATTTATTCTTAATCATTTATCTAGTATTTAAAACTAAATAGTTCTTGAAATGTCTTTTGTATCCTTTATTGGTTTATTTTAGGACATAAAAAAAAACAGACTATTTGTGGCAGTCTGTAATTTAATTATTCATAACAATTTTTAAGTATTTGTAGACAAGTATTGTAATCAACTAGGATTATGTCATCTATTGTTCTTTTACCATCAAAGGTATAAAGTCTAGCAATCTTTTCTAAATCTTCGTATTTAACATTTAGTTCTTTTAATGTTAAAGGCATACCTATTGATTTAAAATAATCCTTCATTAGTTGGATTGCTGTTATAGCAGCGTCTAAAGGCTTTATTTTACGATTTAGGCCAAAGCTTTGATATCCTAACTCAGCAAAGCGAGTCGGGTCTTTTTGGGCAGCTAATTGAGCCCAGGCAGGCCATAGCACGGCTAAGCCGGCTCCGTGGGCTACGCTGTCATAGGTTCCTGATAATGCATGTTCCATTTGGTGAACTGGCATTATATAGTCTCTACCACAGGCTGTAAGACCGTTATGACTTAAACTTGAGGCCCACATTAATGTGGCTCTAGCGTCATAGTTCGTCGGCTCATTATAAGCTACTTTTCCGATCTCTAGAATGGCTTTAATTAAACCATAGGCAATATTGTCGGTTAAGGGGTTATACGTCGTATCATAAGAAATAGTACGTTCTAAGGTATGCATCATAATGTCGACGATACCACAAGCAGTTTGATATTTTGAAACGGTGTAAGTAAATTCAGGATTACAAATGGCAAATAATGGTCTATTATGGTCTGAACCAAATCCCCGTTTATCATTTGTGTAATCGTTAGTTATTACACAAGAGTTTGACATCTCACTACCAGCAGCAGATAATGTTAATATTACACCTACTGGTAAACTTTTATTTAAAACTTGTTCACCAGAGTTGAACACCCAAGGAGATTTATCAACGAAATATCCTGCCGCAATACTCTTAGCTGAGTCAATAACGCTGCCGCCTCCAGCTGCTAAAATAAAATCAATATTATTTTCTTTAGCTAGCTTTACACCTTGTTCTACTAAACTTAATTTAGGATTGGCTTCAACACCACCTAATTCAATAAAATCAATATTGTTACTTTTTAATTCGTTAATAATAAAATCATAAAGTCCAATCTTTTTAATTGAACCTTTACCATAGTGGAATAAGACTTTTTTATAGTTGCCGTCTTTAATCAACTTAACTAAGTTCTTTTCACTGCCCTTACCAAAATAAACTTTTGTTGGAGTGTAATAATTAAAATTATTCATTTTTGCTTCTTTCCTTTACTTTAAATCATTTAAGAATGAAACACCAATTGGTTGTGGGGTTAAATTAAAGTTTTCATTAATAGTTTGTCCTAAATCAGCAAAACTTTTTCTTAAACCTAAATCTTTACCATTTAGCAAGTTTTTATTGTAGGCAAAAACTGGAACATATTCACGTGTATGATCTGTACCTGTCCAAGTTGGATCGTTACCATGATCGGCTGTAATTAGTAACAAATCATCATCTTTAAGTAATGGTAAAATGCCACTTAAATCTTTATCAAATTCTTCTAAAGCTTGTTTATAGCCTTCAGGATTTCTTCTATGACCATATAAAGCATCAAAATCAACTAAGTTAATATAACATATACCTGTGAAATCTTTAGCTGTACATTCTTTTAAGATTTCCATTCCATTATGATTAGAAACAGATTTATGACTTTCAGTAATGCCACAGCCATTATAAATATCATTAATCTTACCAATACTTATAACACTATAATTATTTTCTTTTAAATAATCTAAAGTTGTCTTATGAGCAGGGGATAAAGCATAGTCATGACGATTTGGTGTTCTAACAAAATTATCTTTATTAGTACCAACAAATGGACGAGCAATAATTCTTCCAACTTTCCATTCGGGTTTCATACAAATTTCTCTAGCTATCTCACAACAACGATATAATTCTTGTAAACCAAATGCTTCTTCATGACAAGCAATTTGTAAAACACTATCAGCTGATGTATAAACAATCATAGCTTTTGTTTTTAGATGTTCTTCACCTAATTCTTTAATAATTTCTGTTCCTGAGGCTGCACAATTACCTATTATTTTATGTCCAGTTTCTTTTTCTAATTCATCAATTAATTCTTTTGGAAAACCAGTGTCTGTAAAAGTTTTTAGTGGTTCTGTAGTCAATACTCCCATAAATTCACAGTGTCCTGTTAATGTATCTTTACCAACACTAGCTTCTAACATTTTACCATAGAAGGCTTTAGGACTTGCATTTGGTTTAACACCTTTGATGCTTGTTAAATTTCCATAACCAAAGCTTTCTAAAGTAGGTAAGCTAATACCATTAGTTGCTTCACTAATATGTTTAATTGTATTAGCTCCTTCATCACCATAATTTCTACTAGTAGGGTCATAACCACAACCTACTGAGTCCATAACAATAGCAAATATTCTTTTAAATTTCATTATCTTCTTTTCCTTCTTTCTTTTGTAATGGATGCGTGTGTCCATACATTTCTTTTAAGTGTGATTTATCAATGTGAGTATATATTTGAGTTGTTGAAATATCTTCATGTCCCAAGAGTTCTTGTACAATTCTAAGACTTGCCCCATTAGCAAGCAAGTGAGTAGCAAAACTATGTCTGATAGTGTGGGGGGATATTTCTTTTTCAATTCCACAATCTTTAGCTAATTGCTTAATATATTTGAAAAACCCTTGACGCGACATTTTATTACCTTGATAGTTATAAAATAATAAACTTCCAGGCTTTTTACTGATTTGTGATCTAGCATTTTCTATATAGTCTCTTAATGCTACTATAGCCATTTCCCCTATCGGGATAATTCTTTCTTTATCACCTTTACCAATAACATTTAAATACCTTTCATTCATATGTATATCGCCAATTTTAAGATTTAATAATTCAGAAATTCTAAGTCCACTACTATAAAGTAATTCTAACATAGCTCTATTTCTTTTACCAATAAAGGTAGTTGTATCGATACTATTAATCATTTTTGAAATTTCGTCTTCACTCAAAACAGTTGGTAGTTTTTCTTCTTTTTTAGGTAGCTCTAAATAATAGGCAACATTCTCTTTTAATATTTGTTCACTAAATAAAAATTTATGAAAACTTTTAATGGCAATTATTTTTCTAGTAATTGTTGTTTTACTAAAGCTTTTTCTTTTTAAGGAAGTGATATATTTAATTATCATATCTTTTGTTATTTCACTAACATCATTTATCTTTTGATATTTAATTAAGAAATCTTGATATTCTAGGATATCAGTTTTATAAGCTAAAATTGTATTTCTACTCAATCTTTTTTCATCTTCTAGAAAATATATAAAGTCAGTTATTTCATAAAATATTATTTCGCTCATAAAAACTCCTCAAAAACTACATTAGCTAACATTAAACCTTTGTCAGTTAATTTTAAGATATTTTCATCCTCATATAACAAGTCATAATTAATCAATTTTTGATAATTAAAGTCTTCAGTTACACAACTATTAAATCGCTTAATATAGTCATTTTTATTAATACCAACTATTTTCCTTAATCCTAAAATAATATATTCTTTTTTTTCATCTAAAATACTTAAATTCTCAATACTTGCCCCAGCATCTTTTAAATATAAATTAATTAAACTAGGATTAGTTATTCTTTGATGATTTAAATAACTACAACCTCCCATTCCAAGACCTATATATTCTTCTTTATTCCAATATTTTAAATTATGAATAGATTTAAAATTAGGTTTAGCATAATTAGATATTTCATAGTGTTCAAATCCCATTTGTTTCAATTCTAAATTAACAAGTATAGTCATATCAGCTATTAAGTCTTCGTCTAAATCTTTTTCTTTATATTCTAAATTTAACTTAGTTTTTTCTTCTAATATCAGTGTATAGGCAGAAATATGCTTAACATTCATTTCTTTAATGAAAGCCAAATCTTCTTTTAAATCAGCTATAGTTTGGTTAAAATAACCATATATTAAATCTAAATTAATATTATTTAAATTATATTTTTTTAAAAGATGAATACTTTTTTCAACATTTTCTTTATTATGATATCTATTTAAAAGTTTTAATCCTGAACTACTAATCGTTTGCATACCCAAACTGACTCTATTAACACCATATTTTTTAAACAATTTAATTTGTTTTTCAGTAATTAATTCAGGGTTACATTCTATACTATATTCTTGATATTTAATCTTATATTTAGCAATTTCATTTAATAGTCTTTCTAATTGATAATTATTTAATAAATTAGGAGTTCCCCCACCAATATAAATAGTGTCACAATCTTTATAATATTTACTATATTTAGCTAATTCATTAATTAATTTGTCAATATATTTAGTAATTTGTAACTCATTATAAGGTACTTTTTTAGGAAAATCACAATAAGAACAAATGTGTTTACAGAAAGGAATATGTATATATAAACCTAACATGATTGTTCCACCTTAAAATATAATTTATTATCTAAAAAATAACTAGTTAATTTGTTCTGATTTACTAAATATGCTATATAAGATCTAATGGTTGAACCTATTAGTAAATATTTATTATAGGTTATTTTTAAATTATAGTAATTAAATAGATATGCAATAATATTATCGTAAGTATTAGCTTCTTTTAAATAATCTAATAAAACATTACATATTTCATTTAGTTTTGTTAAATTATAATCTACTAAATCATTCAAATCTGTACTAACATTAACATGACTAGGGACTATGATTTTACCTTTTAGACTTTTAAGATAATTTAGACTTTTGATATAACCTGCAATATCATAGATCAACATAATATGTTCTTTATCAATTAGTTCTTTATCACATATTGAATCAGCAACAAAATATACACCATCAACGGTTTTAAAACCTCGCATATCATAATGATGTCCAGGTAACTTAAAACTTCTTAAACAATCTGGTAAATATCTTAATGACTTAATATCATGCTGTTCATTGACATGCATTAAGGGTGTATCATAATTATTTAAGGGATAACCACCACTTAAAAAACCAATATCTAATTTATCATTACGTAAAAATGCTCGTTCAATTCTACTAGTTATAACTTCACAACCAGTTTGTTTGATTAGATATTCATTAGAACCGGTATGATCTGGATGAGAGTGAGTATTTACGATATATTTTAAATTAAAATTATAACCTCTTAGCATATTTTCAATTCTTGCAGCATATTTTTTGATTGGTACATCGATTAATATAACATCTTTTTCATTAATTTTATATAAACCTAAATTAGTATGCCCTGTTATATAATAAGTATTTCCTTTTAAATGAATTAAATCAAACATAATATCAAGTCCTTTTTATAATTATAACATAATTTAAATTTAAACAAAATTAAAAGCTACATCCTGAGTTTTACAGTTGTTATGCTACAAAAGCCGATTACCTACTCGATTAAGTAAGTGACCGGCTTTTTTTATGGTT
>CALUXI010000023.1 GCA_944324705.1 uncultured Acholeplasmatales bacterium
TTTTGCATTGCCTTAATATTATCAATTTTTCATATTTTTATTAAATTTTCTATCTTGACATATTACCAGTATGCTTTATTTGATTATATCATATTTTATATATAAAAATACCTTTCTAATCTAAAATTTAGAAAGGTCATTTTTTATAAAATTTAAAAATAAATCAATCTCTAACTCACTAAAACATTTAATTCCATGTTCTTCAAGAAGTCTTGTAGTTATACCATTACCCGCAATTAAATTACCACTAAATGTTCCATCATAAATTTGTTTTACTCCACATGAAGGACTTTTTTCTTTTAAAATAGCATATTTAATATCATTATCTAAAGCTATTTGTAAAGCTTTATAAGCTCCATTTTTAAATTCTAAAGTAACATCAATATCTGAATCATTAATGACTTTATCATTTAATATTTCACTAGGTAAACGAGGGACTGAAAGTCCGCCGAAAACTTCTGGGCAAATAGGAAATATTTCAAAACCCTTAGCTAAAGAAACAACTAATTTATTATAGTTATTTTTACCATTATATTTATAGTTTTCACCTAATAAACATGCACTAACTAATATCTTCATTTTTTAAATACATCTTTACGAATAATAGTTTCAGTTCTTTCAGGTCCTACAGAAATAATATCAACTGGAATATTAGTATATTTTTCAATTGTTTCGATATAATCTTTAGCTTCAATTGGTAAATCCTCATATTTTCTAATTTTAGAAATATCAGAATGCCAAGCTTTTAAATCAATATAAATAGGTTTACATTTAGCATATTCATTTAAAGTAGCTGGGATAGTCTTAATCTCTTTACCATCTAACTCATAAGCAATACAAACTTTTAATTCATCAATACCGGTTAAAACATCAAATAACATTAAAGCTAAGCTGTCAATACCTGATATTCTTTTAGCATAATTAACTACTACTAAGTCTAGATAACCGACTCTTCTAGCTCTATGAGTTACTGTACCATATTCATGACCTCGCTCACGGATTAAATCACCTAATTCATTATGTAATTCAGTTGGGAAAGGTCCCTCACCAACTCTAGTAGTATAAGCTTTACAAATACCTACACAATGATCAATAAATTTTGGCGCTATTCCGCAGTTTACAGGTACTGATGCCGCTGTAGGACTAGATGATGTAACATAAGGATAACTACCATGATCTAAGCATAGCATACTTCCTTGAGCACCCTCAAATAAAATATTGCTGTTCTTTTCTATTTCTTCATACAATAAATATGATGTATCACAAACATATTTACTTAATCTTTTACCATATTCCTTATATTCATTATAAATATCTGAAAATTCTAAAGTAGGAAGTCCTAACATTGCTAGTTCTTTATTTTTAATAGGTAATGTATTTGTTAAAACTTCTTTAAAACTTTCTTCGTTAATTAAATCGCCTACTCTAATGCCAATTCTATTAACTTTGTCAGCATAACAAGGACCAATACCTTTTTTAGTAGTTCCGATTTTATTAGCTCCTTTTAAAGCTTCATAACCACCGTCAAGCATAATATGATATGGCATAATAACATGAGCTCTATTAGAAATAAATAGTTGATAATTATTTATTCCTCTAGCTTCTAAGTTATCTAATTCTTTTAAAGCTTCTTTAGGATTAATAACCATACCATTAGCTAAAACATTTTTAATATGAGGATTAAAAATACCTGAGGGAATAGTTTGTAAAGCAAATTTTTCTTCACCAATTAAAATAGTATGTCCGGCATTATTACCACCTTGGCTACGAACAACCACATCAGCTTTTTGGCCTAAAAAATCAGTTACCTTACCCTTACCTTCGTCTCCCCATTGACTACCAACTACTACTAATCTCATCTTATTCTTCTCCTAAACGTTTAATTATATCACGAGCAACCCAAACACCATTAGCTCCCGCTTGAGCTAAACCACGAGTTAAACCAGCACCATCGCCACCAACATAAAAACCTGAAATCTTAGTTTCAAAACGATCATTAACTACGGGTCTTGCTGAATAGAATTTAGCTTCTACACCATAAAATAAAGTATGTTCATTAGCAATACCTGGTGTAACATGATCTAATGCTTCAATCATTTCAATTATTGATTTCATAGTATTATATGGTAAAACTAAACCTAAGTCTCCAGGAACAGCCTCTTTTAAGGTCGGTTTAACAAATCCTTCTTCTAATCTCTTTAAAGTAGTTCTTCTACCTTTTTTAATATCTCCATATCTTTGAACAATAACTGAACCACAAGATAATTGATTAGCTAATCTTGATACCTCATGTGCATATTCATTAGGTTTATTAAATGGTTCAGAAAATTTATGTGAAACTAATAAAGCAAAGTTTGTATTATTAGAACCAAGTTTTGGATCTCTATAAGCATGACCATTAGCTAAAATTGTTCCACTGTGATTTTCAACAACTACATAACCACTAGGGTTTGAACAAAAAGTTCTAACTTCTGTACCAACAGATGTTCTATAAATAAATTTACCTTCATATAAATTTTTATTTATTTCTTCCATAATAACATCATTAGTTTCAACTCTAACCCCAATATCAACTTGATTATGAGTTAATTTGATATCATGTTCTTCACAAACTTTTTGTAACCATGTTGAACCATCACGACCAACTGCCATAAAGACATATTTAGCCATCAGTTTTTCATCACCAATTATAATACCTTTTATCTTTTCATCCTCAATAATAACATCAGTTACTTCTGTTTTAAAGCGCATTTCAATCTTATCATTTAAATAATCATAAATAGCTTTCATAATTTGAAGATTCATTTCTGTTCCTAAATGTCTAACTTCAGCTCGCAAAAGTTTTAAACCAACTGCATAACCTCTTTTTTCAATTTCCCTAACCTTATCTGTAGTTGGGTTAGTAATTGAAGTTGTAGCTCCATATTTAAGATTAATTGAATCTACATATTTAATTAAATCCAAAACAATATTATCTGGTAAATAATCAGTCATCCAACCGCCAAATTCACTTGTTATATTAAATTTACCATCACTATAAGCTCCGGCACCACCAAAACCATTAGTAATTGAACAAGCTGGGTAACAACCTGCTACTCCATTTTTATTTACCGGACACTTTTCTAATTTATGTTCTAAAACCGGACAACGTCTATGATAAATATCTAAACCTTTATCTACTAACAAAACTTTTAAATCTGGTCTTTTTGTTATTAATTCATAAGCACTATAAATACCAGCAGGTCCTGCCCCTACAATTATAACGTCATACATCATTAAATCACCTGTCTAAATTATACTTTATCTATTCTTACTTTTCCACTTTATTTTTAATATCTGTTAGATAATTTATAATGTCTTTCATAGCTTCTAATAAAGAACTTTCTTTTCTAGTTTGTAAAATTATATTTGGGTGAATATATTTCAAAATCAAGTTCTTATGTAAAGTTAAAGTTTTAAACCACAAATCACCTTTAACATTTTGGCTAGCTTCTTTAGACATTGTTAAAACTATAACATTTGATTCATTAATAGTTATATCATTAAAATTATAATTTTTGGCTAAATTCTTAAATAATTTTTCATACATATAATTATATGTATCATCATCAATATAACCAAAACGATCAAGCATTTCTTCTTTTAATTTGTTAAATTCTTCTTTACTATTTAACTTTTCTATTTTCTTATGTATCTCAATTCTTGTATCTTCATTACTAATATAATCAGATGAAACAGTTAAAGATAAAATTGGCTTTTTAACAAGCGGATTATTATCAATCTTAGGTGGAGAAATATGATTAATTTCTTCATTTAAAATTTTCATATACATCTCAATACCTACAGATTCAACAAACCCTGATTGTTCGGCACCTAATAAATCGCCAGAACCTCTAATTGATAGGTCACGCATAGCAATTTTAAATCCACTACCTAATTCATTAAACTCTTTAATTGCCTCTAAACGCTTTTCTGCTTCTGGAGTTAAAATTTTATTAGGTTTATACATTAAATAGGCATACGCAATCTTACTAGACCTACCTACTCTACCTCTAATTTGATATAACTGAGATAAACCAAGTTTATCAGCATCATTAATAATCAATGTATTAGTTTCAGGTATATCTATACCTGTTTCAATTATTGTTGTACATACTAAAACATCATATTTTTTATTTATAAAATCATAAATTCTTTTTTCTAATTCCTGACTCTTAAGTTGACCATGAGCAAAAACAACCCTAGCTTGTGGACACATTTTAGAAATTTCTATTGCTTTTTCTTCAATATTAACAACATTATTATATAAGTAAAAAACCTGTCCATGACGCGCTAATTCTCTTTCAATCGCATCTCTAATTACTGAATTATTTTGTTCAATTACATATGTTTGAATAGGATACCTATTTTTAGGTGGGGTCTCAATCATTGATAAATCTTTAATGCCTAACATTGACATTTGTAAAGTTCTTGGGATTGGAGTAGCTGATAAAGTAATACAATCTACATTTACTTTCATTTCTTTAATTCTTTCTTTATGAACAACCCCAAATCTTTGTTCCTCATCAACAATTAGTAATCCTAAATCTTTAAATTTAATTTCTTTATTTAAAATTCTATGTGTACCTATAACTACATCAACATTACCACTTGCTAAACCTTCAATAACTTCTCTTTGTTTCTTGCTAGAAACAAATCTATTTAAAAGTTCAACTTTAATACCATATTTATCCATTCTGCTTAAGAATGTATGATAATGTTGATCAGATAAAATGGTCGTCGGGCAAAGCAAAGCGACTTGCTTTCCTCCTAAAACTGCCTTAAATGCCGCTCTTAAAGCTACTTCCGTTTTTCCATAACCTACATCCCCACAAATGAGTCTGTCCATTGGAATTTTCCTTTCCATATCGTGTTTAACTTGAACTATAGCTTCATTTTGATCTGGAGTTAATTCATAAGGAAAGTCACTTTCAAAGTCAGCTTGTAAAGGATCATCTGCCGGAAAAGCAAACCCTTCTGTTTTTTCTCTTTTAGCATATAAAGCTATTAAACGATCAGAAATATCTCTAACCTTTTTTCTAACTTTTTCTTTAGTTTTAGCCCAAGCTGTCCCACCAATTTCATGCATCACAACGCCTGGAACATCATAGGACGCATACTTCATCAAACTTGATATATTCTCTACCGGAATATATAAACTAGAGTTGTTAGCATATTCACAATAAATATAGTCTCTTTTAACCCCATTATTTATTAAAGTTTTAATACCTAAATATTTACCAATACCATAATCATAATGAACAATATAATCACCAATTTTAAGTTCATCATATTTATTAATTTTAATTGAATTTTTATAAATAGATTTATAACGAGGACTCTTTTTATTTTGTTCTTGTTCTTTCATTAAAGTATTTTCATTGAGAATAAAAATATCATAAGCTTTCAAACAAAAACTAGGTAAATTATACTTTGTAAAAAAGATAGTACTAGTATCACTAGGATTATAAATTGGACCTTCGTTATAAAAAATATTATGTTCAAATAAACTCTTTTTAACTTTTTCTTGTAATTTATCATCTACTAAGGAAATTAAAATATTTCTCGTCATGCTATATTTAGCTAAATCTTTATTAATTAACTCTTCATTTCCTTTATAATAAGTAATTTCATCATGTAAAAAATTAAAATCAACATTATCTAAACTTTTAGTACCTTCAATTAAAACATTAGCTTCCCATTTATTTAAAGGTATAAAAGAATCTAATTTAGAAATTAAACTACCACCAAGTCTACCTTCATATTCATTTAAGTCTAATAACATATTTTTATAAATATCTTCAATTTTATAAGGATCAATAAAATAGATTTTTTTATTATTTGTATAATCTAATAAACCAGTACTTTTTTCATGAAAAAAGGTATCATAACGCATTAATTTAATAATATTTTCTCTATTAGTTAAATCTTCTATATCCTTATTTAAAATATTTAATTCAATCTCTGATAAAACATTATTTTCTTTAAAATAATTTATTTCTTTAATAGCTTCTTTTAACATTTCATCATCATAAGTCATTTCAATAACAGGCTTAATTAAAACCTCATTTATTTCCTTAAATGATCTTTGATTATCCGGATTAAAATATTTAATAGAATCTATTTCATCATCAAAAAAATCAAGTCTAATTGGGTAATTTTCCCCAAATAAATAAATATCTAAAATACTACCTCTTTTAGAAAAATCCCCAGTTTTTAAAGTTGTATAATTAAACTTATAACCAGAAATAATTAAATCTTTAATTAATTCCTCTCTTTTAATAACTTGACCCTTTTTAATTTTAAATAAATACTTCCCTAATTCCTCTTTTGGAAATTCTTTCTTTAAAATACCATTTGTATTAGTAATTACTATATATTTATCATTAGGATTATTAATTAAAGACGTTAAAGTTTCAATTCTTTCATAAACAAAATCACCTGAACTAGATAGCATTTCAGCGGTAATTAATTCATCAGCCGGAAAGAACAAAATTTTTTCAAAAGGTAAGTATTTAACTAAATCATCATAATAAGTTTGAGCTTCTGATAAAGTAGGTAAAACCACAAAAATATTATAATCATGACTAATATAATCTAAGATTATTAACATTTCATTAATATCTAAAGTGGTTTTAGCTAGTTTAATTTTAGATTTATTTAAAATTTCTTTAAACGGGCTAAGATTAGCTAAATAAAGTAATTCATTCATACTATACACCTAACGCATTAAAAAGTGAGTATATACTCACTTCTTACTATATTTAGAAGCAATTTTAGCAAAAGGAACATCTAAAACAAATTCCTCAATTGCCTCACTAGTATTTTTAATTGCTTCTTCAATTTTTGGTTTTTCTTCTTCTTTAAAATGAGATAAGACAAAACTTGCTACATCCATTTGGGGATCCCGTGAAATACCTATTTTAATTCTTTTAAATATAGTAGTACCACAATGTAAAATAATATTTTTAAGACCATTATGCCCACCACTACTACCTTCTGATCTAAGTCTTATCCTACCACATGGACTATCTAAGTCATCACAAATAACTAAAATATCGGCTATACTTATTTTATAATAAGTCATAACAGCTTTAACAGATTCCCCAGATAAATTCATATAAGTAGTTGGCTTTATTAAAATAATTTTTTCACCATTTATGGTAAAAGAAGAAATAAAACACTTTAATTTTTTATCTTCTTTAAATTCTAAATTATGTTTTAAAGCATAATAATCTAGGCTCATAAAACCTAGATTATGTCTCGTATTAGCGTAAGTTTGTCCTATATTTCCTAAACCTACTATTAATTTCATTATAATAACTCTCTTTTAGACTTATCATAAGAATACATAAATAAACCTGATAATGGTTCATCTGATAATATTCTTAAAATACCATGTCCTAATAAAGAACCTACAGATAAAACTTTAATTTTAGGAATTCTCTTTTCTTCTGGTAAATTAATAGTATTAGTAATAACTAAAGCTTTTAAACTAGAATTTTGAATTCTTTCAATCGCAGGATTAGATAAAACACCATGTGTACAAGCAGCAAATACTTCTTTTGCCCCAGCTTTCATTAAAGCATCAGCCCCAGCTGTTAAAGTACCAGCAGTATCTACCATATCATCAACTAAAATACAGGTTTTATCTTTTATATCGCCTAATATATTCATAACTTCTGCTTTATTAGGTTCAGGTCTTCTTTTATCAATAATCGCAATTGGACATTCTAATACCTTAGCAAATTCTCTTGCTCTAGTAACACCACCATGATCAGGTGAAACAACAATTACATCTTTACCATCTAAATGCCTATCTAAGAAGTAATTTACTAAAATAGGTAAACCTAAGAAATTATCAATTGGAATATTGAAGAAACCTTGAATTTGTGCAGCATGTAAATCCATAGAAATAACTCTATCTGCACCAGCAGTTTGGAGTAAATCAGCAACTAATTTTGCACTAATAGGTTGACGTGATCTAGCTTTTCTATCTTGACGTGAATAACCATAATAAGGAATAACTAAATTAATTGTTTTAGCTGAAGCTCTCTTTAAAGCATCACACATAATTAATAATTCCATTAAATGCTCATTTACAGGAGCGCTTGTAGGTTGAATTACAAATACATGGTGTCCTCTAACTGTTTCATTAATATTAACATTGATTTCACCATCTGCAAAACGTAATACATCACAACTTGAAAGTTCAATACCAATTGATTTAGCAATTTCTTCTGCTAAAGGACGATTAGCAGATAAACTAAATATTTTTACTTTTTTTCCTAATAAAACAGACATAATATTCCTCCTAAAAAATACATATAATTATAGCAAATCTTTTTATATTTTTGTATAGTAAAATAATATTTTTTAACTTTTTTATTTAAACATTTAAACAAATATAGGCGTTTTAAAATTACTAGATAGTAATCTTTAAGATTTATTATATAACTAGTCTATTCTTATCATTAATTTTTAACCATCTTTGTTTTAAGTCTTTCAGCTACATTTTTAGAAAGCTTTGTCCCAAACTATAAAAATCCTAAATTAAACCCTATTTCTCATTTATATATAGGAAATAATTAACTTTCTAAAATTTGACAATAATTGATATTAATCTAATATTATGTTAAAATGATGATGTAATAAAAATGCTTTAAGTAAATCATATTATGGGAGTTATGAAAATGAAAAAAACAATAATTATTTTAACTATTATAAACTTTATTTTACTTATATTAATGGCTATTTTTCTGGCAATTAACTCTAATGTTTACGAATATGTTTTTTTAATTTTATTAATACTATCTTTATTTATTTCTTTATTCATAGCTATTATTACTTATAAAAGTAATAAAATATATAAAATTTATTATTTGGTTTTCTTTTATATTTTTACTCTCATTCTATTAACTATTAAAGTACGGGATATAGCCTTTAGTTTAGGTTTTAGCAATATTTATTTTATTTATCTAATCATTAGTTTTTCTAACTCAACTAAAGCTTTTAAATATCGTTTAATAATAACTATATTAAGTATTGTTAGTTCATATATATTATTACTTGCTTCTGTCTTTCCAGAAAAATATTATCCTTTTTTAGTATTAGTTGGGGTAATCGGACTTGAAGCTAACTTAATATTTAGTACAATTTATACTTATTTTACTTATGTACTTAATTTAACGTACTAAAATAACCCAACCATTATTTGGCTGGGTTTTCTTTATATTCTCTTATTCTTTTATAAATAGCAAATTCCTTATTAATTTAAAGAATCTAATAGAGTTTTAAAACTAATTTTATAATAATCGGTACCATTATTATTAATATAAAAATTATCTGGTATTAAAAACTCATCATAAATTTTATTAGCATAATCTTCATAAAAACTTTTAGAAAAAGTAAAAGCTATATCTTTTCTATCATCAAATAATAAAACATAATTTTCATCTACAACCTCTAAATTATTATAAAGCATATAAGCAAAATCATAATAACTAAAATCATCATAATACTCTTTATCTTTAGTCATATCTCTAGCTATGATATATTTACCTGGTAATAATTTAGAAAACTTAAAACAATAGAAAAACGATACTTTATCATCAACTTTTTCATTAGTTTTATAATCATATAAATAATTTATATCATATAAATAAAATTGACCTAATGCTTTTTCATCTACTTCATCACTTTCTACATAATAAATACTATTAATATTTTTATTTATTAAACCAATTACTGAATCTTCCCCTAATTCTAAATTATCACCATAAACATTAATTACTTTATTAATACTTACTTTCATTAAGGTAGGATGAATATTTTCTTGATTTAAATCTACAATATTAGCAAAATAATAATTATCTCCCGGGTTAGGGGTTGTTTGATCATTATTAAAGGCATTAGAAATACTAGTACTTAATTTCCTGTCTTCATCAGTAACTTTTGTAGTATTACATCCAACCATAAGTAACCCAAGAAAACATAACATAAATACTTTTCTCATATTCTTTTCATCTCCTTAATCATGAATTATTGGAATATTACCAATTTTCATTTTACATATATTACACATTTTTTTACCATCTGTTAAGTATATAAAACTATGATTTTCCAAATAATAGTAAGAACATTCTAAACAATAACATTTATGAGAATGAACGTTTAATTAATTTCATTTTACTTACTAATACAGCCATTTAAAAACTGACTATACATTTCTACTTTCTTTATCTTGTCAATAGTTAATAATTTTCATCTAAAAACAACATTAATTTTACAAAAATCAAGCTGTTTCATAAGTTTAAAAATTATAATAAAAGTTATATATTTAGAACATATTTATCAATATTTTTTTAAACAAATTACCTTCCAGCACATTATAACATGTGTAATTCAATTTAGCAAGTTTTGTCCGCAATTATATATTAATGTTTTGCGTTTTTTTTGTATTTTTTATCATAAAAATGAAATATTACTAAATTTTATAAACATAAACTTTTAACGATAGAAGAATTAAAGTGATTATGTTAAAATCTAAAAAGTGTTGTAGTTACGTTGTTTTTAATCTTTCTTTCTACTTAAGATTATTAATGATTAATGTTTAAGTTTATCTTAAAATGATATATAATTGTGAGTGGAGGATTTAGTAATGAAAAAAACTATATTTTTTTGTACAATAATACTATGTTTGTTATTCAGTAGCACATTTGTTAAAGCTGAATCAACATCTTCTATTTTAAATAAATTAGAACCTAATGTATCATGTCAAGGCGACACTTTTAAAGTTGGAATGATGGGTAATTTTTATAGAATAACTACAACTGGTAGTGGTTCTAATCTTGGTTATAGAAAACTCTTTTCTGTTTCATCAAAAACAAAATTAGATAAAAACGGAAACTCAACTGACATAATTATTAATAATGGGTTTAAAAATTCTATAGCCATATTAATGAGTGGTGATTTACCTAAAGGTTATTGTGAAGTAATTTTCAAATTTCTCAATATACATCCAGATGGTAGTGACACGAATTGGGAAACAGGCAATAACACGACTAATAACACCAAATTTTCTAGTTTTTTAGGACAAGAAACATACTATACTCCTTACTATTTAAAAACTAATAAAATATATTCTGAGCCAAATAATTCTAATTATACTTATTGCACAATGTATCTATATGCAGATGCTATAAAGACTACTTTTCTTTTTGAACAATATCAACAATGGTTTTTTGGAGATCAAAAATTATGGAGTTCTAATGTTGACGTCATAATATTAAATAATATAAAGTTGGTTCCAATTTATGAATGATAAATTAATAGACCTAAAAAATATAACTAAAATTTATAATGAAAATAAACGTAATGCTAAAGTAGCCTTAGATAACATTAATCTAACTTTCCCTTCTACTGGTCTCTTTTTTATTGTTGGTAAATCAGGTTGTGGGAAAACCACCTTATTAAACATCATTGGGGGAACTGACTACGAAACTAAAGGTGAACTTTATTTTGGTAATAATTTAATTAATGTTAATAATTTATGTGATTACAGAGCTTTATATATTGGTCATATTTATCAAAACTTTAACTTACTTGATAATTTAACAGTTAAAGACAACTTAGTTTTAGCTTACAATATTATTAATAAATCTTATGATGAACAAGAAACAAAAAACATCTTAACTAAACTAAAAATCAATCAATATCTAAATACTAAAGTTAAAGATTTATCAGGTGGTGAACAACAAAGAGTAAGTATTGCTAGAGCCTTAATTAAGAATGCTAAAGTTATTTTAGCTGATGAACCAACTGGTCAATTAGATACTAATACAGCTAAAGAAATCTTTAATATTTTAAACGAATTAGCTAAAGATAGATTAGTAATTATAGTTTCTCATGATATTGAAAATGCTAAAACTTATGCTGATAAAATTATAACTATTGTTGATGGTAAAATTAATGATACAATAGATACTACTGACACCATTACTTTTCCTTTAGAACATAATAAGGGTTTAACATTTAAAAATATTACTAAATTAGCTTTCTCTAATTTTTCTATTAAAATATCAAGATTAATAACTCTAATTATTTTATCTTCGGTAATACTTTCTTTTGTAGCCTTTAGTTTAAGTAGTTTATCATTTAATCCTGGAAGAGTATTTGCTGAAGAATTTGTTAAATATAATGATTATTTACAAATAGATTGTAATAATGGAGATATTGTAAGTGAATTAGAAGATAAATATAAAACACCTTTCACAAGACAAGTTACTCGTGATTATTTAATTTTGACAAATAACCCTACTGATAATTTAGATTATATAAATGTTTTATCAGATAAATATTCTTATAATTTAGATATAGTTGGCAATATGCCAAGAGATAATGAAATCCTCATAACTAAAGAAATGTATGAAGCTTTTAAGTCTTCAGGTTTTACCATTAATAATGAAACTTTACCTATTAATGATTATGAAGATTTAATAGGTCTACCACTTAAAATTCATTTAGCATTTTTTATCGGCATAGATAAAAATGTGGACCTAACTATTAGTGGAATTATTACAAGTTATAGTCCAGAAATTATTTATCCTTGTATTAGTCTTGATACTTACAATACTATAACTACTAATAGAGGTATAGTTATTGATTCGGCATCTTGTAGTATGTTACCCGTAAATAGTATTAGTGAAATCTATTATAACTTATTAGCTAAAGACCCTGAATATGTCATTGTTTCTGAGATTAATTTTAATATTCGTAGCCAAATTGAACCAGTTCTTGGTGTCTTTAGTAACATATTTTTACCAATTGGGCTAGTATTTGTTCTCTTTATGATTTATTTAACTTATGCTTATTTAAATTTATGTCTTAATTTAAGAAAAAAAGAAATAGGTATTTTAAAACTTTTAGGTAGCAATAATAAAACAATCTTTAAAATCTATTATTTAACTAGTTTATTTTTATCCCTAATTACTTCTATTGTTTCTTCAATTGTAGTACTAATCGCACTTTATTATATTAATGACTTTTTTAAAGATTATTTTTGTGTTACAAGTGATATATTAACTTACACTTATTATGAATTCTTAGCTATCTTTGGCCTAAGTCTATTATCTACATTCTTAGGTGTATTTATTCCAATCTATAAAAACGCTAAACTAAGCCCTATTTCCTACTTACATAAAGAAGAAAATTAAAATAACCCAACCAAATAATATAGTGAACCCCCTAAGTTGGACCAAGTAAAATTGGAAAGACTTATGGGGTTTTATTTATGTACTCTTATTCTTTTATAAATAGCAAATTGTTTATTAATATCTAATACTACCCTTAATTGTGGATTATTGTTTTAATTATTAAATAATTAGTTTTTTCTTTTAATAAATCATAACTATCTATATCAAAAGCAAATCTAGTCGGACCACTACCAGTTTGATAAGTCTTAATATTTAAACTATTTAAATTATTAACAAATTCTTGATAGTCTTTATTTAATAAAGCTGGTTTTTCTAGATCATTAAAACATAATTTTTCTAAATTTTTAATATCATTATTAATTAAAGAAACTACTATTTCTTTTATTGTATCTTCTTTATCTTGATAAATATAATTTTGATAAATTTCTTTAGTAGAAAGTTCAAAATTAGGATTAATTAATAGAATTGGTATTTCTTTAAAATTAGGAATAAATTCTAATACTTCCCCTCTATTTGTACAAATAGAGGCTTTATTATATAAACAAAAATTATTATCAGATCCTAATACATTCGCAAGTTCACTTAATTCTTCTAAACTTTTATTTAAATTAAATAATCTATTTAACCCTCGTAATACAGCTGAACTATCGGCACTACCACCTGCTAAACCAGCAGATAATGGTATTCTTTTCTTTAAATAAATAGTAACATTATCTTTTATATTATAGGTTTCTTTAAATAATTCTATTGTTTTTAAAATAACATTATCTTTTATATCTATATTACTATAAATCTTTGTTTCTTTACTTTTAATAAATACTAAATCATCATATAAATTAACATTTACCATTAAACTAGATAATGGATGATAATTATTTTTTTCTGCAAATACTCTTAAACTTAAATTAATTTTAGCATATGCTAATTCATATACATTAGTTAATTTAAATAATTCATCACTTAAATTTATAATATCTTTAATACTTAATTCTTCAGCCCTAATACTTTCTTTATATCTTAAGTTTATAAATACTTGTTTTATTATATTTAAATCATATTTGTCTTTTAAATTATTAACTAAAGTTTTTCTTTTTTGTCTGAATATTAATTTATTAACTAATAAAAATTTTTCTTCATTTAAAGTATATAATTTATTAAGATTAGGTTCTAAACTAATAATTGCACTTTCTACTTTAGGAATAGGATAAAAAGAAGTATTTTTAACTATAAAACATTTTTTAGTATTAAATAAATAATTTAAATAAACAGTTAAAGCATTATACTCTTTATTATTATCTAAACTAGTATATCTATTAGCTACTTCTTCTTGAACCATAAATAAATATTTATCTACTTTTAAATCTTCTTCTATTAACTTAAGCATAATAGGTGTTGTTATATAATAAGGTAAATTACCTATAACATAGACTTTAGCACAATCTTCTTTAGCTTTTTTAATATCTTCTTTTAAATTAGCTTTTAAGATATCTTGATGTTTTAAAATAAAATTATCTTCTTTTATTTCTTTATCTAAATATTTAACACAATCAATATCAAGTTCATAAGCTAATACTCTTTTAGCTTTTTTTACTAATCCTTTAGTTATAGCACCCCTACCAGGTCCTATTTCAATAACTAAAGAGTCACTTATATCTCCTAATTCATTAATAATTTTATTAATTATATTATCATCAATTAAAAAATTTTGACCTAAAGATTTTTTAGCTTCTATTTTCATAATTATCTAAAATCTCCTTAACTTCATCATAACTAATATTAAAACTATTTAGTCTATTTATTAAAGTTTTATTATTAGGTTTACCAATATTTAAGATATCAGCTAAATATTCTCTTTTTAAACTAGAATCATAATTATCACATAACCCAAGTTCAATTAATTTATTTAAATTCCAAAAATTAGAAGTTTTATTATTAATATAAATCTTACCTAATGCTTCCTTTATATCTTCTATACTAGCATGTTCTACTCCAACTTTTTTCTTGTTTTTACTAATAGACTTAAATTTAGGTATAAAAGCTTCTAAAGCATTAGGACATACTTCTTTAATCTTATTTCTTATTCTTAAACCTGGGTAATCAGGATCAGTAAATATAATAATTCTATTATCCTTACTATACCTAGCTAATAAATCTAATGTTTCTTTACTAATCTCACTACCATTAGTTGTAATAATTAAACCATCTTTAAATATTTCTTTTAATTTAGCATAATCATGCTTACCTTCAACTACTAAAATATCCATCTTAATCTTTAAAATAATAAATTCTTTTTACTTCTTTATAACTTTGATTAGCTAAAGCTTCAATAATTTTTGAATATTTACCTAAAGTGGTTATCGTATTATTTGGTAAAAGAATTTGTATTTCATTTTCTCCTTTACTAATTAAATAAGCTACTGCTGATACACTTGATTCATAATAATAGTATTTTTTATTTAAATATGGTTTTATTTCAGCTAAATTAGCAAATTCATCTAATTCAATATAAGAAAATAATTTTCTATTTAAAACCGCATTAGCAAATTTATTTAAAATTTCATCTTCTGATTTAACTAATTGTTTAATAAAACCAGCTACATAAGAATCATCAATTTGATTATAACTATCTAAATTATTACTATCTTTTATAACATTTAAAAAGTCTTCTAAATTAGCATTAATTTTAATATTATTTTGACTTAAATCTTTAATTCTTAAATAAATAGTTTCAAGTAACAACTCATAAGCTCTAGCTACAGGATGATAATAAACTTGGAAATACATATGATATCTACTCATTAAATAAGATTCAACAGAATGAATACCACTAGCTCTAACTAAAACATCATCTTTAGTTATTATTAAACTTCTAAGTAAACGATTAATATCAATATTTCCGTAAGTCGCACCTGTAAAATAAGCATCACGAGCTAAATAATCTAATCTATCAACATCAAGTTGACTAGAAATTAATTTCTCTACTACTTTATATTTTGACTTTTTACGAATTATATCAGCAACATCATTAGGATTAATTTGATGATTAACTAATATTTTATAAATATCTGAATTAGGGTAAGTAATAATTCTAGCTGACATTTCTTCATGTCTAACATCTAAAATATTTTCAAAAGCATGCGAATAAGGACCATGACCTATATCATGCAATAAAGCACTAATTAAAAATAGTATTTGTTCATAAGGAGTTAATAAACTAGCCCCTTCAACATGGGACAAAACTAAATTTGCTACTTGATAGGTTCCTAAAGCATGGCAAAATCTTGAATGTTCAGCTGTTTGAAAAACCATATTAACTCCACTTAATTGTCTGATTCTTCTTAATCTTTGAACTTCTTTACTATCAATAAGTTTTTCTATAACTTCATATTTTACTTCTACATATCCATACAAAGGATCTCTAAATACTTTCGTTCTTTTTAATTCTTTAAACATTTTAAAACCTCATTTCATTTTATAAATAAAAAATGAAAATAGCAAGTAATATTAAATATCTTTTATAAAATAAAGTTACTAAAGGGGTCTTTTACTACTTTTAAAAAAGTGCTATAATTTTAAAGAAAAGGAAGGAAAATATCATGAAACAAATTTTAATTGAAACTAGTGCTAGACATGTACATGTCACACCTGAAACATTAAAGGTTTTATTCGGACCTGAAGCTAAATTAGAAGTTAAAAAAATGTTATCTCAACCTGGTCAATTTGCTTCAAACCAAAAAGTTAAGGTTGTAGGACCTAAAGGTGAATTAAATTGTTCAATTTTAGGACCTGAAAGAAATCATGACCAAGTAGAATTATCTTTCACTGATTGTCGTACAATTGGCGTTACTGCTCCTATTAGAGAATCTGGTGATGTTAAAGACAGCGCTGGCTGTAAGTTAGTTGGTCCTTGTGGAGAAGTTGAATTAGCTGAAGGCGTTATCGTTGCTAAACGTCATGTTCATATGACTCCTGAAGATGCTGCTGAATTTGGTGTTAATAATGGTGACATCGTAGCTGTTAGAGTAGTTAATGAAACTGGTCGTAAATTAGTATTTGAAGACACTGTAGTTAGAGTTTCTAAAAATTATGCTTTAGCTATGCATATTGATACAGATGAATCAAATGCTGGTTGCTTATCTGGTGTAATTTACGGTGAATTAGTAAAGTAATATTATAGACATTCTATCGTTTGGTAGAATGTTTTTTTATTAAAAAAGATCTATAAATCTTTTGATCTATAGACCTTCTTTTTCTTTAGAAATCACAAATGATACTCCACCTGTATTTTCATTATATACTTTTAATTTTAAATTGAAAAAATCTACGGTTTTTTGAACAATTGACATACCTAAACCAAAAACACCTTTTGATCCTTTTTCATACGGTTTAAAAGTTGTGTTTAAGAATTTATCTTCTATTGGTTCTCCATCATTATAAATTGTCATTTTATTTGTTTTTGTTGTTATTTTAATCGTTGTTTTAGCATATCTCAAAGCATTATCAACTATATTTTCAACAATAGTAACAAAGTTTTCTCTATATCCTTCAAATATACAATCTTCTAAATTTAAAATAAAATTAATATTATTATTTAATTTATTATTATTAACAACTTCTGTAACTACATCTTTCATATTAACTTTTTCAAAAGGTTTATCCTTACTTAAATATTCTAATCGATTATATTGTAATAATTGATTAACTTTACTTTTTAATAAATCTGATTGCTTAACTATTATTTCAGCTTCCGAACTATCAATAACCCCATCAACAATAGCTTCTGCATAATTTTTTATTACCGCAATTGGCGTTTTAAAATCATGGCTAACATTTTGTAACATTTCTCGCTTAGTGGTTTCATTATTTTTAATTTCAACCCTTAATTTTTCAATACTTTCTGATAATTCTCTTATTTCATCATCACCAGTATCTAAATATGGTTTTTCATACTTTTCTTTATGCATTGATGTAATATGTACTTGTAAATTTTTAATTCTTTTAACTAATCTAGATACCCAAAGTGAAGTAACAAGACCTAATAAAATTAAAGATAGTGTCAATACTATAACAATATTTAAAACTATATTTTTTATAAAATAGGTCTGATATGTATCATCTATTAAAAATATAATAAAATTTTGACTAACCACATCAATTGAACAAGAATAAAAAATGTCTCCTTTAGAACTTTCAAAAACATTATTTCCAACTTTAACTTGACCTAAAAAAGTATTTAAATCATTATTTGATAATAAATTTTCATCTATTTGAATTAATTCTTGATCATAAATAACTAAAGTATCATTTACATACTTACCTTGAATGATACCTAAATTTACTAATGCGTTTTCTCTATCAAAAACCATAATGTTTTTATCTACTTTTTTACCCTCTAACCATAAAGGTGCTGAAATATTAACATAATTATTAAGACGATAATATGACTCTTTAGTAGCCAAATTCTTTAAAGCTAAAACCATTATTAATAATATTAGGAAAAATAACAATATAATACTTGAAAATAAAGTTAAAAATATCTTAGCAGAGATACTTCTTTTAACATTTTTTTCTACCATAATAAACGATACCCATAACCATAAATGGTCTCAACATTAATATTTGGCATTTTACCTCTAAGTCTTCTTAGTAAATCATCAACAACTCGGTCACTGCCATAATATTCATTACCCCAAACATGTTCAATAATTTGTTCGCGTGATAAGGCTTTATTCTTATTTTCTAATAAAAAACATAATAAATCATATTCTTTAGAGGTTAAAATAATTATTTCACCACTGTTTAAAGATACTCTTCTTTTATCTACATCAATATCATATTCATTATATTTAATAATATTACTATTGTCTTTCTTATAAGTACGATCTAATATTTTTTTAATTCTTAAAACTAATTCTCGCATATTATAGGGTTTAGCTAAATAATCATCTGAACCCAATTCTAGACCCATGATCTTATCAATATCTTGATCTCTAGCTGAAGTAAAAATAATAGGAACTATGTTATTTACTTCTTTTATTTTTTTAATTAAATCATAACCTGAAATATTTCCTGGTAACATAATATCTAAAATCCATAAATCATAATTACGATTAATTCCTTTTAAGGCGTCTTCCCCATTATAATATATAGTGTATTCATAATTTTCATTACTTAAATACTTTCCGATTAAGCTTGCTAGATTCTTTTCATCTTCTACTATAGCTATTTTATACATTATTTTTTCACCTCGTACTAATTATACCCTATAAATGTGATAAAGGACAACCTTATTTAAAAAGTTGTCCTTTATCTGGGAGAGTTATAGTTTGCTTATGAAAAAGATATCTATCATTTTATTAAGGGAGAGTGATAGATTTTTTTCCGTCCCATTTCGGGACGACATTATATTATCACATCTTTTTTAAGAATACAAGTATTAAGTTATATTTTTTTATTTTTCTTACAAAAAATTGTAAATTTTCGCTTTGTTTTGGAGAAATACATATATTTTCATATTGTAAAATAATATTTTTGGACTATAATTATAAGGGTTTAGGAGAAATAATAATGAATACTACATTTATTAATTTTATTAAAAAGAATTTTGTTTTATTGATAGCTATTATCTTAGCTACCATTACTTGTTTTTTTGTTCCTTTTGATAAGGAATATATAGGTTATTTTAATTTAAATACTTTAAGTTGTTTATTTTGTACTTTAGCTGTCATAAGTGCTTTTAAAAACATTTCTTTTTTTTCTTATTTAGCTGATTTAATAGTTAAAAAGTTTAAAAACATTAGAAATACCATTGCTGCTTTAATTTTTATTACCTATTTTGGTTCTATGATTATGGCTAATGATATGGCTTTAGTTACTTTTTTACCTTTAGGTTATTTTGTTTTATCTAGTTGTAACAAAAAAGAATATTATGCTTTTACCTTTATTATGCAAAATATAGCTGCTAATTTAGGTGGTATGCTTACTCCTTTTGGTAATCCTCAAAATTTATATATTTATTCTTATTTTAATATAGAAATTTTAGAATTTTTAAAAATTATGACTATTCCTTTTTTAGTTTCTCTCATATTAATCATCATATCTTTATTTTTTATTAAAAAAGATCCTATCAATGTCGAATATAAAAATCTGAAAACTCCCCCTAAAATTAAGGTTGTCTTTTATTCTATAGCCTTTATTTTAGCTATTTTAATCGTCTTTGATGTATTTCCTTTTTATTATTCTTTGATTGCTGTTATTTTAATTTTATTATTTACTGATTATAAATCATTTTTAAGTGTTGATTATGGATTATTATTAACTTTTGTGGCTTTCTTTATTTTTTCTGGTAATATGGCAAGAATAGAAAGTGTAAGATTACTATTTGAAAATTTATTAAATAAATCAGTTCTTTTATTTAGTACCTTATCATGTCAAATTATTAGTAATGTGCCATCAGCTATCTTATTGTCTAAATTTACTACTAATTATCCTAGTTTATTAATTGGAGTAAATATTGGTGGTTTAGGAACTCCAATTGCTAGTTTAGCTAGTTTAATAACCCTTAATTTCTATCGTCAAGTTAATCCGGGTCACACTAAAAAATACTTAGGTTTATTTTTAGGTCTTAATTATCTATTTTTGATTATTTTAATATTAGTTTCTTTTTTAATTGTATAAATAAAAAGGGGTGCAGAAAATTGAACTGAGTTCTGTCAAGTAGACAGTCTAAAGTTTAAAAATAATTAAATAACTAAAGGTAATAAATTTGAATTGGCATGATTTCTAAATTGATTAGGAGTCATGCCTTTTAAATTTGCTTGAAACCTCTTATTATTATAAAAGTCTATATAGTTTTCTATTGCTTTTATTAATGCTTTTTCATCTTCATATTTGATGCCATAAAACATTTCTGATTTTAATGTCCCCCAAAAGGCTTCCATAGGACCATTATCAATACACTTACCAACTCTAGACATTGATTGAATCATCCCTACTTGATCCAACTTAAATTTAAATTGTTTAGATGTATATTGAAATCCTCTATCACTATGGAATATTGGTCTAGCATTTGGATTTAATTTGATAGCTTTATCAAATGTATCAAATACCAATTTATTGTTATTAAAATGACTTATAACATAAGAAACAATTCGCTTATCATATAAATCTAGGATAGCTGATAAATAAAGTTTTTGTTTTTGACTAGGAACTTTAAATTCGGTGACGTCAGTACACCATTTTTGATTAGTCCATAGTGCTTTAAATTCTCTATGTAATATGTTTTGTCCAACTTGTTCTGGCCTTGATTTAATGTAATTTGATTTCTTTCTTCCCTGAGTTTTACAGTTGTTATGCTATAAAGTGAGAAAAATGCTAAAATGCGTATATTTTCTCACTTTTTTCTTTATT
>CALUXI010000024.1 GCA_944324705.1 uncultured Acholeplasmatales bacterium
AGCCGATAGTAGCCGATAGTAGCCGATAGTAGCCGATAGTAGCCGATAGTAGCCGATAGTAGCCGATAGTAGCCGATTTTATCTGTGATAAAATCTAATTATGTAAGACATAATAAGTTGAAGGACCATTTCCTTCTTTTTTTATTTTATTTTCCTTAACCAGTTTAGCAAATAATTGTTTTACTCTGGCTCTTTCAATATCTAATAGTTTTCTACATTCTTCATTAGTAATCTTACCATTTAGTTTAATATAATTTAATATTTTCTCTTCACTAGATAAATTAAGTTCTTCTTTTAAATTATCATTATTTAAAATATTACTTTCTTTTAAGAATATTTGAATTTTAAAATATTCATCATCAAATATCATAGGTGTAGTTTTTAAATAGTTCTTACATATGTCATTAATTTTAATAAAACCAGAACCAATTTCATCAGCATATTTAATTAATCTAAAAACTTTAGAAATAGTTAAATTTTTAGACATTGGCATATAGTTATTTAAATTAACCTCGGAATATGTAAGTGGAACATTAGGATTTATAAATTCCAACCTATCTTTATAAATATATATTCTTGTCGGTTCAGGAGAAACATAATCTCTATGAATTAAAATATTAGATACTATTTCTCTGATTAAGTCAGATACTGCATCATAAGTCCTAAATTCTTTTAAAAAGAATGGCTTATCAACATTCTTGCAAAGATAGTTAATAACTTCAGTATAAGCTTTAATTAAATTATTTTCACTAATAAACCTATCATCATATCTAATTATATCATTAATTCTTTTTAAAATATCTACTCTATACCAAGGTAATAAATTAGATATAACTATTGATTTACCAAATAATAGTAATGCTGATCTTGTATAACCCATCCTACCTGTAAGTTCATCAGTTTTATAAAACATATCTTGCTTCAATATTGTTTCATTATCTAAATCTTTAAAAGGATGATTCATAGGTAAATGAGTTTTAAAGAAAGTAATTGTATTTTCATCAAAGTCATCAATTTTTAAATTTGGGTACACTATAGAATCTGATGTATAATTTGACTTACGATTATATAACTTTTTAACCATTATTCTGTTCTTAGTTATATCTCTATCTCCTTCATTAGATCTATAATATATTTTTCTATTTAATTGGTGAATCTCTGAACTTTCTGCAATATAGGCATATAATATTATCTTACCATCAATATAAGCCTCATTTAACATAATTGGCATAGGAGGATCTAGTTTATCTTGACTATTTAAAGTGTTAGAAAAGTCAACTCTTAAATCTTTAACAAATTCTTCATTAACTCCTACAATATTCCCATTATCTTCAACACCTAAAAATATATAACCACCAATTGTGTTAAGAAAGGCACATACTGTTTCATATACACTATTACTTATTTTTTTAGTACATGTTTTAAATTCTAAGGTTACAGATTCTTTTTGTTGTAACAAATTTAAGATTTTTTCCCTATCTAAAACCATAATTAACACCTCCAATTTTATGTCATTATACCATTAAATAAAGCTTAATACTAGAAAAAATAAAGGGTGGGGAAAATCTCCTACCCTATTATTTACTATCTGCTGGATGCTCAGCTAAATATTCTTTAATTTTAGTAGCTACGCCAGCTTTTGCACCTGGTTTACATAAATCTAAATTCTTAGTATCACCTTTTACAATTGCATTAGCATAACCTTGACAGCCTGGGAAACCACAAGCTCCACAATTAGCATTAGGTAAAATTGCCGTAATATCTGTTACTCTTGTATCTTCTTTAACATAGAATATCTTAGCAGCAAAAGCTAAACCAAAACCAAAGATAGCACCTAAGCCTGCTAAAACTAAAACAGCCCATAAAATTTCCATTTTATTTTTCTTCCTTTCGTATTTCTGTGTGAATTTTATTTAACGCACAACTTGCTTCCGTACAACTTTCACACTTCAAACTATCAGATAAGTCCTTACATTCTGGTGGAACTGGTGTCTTTTTGTTAATCACAAAAGTCACAAAGAACAAACCAATTAATAGGACTATTACAATAATTGCTATAATTAAAGGTAACACTATTGAATCATTCCTTTAATTCCCATAAAAGCTAAAGCCATAATAAAGGCTGTAATTAATGCGATTGGAATTCCTTTAAATGCCTTAGGAATATTTGAAGATTCCATTCTAATTCTAATTGTTGAGAATAAGAAAATTACTAAAGCAAAACCTAAAGATGTACCAATTGCATTACCCATTGAAGTTAAGAAATCATAAGCATTATTACTATTTTCTTGTGCAACCCCAAGAACCGCACAATTTGTAGTAATAAGTGGTAAATACACACCTAAAGCACTATATAATCCTGGACTATATTTTTTAATAACCATTTCAACAAGTTGAACTAGAGAAGCAATAACTAAAATATAAACTAAAGTGTCCATAAATGCTATATTAGCAGGAACTAAAACATAATTATAGATTGGCCAACATACAGCAGCTGCAATAACAATAACGAATACTACCGCAGCACCCATACCTATTGCTGATGAAGGTTTTTTAGATACCCCAAGAAAAGGACAGATACCATAGAATCTTGATAATGTAACGTTATTGATTAACATTGCATTAACAATACCTAAAATAAATGCTAAAAACATACTATGCTACCTCCTTTGCTTGTGTTTGTTGTTCTGCTTGCATTTTAGCAAGTTTTGCTTTCTTTAATTCTTCTATTCTAGCTTTTTCTGCTCGAATTGCTTTTTCAGCTTTATGATTTTTATGATATTGAATAACTGCTAAAACACATCCTAGTGTTAAGAAACCACCTGGAGATTGAACAAACATATCAATTTTATATGTGGCAAGTGGTGTCCAAGAAACTTCAGGAATAAATGTAAATATTTTACCAAAACTAAAGCCACCTGTACCAATAAATTCTCTTATTACTGCCATAATTAATAATGCCATCGCAAAACCAACTGACATACCAAGAGCATCTACTAAACTTGATAAAGGACCATTTTTACTAGCATATGCCTCAGCTCTTCCTAAGATAATACAGTTAACAACAATTAAGGAAATAAATACACCAAGAGTTGAATATAACTCAGGTAAGAAGGCTTCACAAAGCATTTTAACTATTGTAACGAAAGTCGCAATAATAACAATGTAAGCGGGAATTTTAACTTCGGCCGGAATTATATTTCTTAATAAAGAAATTAAAACGTTTGAACCAATTAATACTAATAAGAATAATATTGACATCCCAATTGCTGATTCAATTGAAGTTGTGGTTGCTAGAGTAGGACAACACCCTAGCAAACCAACTAACACTGGGTTTTCAACTATTATACCTTTAACAAAGTTCTTAGCTTGATTAACTTTTTCCTTCATTAGTTATTACCTCCTTTTAGAGTTTCACTAGCACTAAATGCTTTTGCTAATAAATCTTTGACTAAATTTGAACCATAAGTAGCACCAGTATGAACTGGAACATTAGATACTTCATCAGCGGTCATACCTACTGTAAATTGAGTTACATATTCGGCTATTTGGGTAGCCCTACCACCTGTTTGACCATTTTCAATGATAGAGATACCTACTAATTTACCTTCAGTATCAATACCAACACCTAGAGTAATCACACCATAGTCATTTTCTCCTGTTACTACTAAGAAGTAACCTAAATCAGCACCATTTTGATAATTAGCAGTACCTAAAACTTTATAACCAAATAATATACTAGGATCATCAAATTTTTCTAATACTCCTGATCTAGTAGCTACCATATTAGGGAATACTTTCTTAGCAGTTGATTCGTATAAACTATTATTAATAGTCGTTGGGTTATATTCTTGCATTGCAATTAAGATAGCAAGTCTAACTGTTTCAACACTGAATGAGCCATGAGCTTCCGGGTCATTTCCTGGATTCCAAGTTATTGCACTAATTTCTTCTGCTGTCATACCTGGTTTAAAGTAATCTTTATTACTTTCCATAGTATCATCAACATTTGAATGGTTATTTTCAACATCCATTGCATCAACAAATTTACCATCTTTATCTAAGGCAATACATACTATATTATAACCATAAGCATTTTCAAGTCTAATAATATAAGCATAACCTATTGTAGTATTATTAACATCTTTAACATCTACAGCTTTTAAGACATCCTCTTTATTATAGATTTCATCACTTGGCTTTAGCATAGATTCAGATGGAACAAAACTTGGGAAAGCTTCTAGTATTAAGTTATCACATTCAGTTAAATTTGAATGTAATCTAGCTTCTTCTAAAACAGCTAGAACATTATTTTTAGCAGTTTCATCACCAGTTAAACTTTCAATATCAGCTAATGTAGTTCCGACTTCAATACTATTGTAGAATTTTTCTTCTTCTGTTCCTGTAATGTCTTTTAATGCCACATAACCAATATAAGTTCCTAAATTATCTACTCCAAATAAGATGTCATTAATTACATAAGCTTGACCTAAATTTTTACCAGCCACGTAATTATTTACACCTTTAACTTGCATAGCAAAGGTAATACTTGTATTAGTTGCTTCAATTTCTTCTCCTCTTGTATAAATAGCAAATGGGAATAATTCTTTAATTGCCATTTCAATACTTGTAGTATTAGTAGCTGTTCCTTTAGCTTCAGCCATAGCAATTAAAATAGCAAGTCTAGTCATTTCAACAGTATATGAACTATGAGCTTCTGGGTCATTATTAGGATTATAACTGATATCATAAATATCATTTTCTTCCATACCTGCTGGGAAGAAATTAGTTACTCCTGAAATTGAACCATGATTATTTTCTACATCATATACACTGATTAGTTTATTATCAGCATCTAAATAAACTAATACATAATTGTGAGAGTAAACATCCATTCTATTAATGATGAAAGCTTTACTACCATCTATTAATTCAATACCAGAAATTGTTTCTGAATATAGGAATTCTTTTTCATCATAAACTTTCTTAATATTTGTAATATCTAAATTAGGAATAGCATTTAAATAAATTTGTGAATCATTATATAAATCTAGTTTTGCAAAAGTCTTAGCATTAGATTCAGCTATACATAATCTTAAAGCATATTTTACAAGTTGAGCAGCATAACTCATACCTGAAGGTAGATTGGTCATTTGAATATCACTATCACTCATACCTTTAAATGAATCTAAATAAGTCACTACTCTGCCTTGTAATGTATCGCTGAATGAACCACTAATATTAATACTTACTTTAGTTTCATAATTAGTCATAATTGAACCAACATAATTGTGATTTGCATCAACACCAACTACTAAACTCATTACTATATCTTCATTTTCAACAGTTAAGAAATATACATAACCAATAATTGAATCATTAACGTAATTACTTGTACCATGAACTTCATAAGCTTTAGTAATAGTTGGATTGTTAACAACTGATTCTAATTTTACCGTTCTTGTCATAACTGCATTATTAAATAATTGTTTAATATACAATTCGTCAGTTACACTTTCAGACAAATCATTTCCATTAGCATCCATAGCAATTAAAATAGCTAATCTTAATGTTTCAATTGTATATGAACCATGAGCCTCAGGATCATCAGTAGGATTATAATCAATGTTAGTAACATCATCAAAACTTAATCCTGGTTTAAATACAGTTTCACCATATTCATTCATTGTTTCATCTAAATTAGAGTGATTATTTTCAACATCAATAGCATCCTTAAATTTACCATCTTTATCTAAGGCAATACATACAACATTATAACCATAAACATTTTCAAGACGAATAATATAAGCATAACCTAAAACTTTACCTGTAGAATCTTTAGCTGTAATACCTTGTATTATTTCATCTCTATTTAAATCAGCAATTTGTTCAAATGTAGCATTTGCGCCAAATGCTTCTTCATAGTAAGAAGTATAACTTACTACTTCACTTAAAGCATCTTTCACTAGTTGCTTGTATTGGTTAGAACCAACTGTAGCACCTGCGACATTTGCAACACCATCAATATCTGAAGAACTCATACCATCAGTGAAATTATTATGATAATCATCTAATAAACCTGATGCAGTACCTGTTTGAGCATTTTGTATATCTTGAACATTAGCTAGAGTTCCATTATTATTAACAGCTACCATTAATGTCAATACACCATTAAGTTCATTTTTACTAGTTACAACAAAAGCATAACCAAGTTCGTTTCCTGAACTATCTTTTAATAATTTACCTTCTTCTACACTCTCACTCTTGAATTCAGTAATATCTGTACTTTGACTTAAATCGACATTAGCAAATGCATTAGTATAATATTTATCATAACCAGCTTGAGGTCTTTCACCTGTTACTTGTTCAAAGGCTGTGGCAATTAAATCTTTAGCCGTATTAGATGCAAAAGTAGCACCAGCAACACCATCTACACCAACTGCTTCTTCACCTGTCATACCTGTTGTAAATTGTGGAATGAAGTCAGTTAATGAATCAGCTCTACCTGCTGTTTGACCATTTTCTAAAATAAATATACCAGCTAAAGTATTACTACTACTAATACCAACATATAATTTAATATTACCATAATCGTTAGAACCAGCTACTGTTACAGCTTTACCAATTGATGTGCTTTCAGCATTTAATACATCTTGATATTTATCAACACCACTAACGCTAGCTTTTAAATCACTTGTGCTTGCATAATCTTTATTAAACATTATTCTTAAAGCTAAAGTTTCATCAAATGTATTTTGTGCTTCTTTCATAGCTACTAAAATAGCTACTTTAGCACTTGTTGTTGAATATGTAGCCCCCGCAACTGGAGTTAAATTATTAATATCATCATAGCTTGAGTTTGCAGTCATACCACCAACATATTCTGAAGTAATTTCATTTGTATCTACTTCTCCATATGGTTTTTGTACAATTTCAATAGCTTTTACTTGTTTTAAAGTATAATCATTATTTAAGGCTACACCTAAATTGATATTACCAAATTTATTAGTAACATTAACTTCATAATAATAACCTAAAACTGTACCAGCAGAATCTTTAACTTCATAACCAACTTTAACTTGTTGAGCATAAATGAATTGTGTATCTTCAACAGTTTGACCCATATCAACACTATCTCCAAAAATACCAACTAATAATTCTTGAGTAGGTGACATAATACCAGCTTCAGCAAAAGCTGCTGCTAATAAGTTTTTAACCAAATTAGAACCATATGTAGCTCCACTTACAATAGCTATATTAGCTACATCATTAGCTGTCATACCACTACTAAACCCTTCTGCCCAAGATGTCAATTCACTTGCTAGTTTAGTTTGACCATTTTCGGTAACTTTAACTCTAAGTAAATTTCCCTCTGTATCTAAAGCTACTACTAAAGTAATAGTACCAAAATTATTAGCTCCACTAACTTGGAAACCATAACCTAGATTATTACTATTAGCATCTTTAACAATACATTTTTCTTTAACATAACTTGAACCAAACTCATTGGTGTCCGTAATAAATTCTGAATTACTTGCAGACATTTCTGGGAATAATTCTAAATATGCTGCCATTTTTTGTTCTTCTTTGTATTCAGCTATTTTAGGTGCTGTAAACATATTTACACCAGCTGTAGCTAAAGCACAAACTAAACAAATCCCAAATAATATTAAGGTGATCTTTAAATACTTCATTTTAATAGACCTCCTATATAAGTGGTTACCTCAGGCATTGGAGTTCTACCTGCTACTGTATAACAAACAATTAAAGAAATACAAACAATTACAACAAAAGTAACTCCAAGTTGAATCCACGAATAACTATTTTTCTTGCCTTGCATGAAATAATCTAAAGCTGAGGCAATCATATTGGCAAATAAAATAGCAAAAGCTGTACCTTCAGGATAGCCACCAATAAATCTAATTAACGCTACCATTAGACCAGCAAACACCCCAAAGAATAATCTACCAAACTTAGTAACTGGACTTGTCACTGGATCAGTTATCATAAATACTGCCCCAAATAATAAACCACCAGCTAATATTTCATATAATAAGAAATCTAAAACATTAGTACCATTAATGCAATATAGAGTAATACCAACACTTAATGTTACTAAACCAAAACCTAAAATCATACCAATAGTTGCTCTTACATCTATTGCTCTTCTAATAGCTAGATATATGAAAGCAATTATAATTAATAAAGAACAAACTTCACCCATAGCTCCAGGAATATTACCTAATAATAAATCCTTTATAGAATAAGTACCTAAAGCTTCACCAAAATTACCTAAATTGTCTTTAATTTGACCAAGTGGAGTACCACCAGCAATAACCCCATCTTCAATTAAATCAGGTCTGATAACCCCAGTAGCAGTTATTCTAGCTGCATCTAATTGACTGCTAAAACAAATTAATACAAAGACAAAACCAACAGCTGCTGGATTAAAAATGTTACCACCATAAGGGCCAAAAACTAATTTACCAAAAATTATACCAACTAATGATCCTACAATTACAACATAAACTGGAGTTGCAGCCGGTAATAGTAATGAAAAGATTAAAGCTGAAATAATTGGACAAAAAATGTTATTAATATTAAAATTACTAACAATCTTTTTAAATCCTTCCTTAGTAAATATTTCTCTTCTTAACATACCCTCTGGCCATTTCATTAAGGCTACTGCTACAAACTCAGCTAACAACATAGTTATTACTGCCGTTAAAATAACATATATACCTTTCCAACCATTTTGAATACTTGCAAAAAGAACGATAGGGACTAAAGCTATAATAACATCTAGCATCATTCTTTTAACAGAAACATTTTTTCTAATAAAAGGACTAGTTTCTCTTTTAAATATCATATATTTCACCCTACTTAACAAGTTTTTTTGCTTGACGCATATAATCAGTCAAGTTTATTTTTGAAGTGCATGTATAACCACACATACCACATTCAATACATTTATCAACATGTAATTTCTTTAAGGCCTCTATATCTTTAACTTTAACGGCCTTCATAATTAAAACTGGTTGTAAATCACAAGGACAACTATAAACACAAGAGGCACAACGAATACAAGGTTCTTCTTTATATTCCTTATCTTCTAAGACTATAGCTGATGTACAAGACATACTACATACAGCATCATCCTTTAACAAACAAGCTCCCATCATTGGTCCACCCATAATTAATACCTTTGGTTTATCAGAAATGTAACCACCACATAATTCTAATAAATCAGATAAAGGAGTACCAATTCTCATTCTTATATTAGAAGGATATTTAATACCATCCCCAGTTAAAGTGAAGTTACGTTCAATAACTGGCATATTAAGTCTAATTGCTCTATACATTCCAAAAGCAGTTGAAGCATTAAAACATACGACCCCATGATTTTGTGGTAAATCACCACTAGGAATAACTTTGCCAGTTACTGTTTTAATTAATGCTACTTCCCAGCCTTGAGGATAAAAGTTTTCCACTCTTTTTATCTCAATAGGTAAGTCCATGTGTCTTTTTTTAACTTCTGATAATACTTGATATAAATCATCATACTTTTTCTTAAAACAAATATAGACTTTTTTAGCTCCTGTAGCATTACGTAAATATTTAATACCTTCAAAGATTTTATTAGGATGCTCAAGTAAGATTCTATGATCAGTTGTTAAATATGGTTCACATTCAACACCATTAATAATTAAAGTATCTATTTCCTTATCTAAACAGCTTTGTAATTTAATATAAGTCGGGAAAGTAGAACCACCTAAACCGATCAAAGAATTATTTTTTACTCTTTCTATATAATCTTCTCTAGTATAACTACTTATTTCTTCATCTGTTCTTTCATAAATAGTTGGTTCATAATCATCTTTAAAGTCATTTTCAATTTCAATAAAATCAACCATTTTCCCAGTTCTGTGCCATTTTTTGACGATTCCTAGAACTGTCCCACTAACAGTTGAATGCATATTTTGTTCAAAATAACCACCATTTCTTTTACCAATAACTGTACCTATTTTAACCTTATCTCCAGGCTTAACATATACCTCTGCACTCTTACATCTTGCATTAGTAACAGAAACATATATTTTTTTAGGATTTGTAAAATGAATGGTTGGTAGTGATGTAGTCATATTTAAAACATCACTAATTGCTCGTGTTTTAGCAATCATAAAATCTTCCTCCTATTATAAGTTTAGCTAATTCACTCTTTTTAATCCTCTTTTTCATTGCTACTTCAATTATATATTTATGGGCTTCATTCTCACTAAGGCCTTTATCTTTCATTAATTTTAATTTAGCATTATTAATTAATTCTTTTTCTTTAATGTTATCTTCTAACATTTTTATTTTTTTCTTTAATAGCAAATACTCACTATAAATTTTAGTAGCATACTCAACTAAGCTTTCTAAAGAAGATAAATTATCTTCCTTTAATAAAATAAAATTAGGTTCAAGTAATATATTATAAATTTGTCCATATTCAATATTTTTAGCAATATAAATAATAATTTTGTTCTTATCACTAACTAATAATGATAAAACATTAAACATATTGCCTACATATTCTTTATTAATAATTAAAATATCAGCTTGTAATTTTAAATAACTATTTTTTAAATCATTAATATTAATATTTAAATACTCTATTTTATAGTCCTTTAAACTCAATTGTTTATGTTTAAAGTTATTATTAGACAAAATAATAATTTTCTTCAACTTGTCACCTCAAAGCTAACAGCACTTTATTATATCACTATAAATATGTTTTTTTAATTATTTTTTAAATTTCTGTTAATTTTTTTTCTAATTTTTTAACCTCTTTATTATTTTTAATTTTTTTATTTTTCTTTAACAAATCAAAATAATATAAAGCTTTTTCTTTATTACCATAAATCAAATTACCCTGAACCAAATTAAAATAAGGTTCTACAATATTCGGATAATCTAAAATGACATTAGTTAATACTTGTTCTGCTGAATCACTATCATTTTCTTTAAAATATAAAACACCTAATAAATTAGAAATATTAATTTTTAAAACCGGTTCTATACTTAATTTTAAAAGTTCCTTAAAATCATTTATAGCCTTACTATAATCTAAACTAGCATCACTATGATCTACCTTTGCACAAAATTGGCCTAAAACATCATATATATCAACATTACCTATTAAATCTGCTAAATCAACAAAACTAGTAATCTTATATTCCTCACAAACATTTAAAACTTCATCCCATAAATAAACAAAATAATCTAGTTCCTCTTGGGTAGTAAACTTATCTATTCCATACATATAATGTTCACTAAAATAAGGAGATAACTCTACTTCGCCAAAATATTTTCTTTCCTTTAAATCTTCATAAACATTTTCAACTGCTAATCTTTCTTTAACTTCATTTATAATAAGCCTTGGCAATTTGATTGGTAATTCAAGCATAAAGTCACATGAAATAATCTTACCATTATAAGGAAAAATATAGTCCATACATGCATATTGGTAAGTTTTTTTCATTATCGTTCTAGCAAATTCTTTAACTAAATAAGAGTATTCCTTATCAAGCATAATTAAACCATTAGTTGTACGTTTAGCTACTATAAAAACACCATCTTGCCCTTTTTTAAACTGTTTTAATAAGGTTATTTGCTTATCATTTAGATTTTTTTCTTTTATATATTCATCAATAATGTTAAAATCCTCATCTTTAGCTCTTCCTACTACTTCAAGATAACTTTGATGCACATTACCATTATCGATAATAATATCATATTTCTTAGAAGCATATTCAATAAAATCGGGAATAGTATCAAGATATAAATCTTTTTCTTCCTTACTTACTATAGAATTATCATTATCACTTAATAAGAATTTTGGTGATTTTGAAATAAAACGATTAAAACATCTATATTGCTCATCATTTTCAAAATACTCTTTTACATAACCAAAACTCAAAATAGAATAGGGGTATATTTGGCCAATTAAATGATAAATAAATTTTCTTTTCCTAGCAAAAAATTCCCTAATTTTTTTATTATTAATCATATCAAATTCTTTTAAAGTTTTATCATAGCCATATTTACCTAATGATATTAAACTTTCCTTACTATATAAAGTTTTAAAAGGCATAGTATGCGTTTTTAATATCTGTTTATATTCATCTTCCTTAGATAAATAATCTAATACAAAAACCCCAGCTTTTTTCTTTTTAGCATATCTTCTAAAATATAAATTATTAAATAAATCATCAGAAAAATCATTATAATATAAATTATATAAATATTTAATTTCTTTTTTAGTCAAAGCCCCATAAGCTGTTAATAAACCAACTAATAAATAAACTTTAATCTTCGCTTTTGAAATTTCTTCTTTATTCGCTTGATATATTGTTAAACCTTTTTTAATAGTTTCCTTTAAAGAATCTACTATAACGAAATTAGTAGTGTCTGAATCTGAAATTAATAAATAAGTGCCATAAAATCTAAAATCACAATAATCACTTTTTACAATATTTCCTTCAAAAACATCTTTTAAAATTTCTAACTCGTCTTCATTTAATATTTCATATACCTTATTAGGATTACTTTGATAACTAGAAAACATTAAGCTTATCATTTCTTTTCTAGTTATAGAATAATAATCAATTTTATCTACATCATAAAAAATAGAAAAAGTTTCCCAAATTATATTTTTTGGTTCTTTGGCTAAATCTTTAATATCCATAATATCCCTCTTTTTACTTTTATTATATAATAAAAAGTTTTTAAACAAAATAAATTATTAACAATAATATAAAAAGGGGCTGTAAAAACATAAACTACAACCCTATTTTACACTTGACTCATAAAGTTTTTTATAAATACCACCTAAATTGACAAGTTCATCATGATTTCCTTTTTCAATTAATTTACCTTGATCAATAACACATATTAAATCAGCATTAAAAATTGTTGATAATCTATGCGCTACAACAATAGTAGTTCTATTTTTAGCCAAATCATCTAAAGCCTCTTCAATTAATACCTCTGTCGCATTATCTAAAGCTGAAGTTGCCTCATCTAAAATTAAAATACTTGGATCTTTTAAGAAAACACGGGCTATACTTAATCTTTGTTTTTGCCCACCTGATAATTTGACTCCTCTTTCCCCAATGACTGTATCATAACCATTAGGCATTTTAAGAATATCTACGTCAATTCTAGCTAATTTAGCAGCTTTAATTACCTCTTCATCACTAGCATCTAATTTACCATATCTTATGTTTTCCATTATGGTGTCATTAAATAAAAATACATCTTGTTGAACAATCCCAATATTTTGTCTTAAATCATAATTAGCTATTTCTTTAATGCTAATGTTATCAAATAAAATATCACCTGTAGTTAAATCATAAAAATGTGGTAATAAATGGCATATTGTAGTCTTTCCGCCACCCGAAGGACCAACTAAAGCTACTTTTTGTCCCTTTTTTACATCAAGACTAAAATCTTGTAAAATGTCTCCACTAGAATTATATTTGAAAGATACATTAGAAAACTTAATATTGCCAGTCAAAGTTAAATTTCTAACTTCTTTATAATCTTTTTCTTCATCTAAATCCATTATTTCTTTAAATCTTCTAAATCCGGTTACCCCATCTTGATAAGTTTCTACAAAATTTATCAAAGTAGTTAAAGGAGTAATAAATAAATTAATAGAGACAATAAAAGCACTATAATCTGCAAAATTTATATAACCATAATAAATAAAAATACCACCAACTAATAAAACAATAACATTAAATACATCCGTTATAAAAGCTGTTGAAGCTCCGAATTCTCCCATTCTTTTATAAGCTCTAGATCTAGCCTTAACAAAACTACTATTACCTTTTTCAAATTTCTTTTCTTCAAATTCTTCATTATTATAAGCTTTAGTAACCCTAATACCTGATATAGATGATTCTAAATTAGCATTAATAACTGCAGTCTCTACTCTAGTAGCCGTAAAAGCTTCATCCATTCTTTTACGCATAAATAAAGAAATGAAAACTAAAATTGGCACACAAGCAAAAATAATTAAAGTTAAACGCCATTCAATCGTAGCTAAATAAATAAAACTACCTATAATAGTAAACCCACAAATAAATATATTTTCCGGACCATGATGAGCTAATTCGGAAACCACTTGTAAATCATTTACCATTCTTGACATAATCTTACCACTTTCATGTTCATCATAGAAGGAAAATGGCATCTTTTCAAGCTTTTTAAACATATCTCTACGCATATCTGCCTGCATTTTAACGCCCATACAATGACCATAATATTGAACAAAATATTTTAAATACATTCTTATTAGATATAAAAATAACAAACTTAAACCACCAATGATTAATAAATTAATTTTAGAATTGGGAATAAAATCATTTAACATTGTTCTTGTTAAAATCGGATAAATCATCCCAATAATAGCTATAAATAAAGAAGCTAACATATCTAAACTAAAGATTAATTTATATGGTTTATAATAAGAAATAAATTGTTTGAACATAAAATCACGTATAATAAATATGGAGTTAATATACCATATTTATTAATTCTCCCTTCTTATAAATTTAATAGGTTATATCATCCAAATATTCTAAGATGTTATAATATAAATGCACTGTAGATCTTTTCCTATAATAAGGCTAATTTAATAGTTAATCACCGGCCTAAATTATACTAATTATTAACTTCTTTGACAACACTATTCTTTTATTTTAAATTTTGTTATAATCTAAGTGGTGAAAATATATGTTAGATAAAATATTCAAATTAAAAGCAAATAATGCAAAAATCAGCAAAGAAATACTAGGAGGAATAATTAGCTTTTTCTCAATCTTCTATGTTTTATTCCTAAATCCCGAAATTATAGCTAATAATGAAGTTAGTAAAGAGGGGTTATATACCGCTACTGTTTTATGTGCTATAGTTTCAACTTTAATTATGACAATCGTAGCTAATAAACCTTTAGTCATGGCTCCGGCAATGGGTCTAAACTCTGTTTTAGCTATTAATGTTTGTCAAAATTTAGGTTTTACATTTAGTGAAAGTTTAGCTTTGAGTTTACTTAGTGCTATTTTATTTTTAATCCTAACTGTTACTAAACTAAGACTTAAGATCTTAAATGTTATTCCTCCTTATTTAGTTAAAGCTATCGGGATTGGGATTGCCTTATTTATAACTATGGTTGGTCTTAAAAACTCAACTTTATTAGTCCCTTCTGATTCTACTATTATAACTTTAGGTAGTTTTGATAACCCTGTTACTCTAACTGCTTTAATCTCCTTGATATTAATAATAATCTTAACCATTTTACATGTTAAAGGTAGTATTATTATCACTTTAATTTCAACTTTAATTATATCTATCTTATTAAAACTAGCTTTTAATGAACCAATCAATTATACCGGTATTTTTTCTATTCCTGAAGCCCCTTATATCTCAGGTTTTATTACTGGTTTTACTAGTTTTAATGTTGAAAATATCCCAAATATTATTGTAGCTATTTTCGCTTTAACATTTTTGGCTTTATTTTCTTCCTTAGGTAGTATTATTCTAATTAAAGAAGATCTAAATTTAGATGATGACAAAAAATTAAACAGAGTTATGTTAGCTGATTCTTTAGGTTTTTTCACTTCTAGTTTTTTAGGTACTAGTCCATCTTGTATCCTTGCCGAAACAGCAACCGGAGTTAAAGAAGGGGCAAGAACAGGTCTTGCTAATATTATTACAATTCTTTTACTTATCTTAGCTTTGTTCTTATCTCCACTTTTAAATTTAATTGGCGTTGAAGTTACAGCTAGCATTTTAATTATGATTGGTATCTCTAGTCTGGGTGATTTAAAGCTCATTGATTTTAGTAATATAAAAGAGGCAATTCCTGCTTTTTTCGCAATCTTTTTAATGCCTCTATCTTATTCTATTATTAATGGTATTGGTTTTAGTTTTATTACTTTAACAATTATATCTTTAATTACTTATAACAAAGAAAAAAAGTTTAAAGAAAATATTCATCCTTTATTAATAATTTTAAGTATTAGTTTTATAATTTATTACATTTTACTTTTAATTAAGTAATTTTCTCTAATAAATTTAATTAAATAATTATTACATTTAATACTTTCTTCACTATTAATATTACTAATATTAAAAATATGTTTAGCTTCTTTCTTATTTACATAATAAAAATCATATTTTTTATCTAATACTTTTAATAAACATGCTAGTTCTTCACTTTGATAACTATAATCTACGTCACCTAAACTAGAAATAATTAAAATTGGGGGTAACTTATCTTCTTTACTAAGGTAAACTAACGGGTTAACTGTCTTTTGATATAAACTTTTCTTTTTATAATGTTTACCATATAACATTCTAAGTAAACCAGGTATAGCCACAAACTTACCTAATAAATAATTGTTTCTTAATTTAGCAGCTTTATCTAAATAACACACAGCATGATTTAAAATTAAAGACTTAATATCTAATTCAAAAGGCTTAAGGTCAAATAATACCTGTAAGTCTTTTTTATTATTAATTTGATAACATAATAAAGCTAATTGTCCCCCAGCACTATCTCCGGTTAAAGATATTTTATTAAAATCTAAATTATATTTTCCTTTATTTGCTGTTAAATAATTTATAAAATAAAAAACATCTTCTATTTGTTCCTTAATTGTATATTTATCAATTAAAGAATAGTCAAAACTAACAACTTTAAATCCCGAATTTGCTAAAAAAATACAAAAAGCATTATTAGAATCCCTGTCTCCGGCAATCCAGCCCCCACCATGTATATCAATTATTAATTCTTTATCATCGGCATTTTCTCTCTCATAAAGATTAAATTTTAGATTATCTTTATAATTATATGTGCTTTTTTTAATTCCTTTTATTGCCTTGGCATCATCATATCTTTTTTCATTATCTAAATTCATTCTATCTCTAATACTAAAATAAATTTTTTTAAATATAAAATAAAACATCTTCTTTTACATCATAAATTTAGGAATATTCCTAAATTTATACTCCTTTCCTTAAAATTCAGTTTAACTATATTATACTATTTTTAATAAGTTTTTTTAAAAATAATTAGATTAATTTTAACTTTCATAACTTTCATTATAATAATTAGTTGAATATTCAACTAATTTATTAAATAATATAAATACAAAGAAGAGGATAATATGGAATATAACAATATTTCCCTAGACTTTTCTATTTTAAATCGTTCTATGCATAAATTTTATGACTTGGCTTTATCAGATACTGATTTAAATGCAGGCCAAGTTACTTTTTTAACTATTTTAAGAGAAAACGAAGGTATTTCTTTAATTGATTTAGCTAAAATTTGTAGTTTTGATAAAGGAACTGTTAGTAAAGCCATTCAAAAACTCGAAGAATTAAATTATGTTTACGAAGAAATTAAAACAGATAAAAGATCAAAAGGGATTTTTTTAACAAGTAAGGCTCAAGATATTTTAGCTAAACTTTTTTTAATTAAGAAAAAATGGTTTGATTATCTAAGTAAAGATATTGATATCTTAGAATTAAAAACTTTTCTTAAAGTAGAAAAAATATTAGTTAATAGAGCACGTAAGTATTTAAATATCAATTTAGAAAAAGACCAAATAAAATTTTATGGCTTACAAAAATCAACTTTACTAGATTACCCAGGAAAGCTCGCTTCTACTATTTTCACGGGTGGATGTAATTTTTGTTGTCCTTTTTGCCATAATGGAGATTTAGTCTTTATTAAGGAGGGAATAAAAGAAATAGCTGAAGAGGATATTTTAAGTTTCTTAAAAGAAAGGAAAAAAATCTTAGACGGAGTATGTATAAGTGGGGGAGAACCTCTCTTACAAGCGGGTCTAAAAGATTTTATTATTAAAGTTAAAGAATTAGGTCTTCTTGTAAAACTAGATACTAATGGTTATTATTATGATAAACTTAAAGAATTAATTGATTTGAAATTAATTGATTATGTAGCGATGGATATTAAAAATAGTAAAGAAAAATACGCTACTACTTGTGGTCTTAAGGAACTAGATTTAACTAATATTGAAAAATCAATAACTTTATTAAAATCTAATGTTGTAGATTATGAATTTAGAACTACTATTGTTAAAGAATATCATGATACTAAAGATATCGAAAACATTGGTTTATGGCTTAACGGAGCCGATAAATACTTCTTACAATCTTTCAAAAACAGTAATGAAGTAATAAATAAAAATTTAAATAGTCATGATATAGTTACTTTAAATAAATATAAAAATATTCTAAGTAAATATATTAAAAATGTAGAAATTAGGGGGATTTAATATGTATCAAGTTATAAAACGTGATGGTAAAATTGTTAGTTTTAATTTAGAAAAAATAGAAATAGCTATTTGTAAAGCTTTTGATGCAACTAACACATTATATAATAAATCTATTATTGAATTATTAGCTTTAAAAGTGACAGCTCAATTTCAAAATAAAATAAAAGATAATTTAATTAATGTAGAAGATATTCAAGATAGTGTTGAAAAAATATTAATTGAAACAGGTTATGCTGAAGTAGCCAAATCCTATATCTTATATCGTAAACAAAGAGAAAAAATAAGAAATGTTAAAAATACTATGTTAGACTATAAAGCTTTAGTTGATAGTTATGTTAAAGCTACCGATTGGCGAGTTAAAGAAAACTCAACTGTAACTTATTCTGTCGGAGGTCTTATATTAAGTAATAGTGGGGCAATTACTGCTAATTACTGGCTATCTGAAATATATGATGAAGAAATAGCTAATGCTCATAAATCTGGAGATATGCATATTCATGATTTATCTATGTTAACTGGTTATTGTGCAGGTTGGTCATTAAAACAATTAATCACTGAGGGTCTTGGCGGAGTACAAGGTAAAATGACCTCAAAACCCGCTCGTCATTTAAATACTTTATGTAATCAAATGGTTAATTTTTTAGGAATTATGCAAAACGAATGGGCTGGCGCGCAAGCATTCTCTTCTTTTGATACCTATTTAGCTCCATTTGTTAAAATTGATAATTTAAGTTATGATCAAGTTAAACATGCGATTGAGTCATTTGTTTATGGTGTCAATACTCCAAGTCGTTGGGGTACTCAAGCTCCTTTTACTAACATTACTCTTGATTGGACTGTTCCTAATGACTTAGCTTTACAAGACACTATTGTAGGTGGCAAGCCCCAAAACTTTAAATATCAAGATTGTAAAAAAGAAATGGATATGATTAATAAAGCCTTTATTGAAGTAATGTTAGAAGGTGATGCAAATGGTAGAGGTTTCCAATATCCTATCCCTACCTATTCAATTACTAAAGATTTTGATTGGTCAGAGACTGAAAATAATAAGTTGTTGTTTGAAATGACTGCTAAATATGGTACACCTTATTTTTCTAACTATGTAAATAGTGATATGTCTCCTTCTGATATTAGATCCATGTGTTGTCGTTTAAGACTTGATTTAAGAGAATTAAGAAAGAAAAGTGGTGGCTATTTTGGTAGTGGGGAATCTACTGGCAGTGTAGGTGTTGTAACTATTAACCTCCCTCGTATTGCTTATCTAGCTAGTAATGAAGAGGATTTCTTTAAACGCCTTGATAAGTTGATGGACATTGCTGCTCGTTCTTTAAAAATTAAAAGAAATGTTATTTCTAAATTATTGGATGAAGGTTTATATCCTTATACTAAGCGTTATTTAGGTAGTTTTAAAAATCATTTTTCAACTATTGGCTTAATAGGAATGAATGAAGTTGGTTTAAATGCTAATTGGTTAAGAGTTGATTTAACTCATAAAGAAACTTATGAATTCGCCAAAAAAGTATTAAATCATATGCGTGATAGATTAATAATTTATCAAGAAGAATATGGTGATTTATATAATTTAGAAGCCACACCTGCTGAATCTACAACCTATAGACTTGCAAAACATGATAAAGAGAAATATCCTAATATCATTACTGCGGCTAAAGATGGAAATACTCCATATTATACTAATAGTTCTCATCTACCTGTTGGTTTTACTGATGATATTTTCACTGCTCTTGACATTGAAGATGAATTACAAACTCTATATACATCAGGAACTGTTTTCCATGCTTTTTTAGGTGAAAAACTTCCATCATGGCAGTCAGCTATGACATTAGTTAGAAAGATAGCTACTAATTATCACCTACCTTATTATACAATCTCACCTACTTATTCAATTTGTAGTAACCATGGTTACTTAAATGGTGAAGTTTATACCTGCCCTATTTGTGGACAAAAAACCGAGGTGTGGTCAAGAATTACCGGTTATTACCGACCTATTCAAAACTGGAATGACGGTAAAGCGGAAGAATTTAAAGAACGTAAAGAATATAAACTTGATAATAATATCTTAAAAGGTTTAGTTGATTTTAAACAAGAAATCAAAAAACCTATTCCAACTAATACAAATTCTGATTTATTATTATTCACTACTTCTACTTGCCCTAACTGTAAAGTAGTTAAAAATATCCTAGAAACAAGAAATATTAACTATCAACTAATTGAGTCTGAAAAAAATATTGAATTAGTAGATAAATACAATATATCTAAGGCACCTACTATAATTATAGGTGACAATAAATATCAGGGCATTGATGAAATCAAATCATACCTGGATAACTTATAATTTAATATACTAAAAGGCAATGGTCATATGAACTTGCCTTTTATTTTTCGTATACTAAAACTGAGAGTTATTTCTTAGTTTTTTTACTTCTAATATTATAGTATAATAGTAATGAGGGAA
>CALUXI010000025.1 GCA_944324705.1 uncultured Acholeplasmatales bacterium
TGATGTAGTTACTCTTGCTATTAAGATATCTTTTGTTATAGTAAAGCTAAATCCATTATAATTTGGATCAATTATAATAAAAGAAGGAGATAGTATGATTAAAAAAGTTAAAAAAATGTATAGTGTAAGTTTTAAAGTTAAAACTAAAGATGGATTTAAAATTAAGGTTGTTAGGGATGGATTTAGTGATGTTTTATCAGCAAACAATTATAAGGTCACAATGAAGGAAAAATACAAAGGGATGTTAATGTTTAATATTAATGTTAAAATTAGTGATTTGATAAATGAATATTTAATATTTAAAAATACAAAATGTGAATATAGTACAATTAGAAATATTAAATCTATTTTAAATAAACTAAATCAAATCATTAAATATGTTGAAGATATAGACATTAAAAGTATTAATGATATTTTCTTATCTATAGTTAGATTAGATATTAAAAATCAAAGTAAGAATAATATTATTGGAATCTATAAAGATTTTTTTGGTTGGTTATATTTAAACAATAGAATAGAGCACTCTATATACACTTTGATTAATAAAATTTTTAATAGTGTTAAAGTTAATCCGGAAAATATAGTTATTAAAGATATAGTTAATAAAGAAGAATTTATGGTATTAATTGATGATTTAAATAAAGATAGTTTTATTAGGGTTAGTTTAATTTTAATGTTTTATGGTGGATTAAGAGTGAGTGAAGTTATGGCTATTAAATTAGAAGATATTGATTTTAGTAAACAAGTTATTAGAATAAATAAAATAGTAGAAGTTAATAAAATTAAATACCATACTAAAAATAATACACATAGGTTTGTTTATTTAACGAAATGTGCACTAGAATTTGTTAGAGAATATATAGAAAGTAATAACATTAATGAATATTTATTTTATGGAGTTAGTAAATGTTCAAAATATGGTTTTGTTTTTAACAGTAAGATAAATAAGTATTTAAAAATTAAAGGCAAATTATTAAATAAAAATAATTTAACTTGCCATTCTTTAAGACATAGTTTTGCAACTATAGTTTGTGAAAACTATAATGATATAAAATTAGTAGCCAAACAACTAGGTCATAGTTCAATTAATACTACAAGACAAGTTTATGAAAGAATAACAGAAAATAGAGAAAACAAGTTTAAAAAAGAATTAGATAAGATATTTGAATAAATAAAAAGAATTATTAATATTTTATAATCGAAGCATCCATAACTTAAATCATCATTAAGAGTAGCATTTAAAAGTTAAGAAATTATTAATATATTTAGAATTAAAAGAATATTTTCTATATTTATGAAAATGGTATCTTAAAAGTGTAGGATTGGCCTTCAAAAATGTAGGTTAATAGTCTTACACTATTTTTATTTGTTATAATCCTCGTATAATATGTAGTATAGATTTAGGTATTAGATACCTAGCTACATATTATACGAGGAGAATTAATGAATTAAAGGATTTAACAGAAGATTTATTCAGATTTGTTATTATTGAAGAAACTAATCTAGTTAAAGAAAAGTTAGATGTTGTAAATTTATTAAAGGAAAGTGTCCTATCTTTTTATAATAATTTTGTTAAGAAAAATTTAAAAGTTAGTATTGATATTAAAGTTGATTCTTTATATATAATGGCTAATAAAGAAGCTTTAAATAGAGTATTTAATAATATATTTTCTAATATCATTAAATATGCAGATACAGATTTAGTAATTATGGTTGAAAATAGACAAGTTATTTTTAAAAACCATACTAAATTAATAGATAAAGTTAAAATAGGTAAAATATTTGATAGGTTTTTCACAGTTAATTATAAAGAAAATAGCACGGGTTTAGGGCTTGATATTGCTAGAGATATTATTGATAAATTAGGATATAATATTAGTGCTGATTTGGACAATGATATTTTTAGTTTAATAATTAATTTCAAAGGAAAAGATAGACTATGAAATTGTTTTTATTCAGCCGTTATTTAACTGTTTATACTTTACAAGGAAGTTAAATTATTTTTAACTTTCTTTTTTATAAATTTCTAAATTTAATTATTTAAAATGTAATCGTTTACACTTGAAGTTTTATGTCTAGTGTGATAGAATTTAGGAGAATGGGGTGATTAATTATGGCTAATACGACAATTTATGATGTAGCTGGAGCTGCTAAAGTTTCACTTGCAACTGTTAGTAGAGTTATGAATAATCCCGAGAAAGTTAATCCTGAGACTAGAGATAGAGTATTAAAAGTAATTAAAGAGTTAGGTTATAAACCTAATGCTATAGCAAGAGGATTAGCATCTCGAAGATCTACAACAATTGGGGTTTTAATTTCAGATATTACAAGGGCTTCAGTGTCACAAATGTTAGGTGGCATCATTGATGTTGCTAAAAAGTATGCCTATCAAGTAAAGATATTTTCATCTTCTAATATTGAGTTAGAAGATACTATGCGCAACATTGTTGCAGAACAAGTAGATGGAATTTTATTTTTAAATGAGGAATTGAACAAAGAAGAGATTAGTATTGTTGTTAAACTTGCTAATGATGCTAATATTCCTACTGTTTTAACTAATGTTAATTTTGGAGATAATTTATTACCATCTGTAATTGTTGATTATGTTAAAGGGACTTATGAACTTACTAAACAAATGATAGATAAAGGCCGTAAGGATATTTATTTATTTTCTACAGTAAGACATTACTTTACTAATGATTTAAAAGAAGAAGGCTACATAAAAGCTATGAAGGAAGCTAATTTAGAACCACGTATTTTTAGAACTAGTGGTGATGTATCTATTAGTACAGCTCATTTTCAAGAATTTTTTACTAATAATAAGATTGATGGTGCTATATCAGTAAGGGATAGTATAGCTTGTAATTTCATGAATGTAGCTATTAAAAATGGTAGGAAGATACCAGAAGATATTTCAGTAGCTGGTTTACAAAATACTAAATATGCTTTGTTGTCAAGACCAACATTAACTTGTCTTGATACACCAGTTTATGACATTGGGGCAGTTGCTATGCGTTTACTTACTAAATTGATGCGTCAAGAAGAGGTAGATAGCTTGCATATTGTCTTACCACATAGTATAATTAAACGCGAAAGTTTATAGTTCTAAGATGATAAATAGTAGTTTTAATATATTACTTTAAAGAGAGTTTATGGTTGGTGCAAATAAACAAATATATTGAAATGAATTACCTTATCGGAGAATTTTAATTTATTGAGGGCTAGGAATAAATCCTAGAACTAAGGTGGTACCGCGAATTTTTCGTCCTTAGATGTTTCTAGGGACTTTTTTAATTTTAATGGAGGGATTTTATATGCGATTTATTGATGAATTAAAAGAAAGAGAATTATTATTTGACACGACTGATCCTAAAATAGGAGATTTATTAGAAAACGGGAATATAACATTTTATCTAGGTACAGATCCAACAGGTTCTAGCTTACATGTTGGTCATTTAGTTACATTTTTAGTAGCCGAAAGATTAAAAAGAATGGGTCATAATCCAATTATTTTGGTTGGTGGTGCTACTGGTTTGATAGGTGATCCAAAAGAACAAGGCGAAAGAAAAATGTTAACCCAAGAAGTGGTTGATGCTAATTTAAAAGCCTTAAAGGAACAAATTGGTAAAGTTTTCGGTTTTACTAATATTGTAAATAATTATGATTGGGTTTCTAAAATTAATGTAATTGAATTTTTACGTGATTATGGTAAGAATTTCAATGTTAATAATATGATTAACAAAGAAACTGTTAAAGCAAGACTTGAATCAGGTATATCATACACAGAATTTAGTTATCAAATATTACAATCATTAGATTGGTTACATTTATTTAAAGAATATAATTGTCAACTTCAAATTGGTGGTCAAGATCAATGGGGTAATATTACAGCTGGTACGGATTTAATTAGAAAGAAATTAGGACCAGATAAGGAAGTGTTTGGTTTAACAATTCCATTAATATTGAAGTCAGATGGTACTAAATTTGGTAAATCTGAAGGTGGTAAGTCAGTTTGGTTAGACTCTAATATGACAACTCCTTATGAATTTTATCAATTTTGGATTAATATTCCTGATAATGAAGTGGAGAAGAGATTAAAACAATTTACTTTCTTAAGTTTAACTGAAATTAAAGAAGTAATAGCTAAGTGGAATTTAAATAAAGAAGAACGTTATGCGCAAAAAGTGTTAGCTAAAGAGGTGACAACTTTTGTTCATGGTGAAAAAAAGTGTGAAGAAGCAATTAATGTTTCTAATGCTTTATTTAGTGGTGATTTATCTAAATTAACCGCTTCAGGAATTGAAATGGGTTTTGCTGATTTAGAACAAGTAAATGGCCAAAATAAGCCATTAGTTGATTTAGTTATTGAAACTAAACTAGCAAGTAGTAAGAGAGAAGCTAGAGAATTTATAAATAATGGTGCTATTACTATCAACGGTAATAAAGTAACTGATTTAAATCATATTTTAACTAAAGAGGAAGCTATTGATAGTAAATATGTATTAATTCGTCGTGGTAAGAAAAAATATGCATTGGTGGTTTTATAATGCCTTATAAAGTGTTTAAAGGAGAAAAATTATATTTTACAAAGTATATTCCTTATTTTGGACCGATAACTTTAATGCTTTGCCCACCTAATACAATACTACATATGTTTAATAAATATATTGTTGACATTGATAATAAATATTATGAACTTTTAGAAGTGAGATATTTAGACAAGGATTATAAAATAGCCGATTTTGTAGAAATATATCCTAGTGCTGTTGGTATTAGTAATGATTAAAATATTATTTGTTTGTCATGGCAACATTTGTCGTAGTCCAATGGCTGAGTATCTAATGAAATATAAGTTAGAAAAATTAGGTTTAACTAATAAATTTGAAGTTTCTTCGGCAGCTACTTCAAGAGAAGAAATAGGGAATCCTATTCATTATGGAACAGCAAATATTTTAAATAAATTTAATATTGATTATTCTAAGAAGAAAGCCCGTCAAATAACAGGGGATGATCTTAATTATTATGATTTTATAATATGTATGGATCATAATAATTTATACAATCTTGAAAGAATGTTTGGTAAAAATAATAAATGTAGATTATTAAATGTTAAAGATATTGCTGATCCGTGGTATACATTAGATTTTAATAAAACGTTTAAAGAAATAGATAGTGGTTTAGACAATTTGATAACTAGTTTAATTAAGGAAAATTAAGTTTTAAATAAGTCTTAGCAGTTTAAAACCCATAAGTTTGACCGAGTAAAATTGGAAAGACTTAGGGGTTTTTGTTTATTTTAGTTATTAGTTTTGATATAATTAACTAAAGGTGATTTTATGTTAATAAATTATGTTAATGAAACAAATAATGATACAAAGGAAGAACAAAAATTAATTAATAAAATTTTTAAACAATTTAAAAAAAGGCCAGATATTTTTAGCATTATTTTTGTTGATAGTTTAGAAATAAGAAGAATTAATAAAGAATATCGCAATAAAGATAGTGTTACGGATGTTATTAGCTTTGCTTATAACGATAATGATGTTGATAATATTTATGCTGAAAATGAAATTGGTGATATTTTTATTTGTTTAGAACGGGCAAAAGAACAAGCCTTAGAATATGGTCATAGTTTAGAAAGGGAAGTTGGCTTTTTAGCAGTTCATGGCTACTTGCATCTTAAAGGTTATGATCATATGACTTTAGAAGATGAAAAGGTTATGTTTAAATTACAAGAAGAAATATTAGAAAAGGCAGGTCTTAAAAGATGAAGGAAATATATTCAAAATTAGTAGATGCGGCTATTGAAGGTCGAAATAATTCTTATAGTCCATATTCAAAATTTAAAGTAGGGGCAGCTGCTTTATTAAAAGATGGTACAATCATTAGAGGTTGTAATATTGAAAATATTAGTTATGGTTTATCATGTTGTGCGGAAAGAAACACTATTTTTAGTTTAATTTGTCAAGGTTATAAGTGTGAAGATATTGTAGCTTTTGCAGTTGTTGGAGATACAAAAGAACCAATTTCGCCATGTGGGGCTTGTAGACAAGTAATGGCTGAATTCTTTAAAAAAGACATGCCTATTATTTTAGCTAATTTAAATAAAGATATTAAAGTTACAAACATAGTTGAATTATTACCATATGGTTTTGAGGAAATAGAAAATGTTTAGATCAGGTTTTATATCATTAATAGGTAGAGCTAATGTAGGTAAATCAACTTTTTTAAACAAAGTTATAGGCAAAAAAATAGCTATAACTTCTAATAAACCTCAGACGACAAGAGATAAGATTCAAGGCATTTTAACGACTGAAGATACCCAATATATTTTTGTTGACACCCCGGGAGTTCATAAACCTCACCATGCCCTTGATGATAGAATGCAAGATATATCATTTTCTTCAAGTAGAGGTGTTGATTTAATATTATTTATGACTACACCTTTAAAGGAAGTTTTAAAAGGTGATCAAATTATTTTAGATAATTTAAAGAATGTTAGGACTCCAGTTTTTTTAGTTATTAATAAAGTTGATCAATTGAAAAAAATGTCTAATATAGATTCATCCATTTTATTATATAAGGACCTGTTTCCATTTGCTGGCATATACCCAATTAGTGTAGAAGAAAATATTAATATTGATGTTTTATTAAATGATATTAAAAAATATTTACCTGAAGGGCCATTATTATATCCCGAAGATATAATATCTGATAAACCTGAACGCTTTAATGTAGGGGAATTAATAAGAGAAAAAGTTTTATTATTAACTAAAGAAGAAGTCCCACATAGTATTGCGGTTACCATTGAATCAATGAAAGAAAATGAAGATAATCCTAATTATATTGATATCTATGCTACAATAGTTTGTGAGCGAGAAAGTCAAAAAAAGATTATTATTGGTTCTGGTGGTAGTTTAATTAAAGAAATTAAACAAAAGGCCATAATGGATATTAAACATTTTTTGGGTCGCAAAGTTCATTTAGATTTATTTGTTAAAGTTAAAAAAGACTGGCGAAATAAACAAAGAGATTTAAATGCCTTAGGTTATGGTAAGGATAATTATTAATGTTAGAAGGTATTGTTTATAATATAGTCCCTTATAAAGAAAAGAGCGAATTAGTTTATTTAATTACACCTCAAGGTTTAGTTAGTTTGCTTGTTAGAGGGGCTAAAGATTATAAATCTGGTAATATGGCTTTTTGCCAAACTTTAAATTTAGTTGAATTTAGTTATAGTGATACAGCTTTAAAAACTCTTATATCCTATAATATTTTATCAGACTATAAAAATATAAAAAATAGCTTTATTAAGCTAAAATATGCTAGTATTATTCTTGAAGTTGCCAGACAAAGTAATGATGTGAGAACTGAAAGAATTTATATTTTTTTAAAAAATGTTTTAAATAAAATAGAAAATGGATATGATCCTTTGAGCATAGCTTTTATATATTTAGTTAAGATGACACAAGTCTTTGGTATTAAACCAGATTTTAATTATTTTAGTTATTTAGCTAAGATAAAAGAAGAGTTTATAAAAGCTTATAATACGAAAGATTATGATTTAATTATTGATAATATAAGTTTTAAAATTTTAGTTAAATATTATGTTAATTTAGATATCATAAATATGCATAATATACTTAAGATGGTTGAGGTTTAAAATGGAAGATATACAAGTTCGGAAAAATGCTTTAGCAACCATTGCTGCTTATTTAATAATTTATTTAATAGGTGGTACCTTAGTTGTTTATTTATTAGCTAGTCTTATAGCTAATATTAATAATTATAATTTAACAGAGTTTCTTAGTGTTATGGAAAGTAGTAGTAAAAGTAATTATGATATGTATTTAAAGGCTACTTTTTGTAATGCTTTAGGGAATATGTTAGTCTATTTGTTTATGTTCATTGCAGTTGTAATTATTAATAGAAAATATTTATTTGCGGAATTAAAAAAAATTAAGGAACATCCAGTAAGTCTACTCATAATTATTCTTGGTGGTTTTGCTTTTTTATATGGTATTACTTTTGCTATAAATTATTTATATGATATGTATAATATTGGAGTTAGTACTAATCAAAATGCAATCGTTAGTTATATATTAGATGGTAATGTCTTTATAACTTTTTTAGCTACAATTATATTTGCTCCTCTAGTTGAGGAATTAGTTTATAGAGCGGCTATATTTAGAGCTATTAATAATAGAGTTGTTTCTTATGTTGTTTCAATTTTATTTTTTGCTTTACCTCATATGCTTAGTACAAGTACGACGCCTTTAGAATGGTTCTTATTGTTGATACCTTATGTGTTTTCTGGTTTTATGTTGGCTTTAGTTTATGATAGTAGTAAAAATATTTATGCATCATGGGCTGTTCATTTATTAAATAATTTATTAGCTTTTATTTTAGTTTTATTATGAGGTGAATTATGATTAAACAAGATGTTTTAAGTTTTTCTGATGTATTTAATAAATTTAAGGAATTATGTCCAATTTTGACCTGTGGGGACCGCAATGGTTCTAATTCTATGATGATTAATTGGGGTGGTCTTGGTTATTTATGGGGTAAATTTGTTTGTTTTATTTATGTTAGAAAAGATAGATATACTTTTAATTTTAGTGAAAAAAGCTCTATGTTCACTTTATCTTTTGTTGATTTAACTCCTACTATAGTAGATGTTTTTGGCAAGAAAAGTGGTAAAGATATAGATAAATTTAAAGAAACAAATTTACACCGCTCTTTAGACATTGATAATAATTGTTATAGTATTGCAGAAAGTAAGATGGTTTTAAAGTTAAAAAAATTATGTAGTATTGATTTAGCAGAAGCTGATTATTATACTAGTATTCCAGATGATATTTATAAAGATAAAGAATATCATGTTATGTATATATGTGAAATTAAACAATTTTTGATTGGTGAAAATAATGAATAACGTGTTTATGTTTGATCTTGATGGTACTTTACTTGGTATGGATCAAGAAAAGTTTTTAATCATATATTTTAGTTCAATTAAAGAAAAAATAATTAATTTAAAGCATGATCCTCAAGTTTTCTTTTATTATTTAGATAAAGGTATCAAAGCAATGTTAAGCAATGATGGTAGTAAAAAGAATGAGGAAGCATTTAATTTGGCTACTAGAGATTATAAAGGAATGCTAGATATTTTAAATGATTATTATTTAAATGATTTTATTAAAACGAAAGAATCATGTTACTTAAATCCCTATAGTCAAAAAGTAATTGATTTATTGAAAGCTAAAAATAAAACTATTATTTTAGCGACTAATCCTATTTTTCCTTTAATGGTTACAAAAGAAAGAATTAAATGGGCTGGTTTGAATCCTGACGATTTTAAATATATTACTAGTTATGAAAATAGTACATATACTAAACCTAAAAAAGCTTATTTTATGGAAATATTAAACAAATTGAATTTGAGGCCTGAAGATATAAATTACATTGGTAATGATGTGAGTGATGATTTTAAAGAAATAAGAAATGATACGTTTAATTCCTATTTAATTACAGACTGTTTAATTAATAAAGATAAGGAAGATTATAATATTAGACAATTTACTATGGAGGAATTTTATAATCATTTAAAAGATAATTTATAGGAGGTTTTTATGTTACCTGAGAAAGAACATATTAATAATATGAGGTTTGCTGGTCTTATTAAAGGAAATAGACCTTTTATTTGTATGATGTCTAAGAGCTCAACAGCCTTTTTTAAAAGAAGTTTAAAATATATTATTTCTTATAAAGATAGTACTATTTATTTTCAAAGTTTAAATTATTTTACAGAAGAACCTAATAATAAATTTGATTATGCTGTTAATATTAAATCTTTAAAGGACTATTCTTATAGTTTTATTAATAAACAACTTATGGCTTTCACTTTAAGATTAAATAAAAAAGGTTATATTACTTTGTTGATTAATCAAAATGTTAAGAAAAGGATTTATTCGCAAGTTGAATTTAATGATTTTAAAAAATATCTAGAAAATAATGGTATTAAAGATAGTGAAGAAAATGAAAAAAATTGATAAATTAATATTAAAATATAGTAAAAAAGATAAAAAAGAGAATAATGATAATAAAGAAGCTCGTAGCAAAGGCTACAAGGATGGAGATAGAAATTAATGTTAGAAGGCGGAAAGTATTATAAATTTGAAGTAAAACGTAAAACTGATTTAGGTTATATGTTATTTGATGAGTATGGCAATGAAGTTTTAATGTTTTATAAAGAAGCAACTAAAGAACTAGAAATAGGTGAAAAAATAAGTGCTTTTATTTATTATGATAAAAAAGGAAGACTTTGTGCTACTAATAAAGAGGTATTTGCTACTGTAAATAGCTGTGGGTTATTAGAAGTTTTAAGTGTTGCCGACAATGGTGTTTATTTAAATAATAATACAGCCAAAGATGTTTTATTATCTAGTGATTATTTACCACAAGAACGCAATTTATGGCCACAAATTGGTGATAAAGTTGTGGTTATATTAAAACAAAAAAGAAATAATTTAGTAGCTAGGATTGCTAAGAAAGATGATTTAGCTAAAAAAGAAGTATCTTTTATTACAGGAGAAAAGGTAAAAGTATATGTTATAGATATTAAAGAGAAAGGTTTGATGACATATACTGATGATTTATTACCAGTTTTTATTCCACAAATATTTGTTAGAGGCAGTTATCATATTGGTCAATTATTAGAACCACATATTACTAAAATTGCTGAAAACATTAGTTATGGAAGTTTAGTTCTAAATAAAGAAAAACAAATGGCAAGTGATGAGGAAATAATTTTAAATTATTTGAATAAACATAAAGTTATGCCTTTTACAGCTAAATCTAGTAGTGTTTCTATTGAAAATACATTTAAAATTAGTAGAAAGGCATTTAAAAGAGCCTATGGTAAACTTTACAAAGAAGGAAAAATTTATTTTGATGAAAATAATACATATTTAAAAGATGAAAAATAATTATTATAAGAAGGTATCTAATAATGATTTTAATGGTAAGTGGTAGGACAGATATTATTAAATTCTATACGCCTTGGTTTATTAAACGTTTAGAAGAGGGTTTTATTGATGTTAGAAATCCTATTAATTTAAAACTTGTAAGTCGAATATTCCTAAAAGACGTTAATTTAATTGTTTTTTGCACAAAAGATCCAAGACCAATTGTACCATTTTTAAAAAATATTAAGATTCCTTTTTTATTTCAGGTTACGTTAACTGCTTATCAAAATGATATTGAAATTAATGTAAGGGATAAAAGTAGTATTATTGCAAGTATTAAAGAAATAAGTAAAATTATTGGAAAAGAGAACTTGTTTTTACGTTATGATCCTATTTTATTAAATGATAAATATGATGTTAATTATCACATTAAAGCTTTTAGAAGAATTAATGAATTATTAAATGGTTATGTATATCGTTATATTATTTCCTTTATAGATATTTATAAAAATGTTATTTTTCATAAAAATGAATTAAAATTAAAGGAAATTAGCAAAGCCAATATGAAAGAAATTTGTGAAGTCTTTAGTATGATAGCTAAAGACTATAATAGTGAAGTAAGTGCTTGTGCTGAAAGTGATGAATTGTTAAATTACGGCTTAATTAAGGGAAATTGTATAAGTTTAAAAGATGCTTATAGATTAACAGGTTCACTAGATTTTAAAAAGCAAAATATTAGGAAGAGTGTTAATTGTTCGTGTTTAAAAACGGTTGATATTGGCGTTTATAATAGTTGCCTAAATAAATGTTTATATTGCTATGCTAATTTTAAGGAAGAAGATATAAATAATAATTATTTAAATCATGATATTAATTCTAGTATGCTGATTGGTCATTTAAATAATGATGATATCATAAAAATAAGAAAGGATTAATTTATATATTAAAAGGAGCTAATGGCTCCTTTTAATAATAAAAAAATGAACCTAAAGTTCATTTACATTTAAAATTTATGGAGCAGGTGATGAGAATCGAACTCACGTAGTTAGCTTGGAAGGCTAAAGTTCTACCATTGAACTACACCTGCATAATAAATGGTCGGGAAAACAGGATTCGAACCTGCGACATCTTGGTCCCAAACCAAGCGCTCTACCAAGCTGAGCTATTTCCCGATTATTAATATTAAATGGCGCGCCCGAGAGGACTCGAACCCCTAACCTTTTGATCCGTAGTCAAACGTTCTATCCAGTTGAACTACGGGCGCATTATAGTCTGGCGGTTCAGACGGGACTCGAACCCGCGATCTCCAGTGTGACAGACTGACATGTTAACCAACTACACTACTGAACCAAGCTTTATAATGATAACATAAATTAGCTTTGTTGGCAAGAAGTTTTTTATCAATCTCTCAAGCATTTGTTATTTTACTATTTTTTAGGTTTTAGGTCAAGTAAAACTTTAAAAAAAATATTTTTTTGTTATAATTAGCAAGAGGTGTTTTTAAAATGAATAAATATAATAACCCGATAATATTACAAGATTTTTCTGATCCTGATGTAATTAGGGTAGGAAATGATTTTTATATGATTGCATCAAGCTTTAATTTTATTCCTGGTGTTCCTGTTTTACATTCTAAAAATTTAGTTAATTGGGAAATAATTAATTATGTATATGATAGGTTTCCTTTACCTAAGTATGATGTAGTTAATCCAGGTCATGGAGCATGGGCCCCAGCTATTCGCTATCATAATGATACTTTTTATGTTATGATTCCGACTCCTGATGAAGGTTTATTTGTTTCAGAGACTAAAGATCCGTATGGTAAATGGAGTGAACCACGCCTATTAGTTTCGGGGGCAGGTCTAGAAGATCCGTGTCCGATTTGGGTAGATGATAAATGTTATGTTGTTCATGGGTACGTTAAATCAAGATGTGGTTTTAATAGTATGTTAGGTCTTATTGAATGTGATACTAATTTAACTAAAGTTATAACTCCAAGTGTTGTTATATATGATGGACACAATGATAATCCAACAATAGAAGGGCCAAAGTTTAATTATCGTAATGGTTATTTTTATATTTTAGCCCCTGCTGGTAGTGTTTATTCTGGTTGGCAGACTTGTTTAAGAAGTAAGAATATTTATGGACCTTATGAGACAAAAATTATCTTAACATCTAGTGATTCGCAGATTAATGGACCACATCAAGGAGCTTTATTTACAATTGACGATAATGATAATTGGGCTTTTATCCATTTTAGAGATATGTTGGCTTATGGTAGAACAATTTATCTTGAACCAGTTATGTGGTATAATGATTGGCCATTACCTGGAGAAGTAGCTGATCCATTGTTATGTGGTAAACCAGTCGCAAGTTATGAATATTTAATTCCTAAAATATTAGACTATAAGATAGAATTATCTGATGAATTTAAAAACAGGTTAAATATGTCTTGGCAGACTTCAGCAAATCCAGAAGCTGATTGGTATTATCTAGATAATGGCTTAAATTTAAAAGCTATTAATGAAGACAAGATTATTAAATATTTACCAAATTTTTATTCAGAAAAAATAGGTTATTATAATTTTACAATTAAAACGAAATTAGATATTAGCAATTTAGCAGTTGGTGAAAAAGCTGGTTTATCTTATTTAGGTTTAGAATATAGTGGCCTTTATTTAGAAAAAGGTATAGATTCTAATTATATTGTGTTATTTAAATATAATAATGATAATGAAGATATCATTGAAAAAACTCCTTATAGCAACGATGAAATCGTATTTAATTTAAAATATATAGAACCAAACAAATATCAATTAGGATATAACAATAAGTATTTAAAAGAAAAATATATAGCATTAAAAGGCTATTGGGTTGGCGGTAGAGTTGGGATATTTGCTAAAGGGGATAGTAATAATTATGCAAAATTTAGGTATTTTAGAGTAAGAGAAAATGAAAGAACAAGATAAATTTATATTAGATATTAAAAGATTAGGTATTAATGGTGAAGGTATAGGCTTTTATAACAAATTAGCTGTTTTTGTTAAGAATGCCATTCCTGGTGAAGGTATTGATGTAGAAGTAACTAAGCTTTATCCTAAAATGGCTATTGCTAAGCCGATAAGTTGGAAAAAAACCTCACCACATAGACAAAATCCGATTTGCCCTTATTATGAAAAATGTGGGGCATGTCAAGTTATGCATATCAGCAATGATTATACTAAAGTGTTAAAAAGAGAATTGCTTATTGAAGCAATCAAACGTTATACAAAATTGAATCCTAAGCAGTTTGAAATTAGAGAATTAGTTAATATGGCTGAGCCATTAAATTATAGGAATAAATCTACTAGTGTAATCCGTAAATATAGTGGTTTATTAACTTTAACTATGATTGAGGAAGGTAGTAATTTAACTTTTCCTATTGATAAATGTTTAGTATTAGATCCTAAGATTAATGAAATTAATGAAAAAATTATTAAGTTAGCTAATGAAGAACAAATTAAAGCATATCCGGATGAAAAATATAGTTTAAGATATTTAATTACAAGAGTAGCTAAATTCACACGTGAAAGTTTGGTTTGTTTAGTTGTTTATAAATATGATGATGAAATAAAACGTTTAGCTAATAAAATTTTAGCTAGCAAGATATGTGATTCGTTATATATTAATATAAATCATGATTCTAAAACACATGAAATATTTGGGGAAGAATCTATTTATGTTGGTGGTAAGGAAAGTATTTGCGAGCAACTAGGTAAATATAAATTTAATATATATCCAACTACATTTTTTCAACTAAATACATTACAAACAATAAATCTCTATGATAGTGTTAAAAAAGCATGTAAATTAACACATAGGGAAGTGGTGCTAGATGCTTTTTGTGGAGTAGGAACTATCGGTATTTATATAAGTAATTTAGCTAAAGAAGTGTATGGTATTGAATTTAATAAAGAAAGTGTTGAAGCGGCTAAGGTCAATGCTAAAATTAATAAAGTGAAAAATATTAATTTTTATCAAGGTAATGTTACTAAATTATTGCCGGAATTAAATAAGAAAGGTATTAGTTTTGATGTTTGTATTGTCGACCCACCTAGAACTGGGTTAGGGGAAGAAGTAATTAATTTCATTTTAAAAAACCCAATTAAAAGATTAGTATATGTATCATGTAATATGTCTACATTAGCTAAAGATTTAAATTTATTGAGTCAAATTTATAAGATTAATTATATTGAACCATTTGATATGTTCCCGCAAACTAGCGCAGTTGAGGCGGTTGTTGCTATGACACTTAAGTAAGGCTTGTTTAGGCAAGCTTTTTCTATATATAAAAATAAGCACTTCTGAGGACCTTAAATAGTGAAGTGCTTATATTATATTTATATTATTTTTCTTATTGTATTTTCTAACATCTTGCGCCCAGTTGTTAACTTTAACTATACATAAAATGTTAATTACAAGAAGTATCCCTAAAAATATTAACATAGTTATTACACCTTCCTTTCTTTAGAGGAAACTTATTATAATTTAAAAAAATAAAAAAACAAGTAAAAAATATAAGTAAACGTTTTATAACTTTTATTTTGAAAATATTTTCATTATTATGGATAAATGTAGTATAATACTTAAGGGTGATTGAAACTATGAGATTATCAGAATTAAAAATAGGGGAAATTAAAGTTATAACTAAAGTAAATGGTGAAGGAAGTTTACGACACCGACTTTTAGAAATGGGTATTATTCCGGGTACAAAGATAATGATTACCAAAAAAGCTCCTTTAGGTGATCCTATACAAATCCATATTAGAGGGTATGAATTATCGATTAGAAAAGATGATGCAAATTATATTGAAGTTGGTGAAATTTAATGAAAGTAGCTTTAGTAGGTAACCAAAATTGTGGGAAAACAACACTTTTTAATGCTCTAACAGGATCTAATCAACATGTGGGTAATTTCCCGGGTGTTACAATTGATTCTAAAATTGGTCATATTAAAAATCAAAAAGAAGAAATTGAAGTTGTAGATTTACCTGGTATTTATAGTTTATCCCCATATTCTAATGAAGAAATAGTTACAAGAGATTATATATTAAAAAATAAACCAGACCTAATTTTAAATATCCTAGATGCTACAAATATTGAAAGAAATTTATATTTGACATTACAATTAGCAGAACTAGATATTCCGATGGTATTAGCTTTAAATATGATGGATGAAGTTAGAAATGCTGGGAATAGTATTGACATTAATTTGTTAGAAGAAGAATTAGGCATTGAAACTTGCTCAATATCGGCTAGTAAAAATGAAGGTATAGCAGAATTAATTGATCATATTATAAGAATCGGCAAAGAACATAGTTTACCTAAAATTACAGATATTTGTGAAACTTCAAGTCCGGTTCATAGGGCGATTCATGGGATGATGACCTTAATCAGCGATCATGCAATGCGCTTGAAATATCCATTACGTTATGTAGCTTCTAGATTAATTGAAGGAGATTCCCTCTTAGAAAATGAAATTGATTTATCAACTAATGAAAAGGATATGCTAAATCATATTGTTTTAGAAATGGAAACAGATAGTAAGTTAGATAGAGAAGCGGCGATGGCTGCTATGCGTTACGATTTCATAGATAAAGTTTGTACTAAGTGTGTACATAGAGTTAATGAACAAACTAAAGAACAAATTAGAAGTAATAAAATCGATAAAATACTAACAAATAAATATTTAGCTTTTCCAATTTTTATTCTAATTATGGGTTTGATTTTTTATTTAACTTTTGGTCTAATTGGATATTACCTATCAGAATGGCTAGGTTTAGGTATTGATGAATTAATTGCATTAGTAAGAAGAGGCTTAGAAAGTGTTGACGTTAATCCAGTTGTTACTAGTTTAGTTTGTGATGGAATTATGGGTGGGGTAGGTAGTGTTTTATCTTTTATTCCAACTATTGTAGTGTTATTTTTCTTTCTGTCAATGCTTGAAGATTCTGGTTATATGGCACGTGTGGCCTTTATAATGGATAGACCATTGAGAAAGTTAGGTTTATCAGGGCGCAGTTTTGTCCCGATGTTAATTGGCTTTGGTTGCTCGGTCCCAGCTGTTATGGCCTCTAGGACTTTAACTAGTGATAGAGATAAAAGATTAACAATAATGTTAACACCATTTATGTCATGTTCGGCTAAATTACCGGTGTTCACTTTGTTGACAGCTGCCTTTTTTGGCTCTAATGGTACTTGGGTTATGATTTCTTTATATTTAATCGGTATAGTAGTAGCAATTTTAATTGCCGCGGTTTGTCGTTTGATTATTAAAGGTAAACCAACTCCTTTTATGATGGAATTACCAACCTATAGAATGCCAGGAGCTAAGACAACTTTGATGTTAATGTGGGAAAAAGCTAAAGATTTTATTCGTAAAGCTTTCACAATAATTTTTGTTGCAAGTTTAGTGATTTGGTTTTTGCAGAGCTTTAATGTACATTTGTTTTATGTTGAAAATAATGAAGATTCAATGCTTGCGTCTATCGCTAAATTTATTACGCCAATTTTTAAACCGATGGGTGTTACAGACTGGAAAGTTACGGCTAGTATCATTACAGGCTTAAGTGCTAAAGAAAGTATTGTAGCTACTTTAGATATGTTATTAGGTACGACTTCTATTACAACCATTATGTCAGGTTTTGCTGGTTTTTGTTTATTATTATTTATTTTACTTTATATGCCATGTATTGCAACATTTGCTGCTATGCGCAGAGAATTAAAATCTACAAGTATGGCAATTAGCTTTATGTTATGCCAAACTTTACTTGCTTATATCATTGCAACAGTAGTCTTTCAAATTGGGGGATTATTAGTTTGATGAATTGGTATGACTATTTAATAGTAGTAATTGTTGTAGTATTGTTTGTTTTAGCGATTATATACTTAATAAAAAATAGAGGTTGTCCGTCTTCAGTATGTCGAAATTGTAAAAAATTTAATAATTGTAAAAAGAAAAATAATTAATCCCATAAGTTAGTAATAACCTAAATCTTATGGGATTTTATAATTATAATAGAAATAACTATTTATTACGCCTTTTTTCAATTTGATTACGCCAAGAAAAGTGATCGATTATAGTGTGCAAGAAAAAGGCAACAAAACCTGCACAAAATCCATTGTTATATAGATCAAAACCGCCTTGAAATTGAATAAAGAATGGGTTGATTAATAAATGACAAAATCCGGCCAAAATTCCAACAAAGAAATTATAACTACTTGCTAAAGGAGCTAAACCGCTGACAAAAAATAAAGCCATACAGGTCGAAATTGAACTGAATTTTTCAGGTGATATGTAAATATAAATTAAAGCACCTAACCATACAGGTAAAATATTAAACAAGTGTATGCCATATGCCGCAAAGCCTAAAATACTAATAACTGTTCCAAACATAATACCATTAAAGGGAATGTCTTTTATAAAATAAATGATTAGTGAAGCAATAATACCTATTATTCCCATATTTAAAAAAATTACCTTATTAGAATATTTTTCTTTAAAATCACTTATTAAACGTCCTGATTCTTTTAACAATTTAAAATAACTTAATATAGTTTTCTTACCACCGGTTAGACCAAATAAGATACATAATAAACAACATATAATTAATAATAGTATTAAAAATTTGCGATGAGTATTATCTAAAATTGTTACAATATCAACATTGAAATTAAAAAGCTTAAAAATACCATAAAAGAAAACTGAGATTAGACCTAAAGCAAAACCAACATTATACAAATTATAACCACCAGTTATGTTCATAGTAGCTTCAACTAGTGATGGTAATAGAAAACCTGCTACAATACCACAAAATATTCCTAGTGGAACACTGAAATAATAAGGAAGTCCAGTGGAAAAGAAACAAAAACTTACTAATGGTGAAATACCACTTGAGAATAGGGTTATAACAATAAAGTTACGAATAGGAATTCTTCTAAAATAACAGTGGATGAAAACTCCTAAATAGATTGGTAATGTATTAATTAAGTTTTTACCAAAGAAAGAAAAACCAATAATCATCATTAACCCTGCAAATATAGGGCCAGTATAGTCGATTTTTAATAATTTTAAAATTAAAATATTAAACAATAAAATGGTAGCAGCATTTAAGAAAGTGGCCCCCATCCCTCCGACTGCGAAATAATCCGTTAAAAGAATAGAAGAAGATAACATTATTTTAGCGTATCCTTCAAGCACATTTAAAAATGGTTCAAAGCAAAAAGATAATATAAAAAGTAAGATTAATAATAGGGGTAAAAACATAGTATCGGTTAAATATTTATAGATTTTTTTGATGATTAACATTTTTTACCTCGATATTATTTTTAAAATTTAGATATAAAACACTTAACATAAAATTTCACTCCCTATTTTTTATTTATTAATCTATAAAAACAATTATTTTAAAGTTGTTTACAAAGATAAAGTGGTTTGTTAAAATGACATAAGTAATTTCTTGTTATGATAAATTTAAAAGTTTTACATATTTCTTACTTTCATTATAACTTAAAATTGATTAAATAAAAAGGATGATTTTATGATTAGATTAGATAAAGTATTAGCTCATTTAGGCTATGGTAGTAGAAAAGAAGTAAAGGAAATGATTAAAAAAGGCTTAATTAAAGTGGATGGTATTTTAATTAAAAATAGTGATTTGAAGATAAATGAGGATTCTAAAATTGAAATAGCTGATGATGAAGTGAAGTACAATGAATTTAAATATTATGTTATAAATAAGCCCAGTGGCTATTTATCAGCTACTGAAAGTAATAATTATCCATGTGTTACTGATTTAGTTCCATATCATAAAGGATTATTTCCTGTTGGTAGACTTGATTTGGATACTGAGGGGTTATTGATTATAACAAATGATGGGCAGTTAGCTCATAATTTATTAAGTCCTAAAAAAGAAGTAGAAAAAGAATATTATTTTAAATATAAAGGTAAATTAAATGATGATTCAGTAGAAATGTGTTTAAAGGGTCTTAATATTAATAATGAATATATAACTAAAGAGGCTATTCTAAATATTATAAATGACACAGAGGGGAAAATAATAATTAAAGAAGGTAAATACCATGAGGTTAAAAGAATGATTAAAACTTTAGGAGGAGAAGTGACTTATTTAAAAAGAATTAGAATGAAAGAACTTGAATTGGGTGATTTAAAAATAGGTGAGTATAGGGAACTAGATGTAGAAGAAATAAAAAAATTAAAAAAATGAAAAATAGGTATTTACAAATAAAAATGAAAAGTATATAATAAGCAAGGTTTTCACGCCAAAGGTTGTGAATAAACAATTTAAATAAAAAAATAAAATTTGTTGTTGACACAATAACCAAGATGTGATAAACTATATGAGCGCTCGTTAGTGAGCAGCTAAAAAATGATTAATCTTTGAAAACTATATATGACGAAGCGTGTCGAAATTAAATAACAATTTCGATAAGGAAATTGAGCAAAAAGA
>CALUXI010000026.1 GCA_944324705.1 uncultured Acholeplasmatales bacterium
TGTTGGATTTAATAAATATATATTTTATATAGAAAATTATTTAATTACTACTTGATTTTTCTTATCTAATTTTATATTGAAAAAAGCATTATTTGTGAAAAATTATATTTAGATATATTAAATGTTATTTGAACTATTATTTAGTCTTTTATAGAATTAAGATATAATTATGCGTTTTTAAATAATTAAATAGAATTAGTTATATTTAAATAAATTTTAAATGATTTTTATGCTTGTTTGTTATTTGATAAAATTTTGTTTTTTTGTTTCAAGTAAAATTAAACTTTTTACGTTTATTAAGCGAAAAAATATATTTTTAAAAAATATAAAAAGCGGTTCTAAAATATGGACAAAATTGTAAATTTATTGTATCATTAATATGAATAAGAAAGTTATGCAAAGAAGAATGATAACAGTTAATTTTTTAGAGAGTTTGTGGTTGGTGAAAACAAATAAAATTAAGTTATCGGACAACATCTTTAAATGGTAGAAGAATTAATTAGAACTATCCCGTTGCTGGCGTTAACAGATTTGAGTGCTAGATTTATGTCTAGAATTAAGGTGGTACCGCGGATTTTTTATTCGTCCTTAGATATGAATCTAGAAAAAATAAGGAGAAATTTAAATGAGAAACTTAGCATATCAAATTTTTTCTGATCCTAACAAGTATGTTGGTGAGGAAATATTGCTTCGCGGATGGGTTAGAAGTAATAGAGATCAAAAATCTTTCGGTTTTATTATGATAAACGATGGTACTTTTTTCGAATCTATTCAAATCGTTTATGATGAAGAAACTAAAGGTGTAGAAGAAGCACGTAAGGCTCGAGCAGGAATGTCTATTGAAGTTACAGGTTTAGTGGTTTTAACACCTAATAATGCTCAACCATTTGAAGTAAAAGCAACATCATATAAGTTATTAGGAGGATGTGATGATACATATCCTATTCAACCTAAACGTCATACAAGAGAATTTTTAAGAGAACATGCAAATCTAAGAGTTAGAACTAATTTATTTAGCGCTGTGTTTAGAGTACGTAGTGTTTGTGCACAAGCAATTCATCATTTCTTTGAAGAAAGGAGATTTGTTTATGTACATACTCCAATTATTACTGCAAATGATGGAGAAGGAGCTGGACAAATGTTTCAAGTTACAACTCTTCCTCTTGATAAATTAAATGGCAAAGACATTGATTATAGTAAAGATTTTTTTGGAACTAAGGCTAATTTAACAGTTACAGGACAACTTGAAGCTGAAGCTTTTGCCTTAGCATTTAGCAATGTATATACTTTTGGGCCAGCATTTAGAGCAGAAAATTCCAACACATTAAGACATGCTAGTGAATTCTGGATGATTGAACCAGAAATGGCTTTTGCAGATCTTGATGATGATATGGATATTATGGAAGATATGGTTAAGTATATAATTAAATATGTTTTAGAACATGCAAAAGAGGAGATGGCTTTCTTTGATAAGTTTGTTGAAAAAGGCTTAATCTCACGTCTTACTAATGTTTTAAATAAAGATTTTGTAAGGATTAGTCACCATGACGCAATTACATTATTAAAGGAAGCTAAAGTTAAATTTGAAGAAGAGCCTGAATATGGTAAAGATTTAGGTAGAGAACATGAAAAGTATTTAACTGAAACTTATTTTAAATGCCCAGTATTTGTTAAAGATTGGCCTGAACAAATTAAAGCTTTCTATATGCGTTTAAATGATGATAAGAAAACAGTAGCGGCTGTTGACTTATTAGTTCCTGGTTCTGGAGAGCTTTGTGGAGGTTCACAAAGAGAAGAGAGAATGGATTTATTATTAAGTAGAATGCAAGAATTTGGTATTAATCCTGAATCTATGGACTGGTATTTAGATACTCGTCGTTATGGTGGTTGTATTCATAGTGGTTTTGGCATGGGTTTTGAACGTTTACTCATGTATATAACAGGGGTAGAAAATATCCGTGATGTTATTCCATTCCCTAGAACACCTAAAAGTTTGGAATTCTAGCAATGTAAATTCATTGTAAAAATTTCAAAAAAACTTTTAATAGTATCAGCTTTATGATAAAATCATAAAGGAAAATTTTTAACTCATTCGGAGGAATTTATGAAGGTTGTATTAGAACATTTAACCAAGGTTTTCACAAACAAGAAACAAAAAAGCGAAGTAAGAGCTGTAGATGATTTAAATATTGAAATCCCTGATGGCAAACTTATTGGTCTTTTAGGTCCTTCTGGTTGTGGAAAATCAACAACACTTTACATGATTTCAGGTCTACAAGAACCTACATCAGGCCGTATACATTTTGACGATGCAGATGTAACAGATTTAGCCCCTGAAAAAAGAGGTATCGGTCTTGTTTTCCAAAACTATGCTCTATATCCGCATATGACAGTTGCACAAAACATTATGTTCCCACTAATAAGTGCTAAAATGAAGAAAAAAGATGCTATACTAAGAGCCTATGAGACAGCTAAAATTGTTCAAATTGACAATCTAATGGATCGTAAGCCTAGTGAATTATCTGGTGGTCAACAACAACGTGTCGCAATCGCGCGGGCTTTAGTTAAATCACCTAATGTATTATTACTAGATGAACCATTATCTAACTTAGATGCTCGTTTACGTTTACAAACTCGTGAGGAAATCAAACGTATTCAAAGAGAGACTGGGGTTACAACCATATTCGTTACCCACGACCAAGAAGAAGCTATGTCTATTTCTGATTATATTGTAGTTATGAAACTTGGCGTTATGCAACAAGTAGGTAAACCACAAGACGTATATGATGATCCTGTAAACTTATTCGTAGCTAATTTCTTAGGTACTCCACCTATTAACATTTTCAAAGGTTATATAAAAGATAAAGGTGTTTATATTGATGAAGAAAGAGTTTTAGATACTGAATTAGCCGATCAAGAAGTTTATGTGGGTATTAGACCTGAAGGTTTTGTAGTTGATCCTAATGGCGCATTTACATGTCATATTGATCATATTGAAGTAATGGGTAGAGATATATCAATTGTTTCTACACATGAAGCTAGTACTAAACCTACAATTAGATCTATTGTTGACTCATTGACAGAAATGCCAAGAGAAGGAGATGTAAAATTTAATTTAAGACCTCAAAAGGTACATTTGTTTGATATTCAAACAGAAAAGAGGTTGAAATAATGCAAGATACTACTGCTTATCAAGATACTACTTTTATTCCTGAAGAAAAGTATGAAAATAAGCCACCACAAAGAACAAAATGGCAAAAGTTTCGCCGCTTATGTGCAAGTCAAAAGGGCTATTTGTATTTAATTCCAGCTTTAGTATTTTTAGCACTTTTTACAATTTATCCTATTTTTAATACTATCATAACGGCATTTAAAGAAAATTATAACGCTGTTTCTAATAATTATGATGGATTTGGTTTTTTTAACTTTCAAAAAGTTTGTCAATACCCACAATTCCAAACTTGCTTAGTTAATACACTATTGTTTGCTTTTATATCAGTACCAATCTCTACTATACTAGCTTTACTATTATCAGTGTGGCTAAATTCTATAAAGTGGTTACAAAAAGCATATCAAACTATCTTTTTCTTACCATATTTAACAAATGCATTAGCAGTTGGTGCTGTATTTGCTGCTATGTTTAACGTTGTTAGTTTAGATGGTAGTATTGAAAATGCTTCATCAGTTGGTTTAGTTAACACTATATTAGGTTGGTTTGGAATTTCTCCAATTAAATGGGTAAGTGCTGGGGCATCTGATTGGGCATCTAGAACAGTTGTTATTCTTCATTCAATATGGTCAGCTTTACCATTTAAAATATTAATTTTATTCTCATCTTTACAAAGTGTTAATAAACAATATTATGATGCTGCTAAGATTGATGGGGCAAACAAATTTAGAACTTTATTAAAGGTTACTGTTCCATTAATTTCACCAATGATTTCATATTTAGTTGTTACAGGTTTTATCGGTGGATTTAAAGAATATACATCTATTGTTGGTATCTTTGGTGATACTATGGGTCAACCAGGTAATGATGGAAGTATGAATACAATGGTTGGGTTCATTTATGAGCAAATTGGTCAAAATCGTATTGGTTTAGCTTCTGCAGGTGCCTTAATATTATTTGCAATCATTTTAGTGTTTACTATCATTAACCAAACGATAAGTAAAAAGAGAGTTCATTACTAGAGGTGAAATATGAGTACAGATGTTATGACTTATAAAGAACAGGTTAAAAAAACTAAGACTATTAGTAAAGTTGCTCATATTTCTAGTCAAACTATATTATATATAATTTTGACAATTGCTGCAGTTATGTCTATTTTTCCATTTATATTTATGATTTTGGCATCATTGATGTCTGAATCTCAATATAACAGTTTTAGAGAAATTCAAGATATGATTCCTGAAACATTGGTTTGGAGTAATTATAGCAATGCATTCTTACGTGATAGTCAAGGTTTAAATTTTACAAATGCATTAATTAATACCATTCTTGTAGCTTTATCGTCTACAGTGCTAGGTATGTTAGTTACAATATTTACAGCTTTTGCTTTTGCAAGACTAGAGTTTAAAGGAAAAAGTTTAATTTTTACATTATTGTTAGCAACAATGATGATTCCTGGTGAGTTATTTACTATTACTAATTATGTAACTATTACGAGTATGAATTTAAGAAATTCATTAACTGCTCTTGTATTACCATTTATGATTAGCGTTTATTATATTTATTTATTAAGAAATAATTTTAAACAAATTCCAGATGAATTATACAAAGCAGCTAAGATTGATGGGGTTTCAGACTTTAAATATTTGTGGAAGGTAATGGTTCCAATTGCTAGCCCTACGTTAATTTCAATTTTCTTATTAAAGATTATTGGTATTTGGAACTCATATATTTGGCCACAATTAGTTAATAAAAATGGCTTATATCAATTATTATCAAATTGGATGGCTTCAAGTGGACAACCAGCAGATGGTTCTTCAACGATGCCGATTATTCCAATTAAGATGGCGGCCGCAGTTATTATTACAATACCACTACTTGTTATGTTCCTATGTTTTAGAAAGTACATTATGCGTGGTGTATCAAAGAGTGGTATTAAAGGGTAATACCTAGTCAAAACTAGTTATTATATAAATATTTTATAGCAATGTGAAAAGAAGGAGAAAAAATGAGACATTCAAAATTATTTGCTACTTTAGTTATGGCAGGTGTTTCAGCATGTGCCTTAACATCTTGTGACGACAATAAAGTCGATATTGTATTTTATTCATCAGCTGGTGACACTAACGTCCCATTAATTCAAGGAGTAGTTGATAGATTTAACGAAACTTCTGAATATAAAGTTGGTGTAGAAAACCCAGGTGGAGGTTATGATGGCGTTAAAGAAGCAGTAATCGCCGATATTTCTGCTGGTACAGTTCCAGCTATAGCTTATTGCTATCCAGATCATGTAGCTGAATATTTAGAAGCAGGTGTTGTTATTGATTTAAATCAATATATTAATGACCCTGAAATCGGTTATACTGATGAAGAAATTGCTGATTTTATTCCGGGCTATTGGCGTGAAGGTTATGAAGCTTTCGGTGGAACATCAGAAAAAGATCCTATGTATACTGTTCCTTTCTCAAAATCAACAGAAGTTATGTATTACAATAAAACAGCTTTACAAGATATTGTTAATGCAAACATTGGTATAACTCAAGAAATGGTTGATAATATTGATAACTGGACATGGGAAGAATTTTGGAATATTTGTGAAATTATAGAAACTAAGAGTAAATATGGTAAGAATTGGGTACCAATGGGTTATGATAGTGTAGATAACTGGTTTATTACATTATGTGAACAATATGGTATCCCATACACTTCAGCTACAGGTGAACATTATTTATTCAATAATGAAAAAGCAAAAGATATGTTAGCTGATTTAAATGAAAAATATAAGGCTCATTTATTTACTACTCAAGATATTTATGGTGCTTACACTTCTGGTCTATTCACAAAAAAACGTGATGTTAATAAACCTGAAGATTGTGAATCTTGTGTATTCTGTATTGGTTCTTCAGCTGGTGCTTCTCACCAAGTTCCAGATGGTGGAGAATTTGAAGTTGGTATAACTAGTATTCCACAAGTTGATCCTGAAAATAAGAAATCAATTAATCAAGGTCCATCATTAGTATTATTTGATTTAGGTGATTCTGAAGAAGCTCAAGCTAAAGAAAGAGCAGCATGGTTATTTGTTAAAGAATTATTAGAACCAGAGTTCCAAGCTCAATTCTCTAGAAATTCAGGTTATTTACCTGTTAGATTAAGTGCTCAAGAAGTTTCTGATTATAGCACTTGGTTAGAATCAGAGGATCCTATTGCTCAAACAATTAAATATGCATTAGGTAACTTTAAATCATATTTTGTATCACCTGCATTTAATGGTTCAAATAAAGCAAGATCTGAAGTTGGTGCTGCTTTAAACGCTGTTTTAACAGGTAATAAAACACCAGAAGAAGCTTTACAAGATGCATATGACATGTGCACTTTCTAAGGTAAGTTAAGATAATTGTATGAAAAAAATAAAAATTTTATTTAGTTTAATGTTGACTACATTATTTGTACTAGTTCTTGCTAGCTGCACTAATGTAGTTGACAAACTAAAGTTAGATACATCTAATTTAGAAGGTAAGTCTTTTAATGAGGATGGAATTGGAATCGTTGAATTAGGTTCAGTAACAGATGGGGATACAGCTAATTTCTTTGATTATGATGGAACATATGTTACGTTAAGATTTTTTTCTGTGGATACTCCTGAATCTACTGGTGATGTAGATAAATGGGGGTTGGCTGCATCTAGGTTTACAAAAGATAAATTAGAAAATGCTGTCAGTATTATTTTAGAAAGTGATACAGGTGGCGCTCCAGAAAAAGATACATATCAAAGATATTTGGGTTATGTATGGTATAAATCTAGTGAAGATGATGAATATACTAATCTTAATTTAGAATTGGTTGCTGAAGGTTATTCTAAAAATACTTCAAAAGCAACAGGAAAATATGTAGATTATTTTAATGAAGCTCAAGAATATGCTGAAAAGAAAAAATTACATATTTGGTCAAATGAAGATGATCCTTTATTCTCTTCAGAACCAATGGAAACAGATTTAAAGTATATTAACGAGCATAAAGAAGAATTATATTATAAAATGGTTATGTTTAATGCATATATTAAACAAATTGATGGTCAATATATTACGGTTGAACAAGTTGTTGATAATGAGTTATATACATTTACCGTATATTTACATAATACATCAGCAACATTCTTAAAAACTCAAGGCAACTTAGTTAAAATAGTTGGTACTGTTCAAACATATAATGATGAATATCAAATTTCAGGAATTAAATATAATCAAATAGAAGGAGAAAATTCGGCATTAATTACACAAGGTTATTATTTAACTTTTGGTTATGAAATCAATGCAGCGGCTCCTAAATATTCTTTTGAAAATTTAAAAGTCTCATCCGTAACAAAAGACGGTGACAACTATGTTTTTGTAGGAACTACAACTAGAATACGTAGTACTGTTGAAGTTAGTGTTACATTTACGGTTCCTGCTACAGAAGAAATTAATGTTAATGACTACATTAATAAAGAGATTAAGTTTGTAGGTTATAATGAAAATGGAACTAAGTCAGATGATGTTGAAATTAATATGGTAGTAAGAACTTTATCTGACATAATTATTCAATAATAATCTGTAAGGAGAAAAAGATGAAAAAAATAACAAAATATTTTATGGCTTTAGTAGCCGTAATACTTGGAGTATTTACTATTACTTCATGTAGTAAAGATGAAGAAAAATTTACAGGTAATGCTCAAGAATTAATTAATAAATTAATTGTTAATGAGGATCGTGAAGAAGTTGCTGGTGATTTTACAGTACCAGGACATATCACATATAAAGATGTTACTGTTGATTTAACATGGAAATCAGAAAATGAAACAGCTTTAAAATTTTCAAAACAAGATGATGGTTCATTTTTAGCTGATGTTACTCAACAAGAAGAAGATACAGCTGTAGAATTTAGTGCATCTTTAACATATAATGATGAAACTGCATCTAAATCATTTAAGGTAAGGGTTGCTAGATTTATCACTGTTGAAGAAGCTTTAGAAAACTTCTATTTCCAGGCTAATAAAGGTGCTGCTGTAGAATTAACAGGTTGGATTGCTTATATGTCACCTGAAGCAACATATCAAGGGAAAACTCAAAGAAACTTCTATATTTTACATGAAAGTGGATTAGGTGGATTCTATGCATACCAAACATTTGTTGATGCTGATGTTTCTAAAAATTTAAAAATTGGTGATCCTGTTGTTGTAAAAGGTGAAGTTGATGAATATAATGGTGCTCGTCAAATTGGTTCATCAGGTAGTCTAGCTTTAAATGAAGATTTAGAAGCTAATGCTAATATGCCTAAAAAAGATGTTACTAATGATTTCATTATTAATGATGAAAAAACTATGACTTTAAACACTGCAATTTATGCTACATTAAGTGGTATTAAAGTTAAAGAAGTTAAAGAGTTAGATTTAAAAGGTGAAAAGCCTTCTAGTGTTCAAACTTTAATAGTTGGTGAAAGAGCTGGTCAAGAAGTTAATTTTGTTACTACAAAATACTTAACTCCATATGATACTGATGATAAGACTGCTCAAAATATTAGTGATAAGATAAAAGCTGAAATTAAAGTTGGTGATTATGTAACAATTAGTGGTTTCTCAACTTGGTATAATGGTACATATCAACTTCAAATGGTATCAGTTGATGATATTTCTAAAGATGCTGGTGCTCCTGCAATTTCAGATGCTGAAAAGGTTAGCGGTGCTTTAAATACAGTTACAGCAAAATTTGTTGATTCATACGAAACTGTTACTGAAATTGAATTACCTACTACGGGTTCAGATAATGTTGCTTTAACATATGCTGTAAATGAAAAAGCTACTACAGCAGTTATTGATGGTGGAAAATTAATTATTACTCCTACTGATAAATTAGAAGAAGTTGTATTAACTATTACAGCAGTATTGAACGATGTTACTCTTACTAAAGAAGTTAAGTTTAATGTTCAATTAAAACAAGATGTTGAATATACTGAATTAACTCCTTTAACTGCAGAACAAGAAAAAGCTCAACAAGAAACATTAGTAGCTGCAGCTGATAAATATGCTGAAGAAGATGCAGCTGATGGAGAAGATAAAAAACCTGTAGGGGAAGAAGTTACATATCAAGGTGTTATTACTCATGTAAGTGAAACTAAACCAATGGTATTAGTTCAAACTAGTGTAGGTGCTGTTTATGTTTATCCTAAAAAAGATTTTGAAGATTATGCTACAACATTTGTTGTTGGTCATTTAGTAAAAGTTACTGGTAAAGTTTCTGTATTTAATGGTTTAATTGAAATTAATCATGAAACAGCTACTTTAGGTCAACCAGTTGAAATACCTGCATATACAGATATCACTAACATAATTAAAGATGGTGTTACTAATGATGAATTAAAACCTTATCAATCAATGTTAGTTGAATTAAAGGGTGTTACTTATACTGCTGATAAAACATTAACTTTAGAAAGTGGTTCAATTAATTGGTATTTTGATGGTAAGATTTTTACTGGACAATTAAATACTGAATTAGTTGCTGGTAATGTATATGATATTAAAGGTTTTGTAAATGTATTTAACAAGTATCAAATTTCACCAATTAGTGCTGATGCTGTTACATTAGTAAAAGAAAATGTTCCTGCTCCAGAACCAGAACCAGAGCCTGAATTTGAAGCTGATCTAGTAATAGCTCCAACTGTTAGTGAAACAACAAAGCCTGCTGAAGGTGATGTTAGTTCTATATTTACTTCTTATGAAGGATTAACAATTACTTATGCTTTAAATCAAGCTGGTTCTAATACAATGGCAGTATATAAAGATCAATAAGATTGTATGGTTATAATTCTTATCAAGGGCTTGAAGGTGTTGGTAATAGTTTAAAATTTGCTTTCAGTGGTAAAAAAGTTGCTAGTGTTATGATTGAATATTTAACTGATAAGGAAGGTCAAATTAAAATTAATGATCAAGAATTAGAAGCAATAGAAGCAAATCATAGCTATGATATAGTTAATTTTGCTGAAGCTGTTAGTGAATTTACTATCACAACAATTAGCACGACTCAAGCCAAAATAGCTAGTATTTCAGTTATTTTTGCAGAATAGTTTGAGAAAAAGTTTTAAATAAGAGGGAGGAATTGTTTCCTTTCTCTTATTTTTTATCTAAGGAGAAATATGTTTAAAAAAATTAATATTATAGTTTTAACATTATTAATATTTTTATTAATAGGCTGTAAAAATACTAATAAAAGTAATGATGAAGTAGCTAATGATATAATTAATAGTATTAATGTTAGTGTTAATAATGAAGTCGTTATAGAGGATTTTACAGTTCCTGGTGGCGTTGTATATGATAATGTTAGATATTTAATAAATTGGGAAAGTAAAAATGAAAATTTATTAACTTTTGTATCTAATGGTTTTTCTTATGATGCTAAGATAGTAAGACAAATTGAAGATAAAGAGGTTTCATTTACTGCTAGTATTACTTATGAAGATATAACTAAAACTAAGGAATTTAGTGTAACTATAGGAAAATTGGACAGTGAAGTTAGTACTGGTGATTTACCTAGTGATGTAACTTATACTGGTTATTATGCTGATATGACTGGTATGTTTGGTAGTTATGATGATTTCTTTAATACTTTAAATGATATTTTAGTTTCAACTCATACTAATCATTTAAGTTATAGTGATGTTTGGACAGCCCTACAAGAATCTGATGCTTATGATAGTGAACATATTGAATGTTTTTATACTGGTATGTTAATTGATAAGGATGCTAGAGATGGCAGTGGAAATACTGATTCTGGTTATGTTTGGAATAGGGAACATGTTTGGGCTAAATCTCATGGCTTTAATGATGAAAAATATACAGCTTATGCTGATGCTCATCATTTAAGAGCTTCAGAAAAAACTATTAATAGTAGTAGAAATAATAGTTACTTTGATGAAGTTACAAATCCTACTGGAACTGATGAATATGGTAATAGATGGACGGGGTCTGTCTTTGAACCAAGAGATGAAGTTAAAGGCGATGTGGCTAGAATATTATTTTATATGGTTACAAGATATCATGATAGTGAATTAACTTTAACTTTAGATAACACAGGGAATTATGGTAATGAACCGACTTTAGGTATGCTTGACACTTTAGTTAAATGGCATTATGAAGATCCTGTTTCTGAAACGGAAATTAAGCGTAATGAAGTAGTATATCAATATCAAGGTAATAGAAATCCTTATATTGATCACCCAGAATTTGTTTATTACTTATATCAAGAAGAAAGTAAAGCTTTAGGGGTTACTGAAAGTAATGTTCTAGAGAAAGTTAAGGCTCCACAAGAGGTAGAAGATCCGACTATTCCTGATTTAATTAGTGATATTGAAGCTTTAAGAGATAAAACTATTACTTTAGAAGATAAAGCTTTATTAGACGAATTGTCTGCTAGATATAATGCTTTAAATCAAGCTGATAAGAGTAAAGTAACTAATTATGATTTATTAGAAAGTAAAATAAATGAATATAATAAATTATTAGGTATTGAAGAAATTGAATATGATTTGTATGCTAATTTCCCAAGCACAAGTAATTCATATGGTAAAGAAAGCACTGTAACTATTAATAATATTGAATTTTATACTTCTAATTATAGTACGAAGGACGGTTTATTCTTATTAGGTTCTAATGATACAAATTATGAAAAACCAGATGCTAAATATAATATAGGTAATTGGAATAAGTATTCGGTTTTAGAGTTTTATACATCTAGTTTGACGGGTATTAGCTTTAAAGCTGGTAAATCTTATGCTAATTTAGATGGTTGTCATTTACTCTATTCAAGTGATGGGTTAACTTACGAATTAGTAACGGATTTTTCAATTACAGAAGGTGATGAAAACTTTTACACTTTTACGGAAGGTAAAACAGGCTATTTTGTTTTAGTAGTGGAAGGAAAACAACCTCGTTTAAATATTTCTGATTTTAGTTTAAGTTTTTAAGATATGAAGAGCTATAAAAACCTGATTTATAGCTCTTTTCCTTTAATTAAACTAATGATATAATTAATTGTTAAATATTATTATTTAGGAGATATTTATGATTAAAAAGATTGTAATGTTAAGTTTAAGTGTAATACTTATATTTTTAATGGGATGTAATAATAAAACAGAAGAAAGTCCTTTAAAAGATTTAAGTATCAGTGTTGAAGGTAAAGATGTTACTAGTAGTTTTACTTTGCCATTAAATTTAGAATATAAGGGAAATAGTTACGAAATAACTTGGGAAAGTAATAATGATGAGGTATTAATTATTAGTAAAAGTGATAATTTGTATAATGCAACAGTTAAAAGAAAAGAATCTGATGTTAATGTTAGTTTAAAAGCCTTAGTTAAAATAGATAATAAAGAGTATGAAAAAATATTTAATTTTAAAGTTTTAAAATTGAGTAATAAAAATAATGACATTGTCATATTACATAGTTTTTCTGATAATTTTATAGAAATTCTCAATACAGCTGTTAACACTCTTAAAGAATTATATCCTAGTTATAATATAGAACTTATAAATTATAGAAGTAGTTATTATATAGAAGATACAATAGAAGAAGTTAAAGCTAAGGGGAAAGATATTAATTTAATATTTGGGGATATATCTTCTTTAATTAATTTTGTTGATGAACCTAATTTGTATGATTTTAGTAGTTTTGTTAATGGTAATAGTGAATTTTTTAATAGTTTTAATCAAAGTGCATTAACTAGTGGTATTTATAATGATAAACAAGTTATGTTACCTTATGCTTTAAATGTTGATTTTTATAGAATGAATAGTCATTTTATTAATTACTTAATTGATAGAGATCTATTTACAGAAAATGAAGCTAATAATATTTCTAATTGGACATGGGAAGAGTATTTAAATTTTAGTAAAATGATTACTGATGAATTTGGGGAAAAACCTTATCTTTTAGCCAATGATTCTTTTGCTAATACGGTTATGTTAAGATTATTACAAAAGAAGGCAATTAATAGTAATGGTGAAGTAAATAAGGACTTAATTATAGATACATTAAATATGATGATTGATGAATATGAACAAAACACTATAGAATATGCCCAAGCTTATGGTAATTATATTTCTTATTTAGGATTATATGATGAAAATGACCCAGAATCTATTTCAACATTATTTGCCGGTAGTACGTTAAATAGTGTAGCAATTGATTCATTCGATTATGTTACTTATTTACCTTCTTTTAAAGAAAGTGATTCAGAAATTAGGCTTTTAGCAAGCACGCAAAATATGATGATGTTTGATGTTAATGAGGAAACTAATAGTTTAGTTTTATCGTTAATTTTATTTTTCTTAGCCCCTGAATTACAAGTTATGTTTGTTAATGGGTTATCTCCGGTTTCTTTAGAGGCTTATAATTCTAGTTTATATGATGGAATAGTTTTAGAAAGATATAAGGATGCTCAAAATTTCATTAAAGATAATTTTAATAGTATTGGATGTGTACCTTTAAGTAAAGAAGTTGTTTCTTTTTATTCAGATTTAAACAGTAATTTTAATAATATTTTAGTTAATCATAAGGTAGATAATTTTGTTAATAAATATTTTAATTAATAAGTAGCTCTTGGCAAAAACCAAGAGTTATTTTATGTAATGTTTGTTTATGATTATTTTTTAAAAAAGAAGTGTAGTGAAATAAAGGATAAGTAGATGTTAACTAAAAAGACAGTGTTTTGAACTGTCTTTTTAATATTGTTAGATATAATTAAATTAAACTTTATATAGGAAGTTTAAAAGAATAGTGCTATAATTTTTATGAATTTGAGGTGATTTTTATTGTATATTATAAGTGAAAGAGAGGATGGGACTTGGCAAGTTAAAAAAGAAAAAAGTAAAAGAGCTAAGAAATTATGTAGTTCTAAAATAGAAGCTATTAACTATTGTCAAGAAAAGGGTTATGAGTTTAAAGTAGAAGTGAATATAGGAGAAACTAAAGTTAAAGTAGGCGGTAAGAAGTATATTGTTATAGGTATTATTTTAATATTGCTTATTTTAATATTTGTTGCTTTATTATTCTTAAATTATAAAAAAATTATTCATTTAGATTTCTTAGATAAAATAAGTGAACAAATATTTAATCGAGAAGAACAAGATGATAATAAAGAAAAACCTAATAATATGACAGGTATTACTTATGAAGATTTTCAAGTTCATTTCTTAGAATTAGGTAATGAAAGTACAGGTGATTCTGTTTATATTAAAGCTGGTGAAACAGATATCTTAATTGATGCAGGTAGTGAAAGAAATAGTGCAAGTCATATTGCTGATTATTTAGAACAATATGTTACGGATAATAAACTTGAATATGTTATAGCTACTCATGGTGATAGTGATCACATTTCAGGTTTTGTTGGTAACAAGAGTGGTAATAGTTATACAGGTATTTTATATAACTATGAAGTTGATAACTTTATTATGAATGAACTTACTAATAAGACAACAAATATTTATGAAGATTTCTTAACGGCTATTAGTTATATTGAAGATAATGGAGCTAATATTATGTATGCTGCTGATTGTTTTAATAACGAAAATGGCGCTAAATCAACATTTATCTTAGATGAAACAAATAATATTACTATGGATATTTTATATAATAAATATTATTTTGAAGAAAGCGAAGATGAAAACAATTATTCAGTTTGCACAATGTTTAATTATAATGAACATCATTACATGTTAACTGGAGATTTAGAACTTGAGGGAGAAGAAGCTCTAGCAGATTATTATGATGGTTCAACACTAGAAAAAACTTTACCACATGTTGATTTATTTAAGGCTGGACATCATGGATCTAAGACATCAAGTAATCTTTGTTTATTAGAGAAGATTACTCCAGATATTGTTTGTGTATGTTGTTGTGCTGGTAATGAAGAATATACAGACAATTATCAAAATGATTTTCCAACGCAAGAATTTATTAATAGGGTTGCTAAATATACAGATCAAATATATGTAACAACTATGTATGATAAAGAAAAGGAAGAAGCTGTATCATTTAATGGAACAATAATTGTATCTTGTAATGGCAGTGAAACAGCAATTTCAGCAAGTAATAATTTAACAAAGTTAAAAGATAGTGATTGGTTTAACCAAGAAATTTATGTTAAAGATGGTAAATATGCTGATTCATCTATACCAGGAGCTATAAAGGTTCCACAAAGAGTTTGGCCTAGTGCCTAAGAGGTTTTTTAACCTCTTTTTTTATAAATAATTGTATATTTCTTTTGATAAATGTAAATTTGTGGTAAAATGACAAATACGGAGGTACTTATGGAATATATAGATATAATTAATAAAATAAAAGAATATGATAGAATTGTTATATTTAGACATTCTAGACCAGATTTAGACGCTTTAGGAAGTCAAATTGGTTTAGCTCAAGCAATTAATAAAAACTATCCAGATAAGGAAGTTTATATGGTTGGTGACAGTTCTAATAGATATGCTTTTATAGGTAAAATGGATGAAATAAGTGATGATTTTATAATTGATAGTTTAGCTATTATTTGTGATGTAGCTTGTAAAAACATGGTAAGTGATGAAAGATATAATTTAGCTAAAGAAGTATTAGTTATTGATCATCATGAAAATTCTTGTGATATAGAAAATGCGATAAGTTATATTGATAATTCTAAAGTGGCATGTGCTGAACTTATTGCTGATATGTTAATGACTTTAAATTTAGATATTACTAGTTATGGTGCAACGGCATTATATGGTGGTATGGTTACAGATAGTGGTCGTTTTCAATATGCTGGAACAACTTCTAAGACTTTTTTAGCTGCTAGTTATTTATTTAGTAAGGGTGCTGATATGGATTTTATTTATAATAATATCTATGTTGAGACTTTAGAACAACGAGAAATGAAAAACTATTTTTCTAATTTATATCAAGTAGATAAAGAGAGTGGTGTAGCTTACTTATTTTGTACAAAAGAAGTTATGTCAAAATACCCTAATATTCCTTTTTTTGATATTTCTCGGGGTATGGTTAATTTAATGGCCGGAGTAAAAGAAGTAGTAATTTGGTCTAATTTTACTTATGATAAAGAAAGTGATAAAGTTATAGGTGAATTTAGGAGTCGTGGTGTAACTATTGTTGATATAGCTAAAAAATATGGTGGTGGCGGTCATCCTTTCGCATGTGGGGCTACTTTAAAAGATTATGAAGAAGCCAGATTAGTTATTGAAGATTTTAAAACTTTAGTAAGAGAAAAGAGGAAAGAAAATGGCAATATATGAACAAATTTTAAATAAAATTAAAGAATATAATGTAATTATTATTCATGGTCATGTTAGACCAGATGGTGATTGTATTGGCTCACAATTAGGTCTAAGAGAAGCATTAAGACTTAACTTCCCAGATAAAAAAGTGTATGCAGTTGGGGAAATGTCTAATTATGTTAGTTTTTTAGGTAAAATAGATGAAGTTAGTGATGATTTATATAACAATGCTTTAGCTATTTGTGTTGATTGTGGAAATAGTGAAAGACTATCTGATCAAAGATTTAAATTAGCAAAAGAAGTAATTAAAATAGATCATCATATACCTGTAGATAGTTATGGTGATTTAGAATTAGTTGAGGAAGAAAAACCAGCTTGTGCTCAAATTATTTATGAAATACTTGAAAACAATAATTTAAAAATTAATAAAGAAACAGCTACATGTTTATATACTGGTATTGTAACAGATACAGGAAGATTCCGTTTTGATTCAGTAACTTCAGAAACGTTTGTAGTTGCTGCTAAATTATTAAACTATGGCGTCAATATTGTTGAAATAGATAATTATTTAAGCGTAGAAACATTAGATGTTATTAAATTTAAAGGTTATGTTCTATCTCATTTTAAATTAACAAGAGAAGGTTTTGCTTATATTAAAATAACTAAAGAAATAGTAGAAAAATATAATATAAGTTATGAAGATGCAGCAAACCAAGTTAACTTAATATCTACAATTCCAGGCTATCCTGTTTGGTCACTGGTTATTGAATATCCTACAGAAATAAGAATTAGATTACGTTCACGAGGACCAGACGTAGATAAATTAGCTAATCTTTATCATGGCGGTGGTCATGCTAAAGCTAGTGGTGCTAAGTTAAGTTCTTGGGATGAATTAAAACAATTCATTAAAGATGCTAATAATTTAGTTAAAAATTATAAAAAAGAAAACTTAGAATAATAAAAATCGTATTTTTTATTAAATTTACCTTAATTTAAGATAAAAAATACTTGCAATTAAAAAAGGTTTTTAGTAAAATATATCTCGGACAAAATCCAAGAATTAAGTTTCTTACGGTTTTGTTGGAAAATATCTTTTTCAAATTAACATCCCAAAGCCCCGTGAGGGGCACCCTATAGGACTATAGCCAAGCGGTAAGGCAAGGGACTTTGACTCCCTCATGCGCTGGTTCGAATCCAGCTAGTCCTGCCAATATTGAAATTACGGCTCAGTTATGGGCTTTTTTATTTTATGTATTTACTCAGATTAAGAAAAATTGTTAGATTTTGTTAGTTTTTCACTCATAACTAAGCCATTATTAAAAATAATTCGTGAGTAAGTTCTGAGTAAGACACTCATTTTTATTGTGCAATTATTTCCTAAATATTAGCTGACTTTTTATAAGGTGGCTTTTTTGTAACTTCTTTATCATTTTTATATTTAAAGCTCGATTGTTATCTTATTCTTTAGCAAAATCGGAAAGTGAGTAATTAGAAATGAACTCTCACTTTTATTGTAAATGTCAACATAAAAGTGTAGAAAAACTAGAAATATATATTTAGCCTTTAAATGCTTAACATTATATATACTAATAATTTTAAAATTGAACTAGTAAAAATAACTATAGATTTTTTATTTTTGCAATAAAACTATTCCTATACCGCGACATTAAATAAGTACGAAATCTTTTTGCCAAACTATTCTTTTATTATGTATTGATTTTATACACCCAAAAGTATATAATTTTAGGTGCATAGGAGGTGTTCATATATGAGTTCTTTAGCTCTAAAGATTGAAGAAATTATGAAAAGTAATAAAGGAAAAATATATTCAATTAATGATTTTTATGAATTGGGAACTAAAAATACAGTTAAATCAATTTTATTTCGTATGAATGAAGAAAAAAAGATAACAAGGCTAATTGATGGATTATATGTAATGCCTGAGTATAGTGAAATTTTACAGGAAGCATCATACCCTGATACAACAGAAATAGTTGATAAAATAGCCGAAAAATTTGTATGGAAGATTTCTCCAACCGGTGATTTGGCTTTAAACTATACAGGATTATCAACACAAGTTCCAAATGAATATATTTACATATCTAATGGTCCATATAGAGAATATAAAGTTAAAGGGAAAAAGATAATCTTTAAACATACAACAAATAGAAATATAGACCTTTATTCTAAACAATTTTCGGTTTTAATTCAGGCAATTAAGGCAATTGGTGAAAAAAAACTTACCAACAATGACATTTCTAAATTAGCTAAGTATAGTAAAAATATATCTAGTGAAATAAAAAAATACAGTTATAATCTTCCTTTTTGGATTAAAAAAGTATTAGATAAAATAGAGGAGTTAAATGATGAAAAAGATATTAGAAATTGATGAAAAAGAATTGAATTTGATTATTAGAAATACTGCAGACAAGTTAAATATTTCAAGTGCTATTGTTGAAAAAGATCTTTGGGTTTGTGTTATTTTGAAATATTTATTAGTGATTTTGAATATAAGGATTATATAGTTTTTAAGGGTGGAACAAGTTTATCTAAAGTATATAAATTAATTGAAAGATTTTCTGAAGATATAGATTTAGCTTTAGATTGGCAAGTTTTAGGATATTCTTTAGATGAGGTATATAGTAATAGAAGTAATCGTAAGCAAGAGATGTTTAATGATGAAGTAAATAATAAAACAGTTGATTTTTTAAAAGGAAAGATGCTCAATAATTTAAATGATTATTTTAAGAAAGTTCTTGGAAATAGAACATTTAAATTTTATGTTGATGAATTTGAAAAACAAACTATTTGTTTTGATTATCCGAAAATGTATAGTGATCCATCAATTTTGCAAGTAATAAGACTAGAAATTGGAAGTTTAGCTGAGCCAATTCCATCTAACAAATATAAAATTAAAACATATATTGAGGAAGCATATCCATATATATTTGATGAAAATATAAATGTTATAGCTGTTGAGAGTATTAGAACATTTTATGAAAAGATAACAATATTACATAGAGAAGCTAATAGAACAAATGGTAATTATCCTACAAGATATTCAAGACATTTTTATGATGTATATAAAATGTTACAGACACCAATTAGAGAATATGGTTTGAAAAATATAGATTTGTTAAAAAAAGTTATTGATTTTAAGAAAAAGTTTTATATATGTAATTGGGCAAAATATGATGAAATAATGCTGGGAAAATTAAGACTAATTCCATCAGAAGAAGCTATAAATGTATTTGCAAAGGATTATGATAGTATGCAAAATATGTTATTCGGTGAAAAAGTATCATTTGAAACGATAACTAACACGTTAAAAGAGTATGAAAAAGATATGAATAGAGTACTATTAAATGTAAAGGATAGTGAATAATAATCTGGAACAGATATTAAATCATGATATAAATGAAGCAGATATAGATGGTCTAACATCTTTAAAATCGGGCGCTTTCAGGACGGGCGAAGAAACACACATGAACCTGATATGGCACAAATAGCCGAGTAATATTTGGAATAACGAAAATATAATTTTCTACTTGGGTGTGGCGGGTGTAGCTTCTGAACCGACAGAGAAATTAGACATTAAAAGGAAGAACAGATTAGTAATCTTATTTTTTGAAGACGAAAATGTTTCTTCCTTTTTAATTTTTTTACTTGACTTTATATATAATAAAACTATAAAAAGGGTGTAAATAAAATATAAGAGGAGAAAAAATCTTACATTTAAACAATCTTTTTGAGCGTTGAAAGCATAATTTTTTGGACTTACCTGTAGTGACGTATCTCTACTTTTTACCTATAAAATTAGATAAGAAAAATCAAGTAGTAATTAAATAATTTTCTATATAAAATATATATTTATTAAATCCAACAC
>CALUXI010000027.1 GCA_944324705.1 uncultured Acholeplasmatales bacterium
AACGATTGATTATATATATAATATATAAAAAATCGTTGAGTTAATAATTTATTGAAATCAAAGTGGCAAAGATGGGAAGTAATTTATTCTTAATTTAAAATAGGGCTTTGATAGTCTTATTAAATAAATTAAAAACGTTTTCAATAAAAAACTAAGAGAATAAAATAAAAATAATTTAATAATTTTTTAAATTATGTTATAATATGCTCGAATGTGCAATATATTATTGAAGAATAGGAGATATGAAAAATATGCCATTTATTAAAGATGTTTATGCTCGTGAGGTTATTGACTCAAGAGGAAATCCAACTGTTGAAGTTGAAGTAACTACTGAATCTGGTGCTTTTGGTCGTGCTTTAGTTCCAAGTGGAGCTTCTACAGGCGAACATGAAGCTGTAGAATTAAGAGATGGTGATAAGAGCCGTTTTGGTGGTAAAGGTACATTAAAAGCTGTTGCTAATGTAAATGATGTAATTTGTCCTAAAATTTTAGGTATGGATTGCCGTGATCAAGTTTTAATTGATAAAACTATGATCGAATTAGATGGTACTGAAAATAAAGGTATTTTAGGTGCTAATGCTATTTTAGGTGTATCTATTGCTTGTGCAAGAGCTGCTGCTGATTATTATGGTATGCCACTTTATAAATATTTTGGTGGTGTAAATGCAAAACAAATGCCATTACCAATGATGAATATTTTAAATGGTGGTGCTCATGCTGATTTCTGTATTGATTTCCAAGAAATCATGATTTTACCTGTTAGTGCTCCATCAGTAAGAGAAGCAGTAAGAATGGGTGCTGAAGTATTCCATGCTTTAAAAACTATTCTTAAAAAAGCAGGTTACAACACTGCAGTTGGTGATGAAGGTGGTTATGCACCTAAACTTGGTTCAAACACTGAAGCATTTGAAAGAGTAGTAGAAGCTATTAAGGCTGCAGGTTATAAACCAGGTGAAGATATCTGTTTAGGTATTGACGTTGCTGCTAGTGAATTCTATGATAAAGAAACAGGGAAATATACTTTAAAAGCTGATAAAGGTGTATTCACTTCAAAAGAAATGGTAGATAACTATTATATTCCATTAACAGAAAAATTCCCAATTATCACTATTGAAGATGGTTTAGCTGAAGATGACTGGGATGGTTGGAAATATTTAACAGAAAAATTAGGTAACAAGATTCAATTAGTTGGTGATGATTTATTTGTTACTAATACTAAACGTTTAGCTAAAGGTATTGAAATGGGCGTAGCTAATGCTATTTTAATTAAAGTAAACCAAATTGGTACTTTAACTGAAACTTTCGATGCTATTGAAATGGCTAAGAAACATGGTTATACAGCTATCGTTTCTCACCGTTCAGGTGAAACTGAAGATACAACAATTGCTGATATTGTTGTTGGTACAAATGCTGGTCAAATTAAGACTGGTTCTGCTTCAAGAACAGATAGAATCGCTAAATATAACCAATTAATTCGTATTGAAGATGAATTAAATTGCCGTGGTGAAGCTAAAGTTTCTGAATTCTTAGGTAAAAAATCAATTTACTGCATTAAGTAATTGCAAATATTTTATAGGGACAAACTAATTTTGGTTTGTTCCTTTTTTTTGCAAATGTATAAAAAATTTGCTATAATTAAGACAAATTGGGTGGTGATTCTATGCTTACAAATTATAAAGAATTTAAAGAATTTTTAAATAAATTAGATAATAAACCTAAACTATTATTACATAGTTGTTGTGGTCCTTGTTCTAGTTATACATTAAGTTTATTAACTAAATATTTTGACGTTACAATTTATTTTGCCAATTCTAACATTTATCCAGAACAAGAATTTTATTTACGGGCTGAAGAACAAATAAAAGTAGTAGATAAAATGAATTTTAAAGTAAATGTCATAGTTTCACCATATAATCCTAAAGACTATTACGAAGCTATTAAGGGTTTAGAGAATTTAGGAGAACATAGTAGACGTTGTTATAATTGTTATAAATTTAGATTAAAGGAAGCTGCTTTGTATGCTAAAGAAAATAATTATGACTATTTTACAACAACATTATCTATTTCTCCTTATAAAAATAGTGATTGGATTAATGAAATTGGTAATGAATTAGAAAAAGAATATAATATTAAATTTTTATATTCTAATTTTAAAAAAGAAGAAGGTTATAAAAAAAGCATTGTTTACTCAAAAGAATATAATATTTATAGACAAGATTATTGTGGCTGTGTATTTTCAAAAGAAGAAAGGCAAGGTGATGTAAAATGAAAAGAGGATTAGCTTTATGTGGCGGTGGATCAAAAGGTAGCTATCAAATGGGAGTTTGGAGGGCCCTTAATGAATTAGGAATTGGTTTTGATATTGTTTGTGGGACTTCAATTGGTTCATTAAATGCTACTATGTATGTTCAACAAGAGTATGATAGATGTCTTAAATTATGGAAAAAAACGCGTAATGACACCATTTTAGGGACTTCTATTAAACTTAATGATAAAGACTTAATTAACTCATTTAAAAATATGGAAGATTTATTACCTTTTGTTAAAACATATATAAAAGGTAAAGGTGCTGATATTGAACCATTTAAGAAAATGTTAGATGAGTATGTGAACCCAGATAAAATTTTAACATCTCCTTATGAATTTGGGGTTGTTTGTGTAACATTCCCTAGTTTTAAACCAGTTTTAGTTAAAGTTAAAGATATGCCAAAAGAAGATATTCGTAAATACATTTTAGCGTCTTGTTCATGTTTCCCCTTATTTCCAATTTGTAAGATTGGTAAGTTAAGTTTAATAGATGGGGGTTATTATGATAATTTACCGATTGATTTTTGTTTAGAATTAGGTGCTAATGAGATAGTGGCTGTTGATTTGAATTTTAATATTACTCACAAAGAATATTTACGTAAACCATTTGTAAAGTATATTTATCCATCATGGGATTTAGGAAGTTTTTTTGATTTTGTAGAAAAACAAATAAATGATAATATGATTTTAGGTTATAATGATGCTATGAAAGCTTATGGGCAATATTTAGGTTTTCGTTATACTTTTTATAAAGGTGAAGATTTAACTTTTCTAAGTCATAAATATATGTTATTATTAGCAACAGTGATTAAAGATTTTAAATATAATAAGATAAAAATGTTAACTAAAACTGATGTATATCAAATACTAGAAAATAGAACCTTTAGGGATTTAGATTATATTGATTATTATACAAGAGCTATTGAAGTGGCTTTAGAATATTTAAATCTTGATCATTTAAAAGTTTATCATTATGAAGAAGCTAAATGTTTTATTATTAATGAAGTTTTAGCAATTAAATTTGTTAATAAGGATTGGATTGCAGCTTATAATAAACTTAAAACCGGTTCAAAAAAACGAGAATATTTAAGTCGAGTGAAAGAAAAAGATATTCTTGCTTATTGCTTTAATGAAGTTCATGATGGTAGATTTTTACCAAAAGAATTAGTGTTAGATATTTTAGCTAATTACCCCAATGTTGTAATTATTTTAATTTTAATGATGATTTGGAGTGATTTCGATGAACAAGAGGAAAGAGACTTCGGTTTTAACTTTGAATTTGAATCCTAATAGAATGTTTTTTATTTCTGATATTCATGGTGATTTAGATTTACTAAAAAAAGCTTTATTAACAGTTAAATTTGACAAGGAAGATGTCTTATTTATTTTAGGAGATATTATCGAAAAAGGTAAAGATAATTTAGCTGTTTTAGATTATTTAATGTACTTACAAACTAAATATCAAGTTTATATTTTAGCTGGTAATTGTGATGAAGTATTAAGATATATTATTCCTCCTGTTGATAAAGAAAATTTCTTTTCTTATCTTGCTAAAACAAAATATAGTATTATTAAAGAAATGGCTAGCATTTTAAATCTTGATTTAAATAAAATTGCTGATGTAGATGAAGTATGTACTTTATTAGCTGAAAAATTTAAAAAGTATTATGATTTTGTTGATTCTTTTTATGATTTAATTATCTTAAATAATAAATATGTTCTAGTTCATGGTGGAATTGATGATATTAATAATATTCCTAAGTATAATGAGGGACTTTTAAAATATGATAATTTTTATGAAATAGCTAAACCAACTCCATATTATAGAATAGTCGGACATTTCCCGGTTGTTAATTATACAACTAAAAGACCATGTAATAATCCAATTATTGATAATTATAAAAAAATTATAGCTATTGATGGTGGTAATATTGTTAAATTAAGTGGGCAATTAAATGTTTTAATTTTAATAAATGATGAATTTAGTTTTTTATACGTTGATCATTATCCTAAACAAATATGTAAAAAAGATATAGTTACTCCAAATACTCAACCTATTCATTTAAATTCATATTTAGATAAGGTTTATTATAAAGGTGAAAAAATAGGTGATTTTTATATTTGTTATGATAAAAATGGTAATAAGTGTTATAGTTATTATACAAATGTAAGGATAGATTCTAATGGTTTCTTTTGTTATGATGCAACTAATTATTTTATGCCACTTAAGAAAAATGATAGGTATTCTTTAATTGTTAAAGCTTTTCCTTTTTCCATAGTTAAAAATAATGGTTATGTTGGTTTAATAGATACAAATTTGGTAATCAATGATGAATTATAGCATAAAAGAAAATATCTTAATTAAGGATTATTTAAATAAATTTTATTTAGGTAAAAGTACTATTTATAAACTATTTTTAAATAAAAAGATTTTAGTTAATAATTTAATAGTTAAAGATAATTATTTATTAAAAGAACATGATATTTTGACTATTATTCCAGAAAAATTAGATATTAAACCATACGATTATGAAATAGAAATAGTATATGAAGATGATTATCTTTTAATTATTAATAAGCCCTATGGTTTTTTAATTCATGATGAAAGTAATAAAGCTTGTGATAACATAGTAGCTAATTATTATTTAAAAAAAGGTTTAGATATCAAAGTTAGACATATTCATAGGTTAGATAGAGAAACTACAGGTTTATTAATTTATGCTAAAGATATTTTAACAGAAAGTTATTTTAATTATCATTTAGCTAAACATGATTTTAAAAGATATTATTTGACTGTTGTAGAAAATAAATTAAAAAAAGAATTAGTTATTGAAAAACCAATAGGTAAAGATAGACATCATAATAATAGATATTTAGTTTTAAAAAATGGTAAGTATGCTAAAACTTATGTTTATCCTATAAAATATTTTAAGAACTATACTTTAGTAAAGGTATTGTTAGAAACGGGGAGAACTCATCAAATTAGAGTTCATTTAAAAAGTGTAGGACACCCTCTAGCAAGTGATCCACTATATAATCCGGGACCATTTAAAATGGCCCTTGAATCATATGAGTTTATTTTTATTCATCCATTTAAGGAAAAAGAAATTAAAGTGAAATGTAAGATTAATGAGGAGGTTAAATTTTATGAAAAATAAAATAATTTTAATTGTTACAACCTCGGTAATTATTATCTCCTTATTGACAATAATTTTATATAATGAAATACCGCGTTTAAGTTTTACTTTTAATAAAGAGTTGAATGGTTATGTTGTAAAAAGAGCATATGGTAGTGTTTCTACATACGATATACCTAAAACTTATAAAAATTATGATGTAGTAGGTATTGGGGAACAGGCTTTTAGTGCTAGTAAGATAAGTTGTTTAGATTTAAGTCAAACAAATGTCAAAGAAATTAAACAAGGAGCATTTGCTGATTGTAGTAATTTAAGTGAAATTGTATTTAATACAAATTTAAATAAAATAGCTAATAATGCCTTTATGAATTGTCCTAGTTTAACTAAAATAGGTTTAAGAAGTACTAATTTAGAAATACTAGGTGGTAGTGTTTTCTTTGATTGTATTAATTTAACAGAAGTATATTTACCTAAATCTTTAGAAGAATTAGGGAGTTATTGTTTTTATAATACATCATTAACTAAATTAAGTTATTATAGTAATTTAAATTTAAGAGAAAATGCTTTATTAATCAAAGAGGATACAGTATTAGCTGATGAATACATTGAAATAATTGAGGAGTGATAGCTTGATAAGATTACAAAAATTAATTGCTTTAAGTGGAATTTGTTCAAGAAGAAAAGCGGAGGAATTAATTTTAGCTGGGAAAGTTAAAGTGAATGATGAGGTTGTAACTACCTTAGGTACTAAAGTAAGTGAGGATGCGACTATTAAAGTAAATGATAAGGTTATAAATAAGGTTGAAAAAGCTTATTATTTATTAAATAAACCGCAAGGCTATTTAACTACAATGTCTGATCCTTTTAATAGAAGAACTATTAAGGATTTATATTCAGACAAGTTAATTAAGGAAAGAGTGTTCCCGGTTGGGAGACTAGATTATGAAACTAGTGGGGCTTTAATTTTAACTAATGATGGTACTTTAGCTTATAGACTTACTAATAATCAAAATAAAATTAGTAAGGTTTATCAAGTTAGAACAATAGGACTTATTACTCAAGAAATGATTAATAAACTATTAAAAGGTATTTTATTAGATGGCATTTTATTTAAGGCTGAAAATATTAAAGATATTATAATTGAAAAGAAAATTAATCAATCAAGTTTTATTTTAACTATTTCCGAAGGTAAGAATAGATTAGTTAGAAGTTTAGTTAAAGAGTTAGGATTAGAAATAAAATGGATAAAAAGATTGAGTTTTGGTTCAATTAGTATAAATGGACTAAAAGAGGGAGAAATTAGAGCGTTAAAACCACATGAAATTAAAGTTCTTTATTCACTTTAATTATTTACTTTAAACGTTATTATGTGGTATAATTTTAAAAAGCGTAAGGAGTGTATTTGAATGTCTAATATTCAAGTGGCTATTGATGGGCCTGCTGGTTCTGGTAAATCATCAATTTGTAAAATGGTTGCTTACAAGTTAAATTTTACACATATAGATACAGGGGCAATGTTTAGAGCTGTTACCCTTTATGCTTTAAGAAATAATTTAGATTTAACTTGTGAGTATTCTTATGATTTTATTGATAAATTAGAACTTAAATATGTTGATAATAAAATATATTTAAATGGTGAAGATGTATCAGTAGAAATTAGAAGTTCTTTGGTAACAAAAAATGTTTCACAAGTTAGTAAAATAGCTAAAGTTAGAACTAAAATGCTAGATTTAGAAAGGCAATTAGCTAGTGTAGGAAATGTTTTAATGGATGGTAGAGATATTGGTACGGTTGTTTTACCTAATGCTGATGTTAAAATATTTTTAACAGCTTCAGTTGAGGCTAGAGCGCAAAGACGTTATGCTGAACTTAAAGCTAAAGGTCGAGATGTCGATTTTAATAGTATTTTAGAAGATATTAAAACAAGGGATTTAAAAGATTCTACAAGAGAAATAGCACCGTTGAAACAAGCAGATGATGCAATATTAGTTGATACCACAAACATGACTATAGATGAAGTTTGTGATAATATCATAAAGATAGTAAAGAGTAAGGTAGGTAATAATATGGGTTTAGAAGAAAAAGAAATTGTTAGTATGGATGACGTAGAATTTGGTAAACGTCTTCGTAAAGGTCAAATAGTAAAAGGAAAAGTTATCGCAGTTGAAGATAATGTTTGTTTCTTAGATTTAAAAGATTTCACAGAAGGTAAAATTTATTTAAATCATTTTACTTTAGATAAGACACAAACTAGTTTACAACATTTAGTTTCAGTTGGTGATGAAATTGAAGCTGAAATTACAGGAATTAAAGAAGGCGATAATGATGGTGAAATTTTATGCTCACGTTTAAAATTATTACGTGCCGAAAAATTTAATTCATTAGTACCATTTGTAGAAAACAAGGAACCAATTAAAGTTAAAGTAAGTAGCAAAGTTAAAGATAATAAGGGATATCATGTAGATTATGAAGGCATAGAATTATTTATGCCACAATCACAAGCTCCAAGAAATGTTAATATTGGTGATGAGATTGAAGGTATTTTACTTGAAGTAAATCCACAAAAGAATAGAGCAATATTTTCTAGTCGCGCTTATGAGACAACTATGTTAGAAGAAAATAAGAATGCTGAACTTGCTAATATTCATGAAGGTGATGTTCTTGAAGGTACAGTAGTTAAGATTTTACCTTTTGCTTGTTTCATTAAGTTTAATTATGTTCAAGCTATGTTACGTTTAGCAGAAATCAGCCATACTTATATTAATAAAATTGAAGATGTATTAAAAGTAGGCGACAAGGTACAAGTTAAAGTATTGAGTATTAAAAATGGTAAATTAGTTGTATCACGTAAGGCTATTTTACCTACTCCATTTAATGAATATGTAAATAATCATAAAGTGGGAGAAAAAATTGAAGCTAAAGTTATTAGTAAGTTACCTTATGGTATTTTATTAGAATTAGCTCCTAGTGTTAAAGGTTTATTACATCAAAGTGAATATAGTTGGAACCCTAATGATAACTATAGTGCTTATGTAAAAATTGATGATGTAATCGAAGTAATTATTTCTAAGATTGATTTAGAAAATGAAAGAATTAGTTTATCACGTAAGGCTATGTTAGATAACCCTTGGTCAAGAGTTAAGGCTAAAGTTGGTGATATTTGTGATTGCAAAGTTACAGAAATAACTGAAGATGGTTTAAAAGTTGAAACTTTAGGTGTAGATGGTATAATTCCTACTAATGCAGTATTAGATAAGGATACTAAAGGTAAATTAGAAGATTTCTATGCTGTTGGTGATGAAGTTAAGGCCATTATTACAGAAATTAAACCAAAAGAATGGTTATTACGTTTAAGTATTAGACGTTTAAAAAGTTTAGAAGAAAGAAAAGAAATGGAAAAATACTTAGATGACAATCGTGATGATTCTAATGTTACATTAGGAGATGTGTTTAAAGATATTTTAAAATAATTTAAGGAGTGGATAATATGTTGCCAAAAGTCGCAATCGTCGGCAGACCAAATGTTGGCAAGTCAAGCTTATTTAACCGAATCCTAGGCGAAAGATTATCCATAACCGATGATACGCCTGGTGTTACTCGTGATCGTATATATGCAAAAGCATCCTGGCTATCTCAAGAATTTTATATTATTGATACGGGGGGCATTGAAATTGAAAATGCCCCTTTTCAAGTAGAGATTAAAGCTCAAGTAGAGATAGCTATTGAAGAAGCTGATGTCATAATTTTTGTAGTTGATTGTCGTAGTCAACTTACAGATGATGATGTCTTTATTGCTAAAATGTTATATAAAGTTAAAAAGGAAATAATTGTCGCAGTTAATAAAGTTGATGATCAAAAATTTAAAGATAATATATATGATTTTTATGCGTTGGGGTTGGGGGAAATATTCCCAATTTCTACACAACATGGTATTGGGGTAGGAGACCTATTAGATGAAGTTATAAAACACTTCCCAATTAAAGATGAAAAAGGGGAAGATGAAGGGATTAAATTTAGTTTAGTAGGCAGACCAAATGTTGGTAAATCTAGTTTAGTTAATGCTATTTTGAACGAACAAAGAGTAATTGTTTCTGATATGGCTGGTACTACTAGAGATGCTATTGATGAATCATTTAATTATGAAGGTAATAAGTATGTAATCATTGATACAGCTGGTCTTAAAAAAAGAGGAAAAATTTATGAAAATTTAGATAAATATGCTCAAATAAGGACAATAGATGCTATTGTTAGATCAGATGTTGTTTTACTTGTTTTAGATGCAAGTACTGGTATTATTGAACAAGATACTCATGTTGGTCAATACATTGAAATGTATAATAAACCATGTATTATTGTAGTTAATAAATGGGATTTAGTAAAAAAAGAAACCAACACAATGCAAGAGTTTGAAAAAGATGTAAGAGAAAAATTTAAATACTTAGATTATGCTCCTATTGTCTTTTTGTCAGCCTTAACTAAGTCTAGAATTAAAACATTATATCCAATGCTTAAGATGACTTATGAAGCATATAGAAGAAGAATTCAAACAAGCATATTAAATGATGTTGTTTTAGATGCTTATCAAATGAATTTACCTGCTTTCTTTAATGGTGGTAAATTAAAAATTTATTATGCTACTCAAGTAGGTGTTGAACCACCAACATTTTCTATTTTCGTTAATGATGAAAATTATCTACATTTTTCATATAAACGTTACTTAGAAAATCAAATTAGAAAGAATTTTGATTTCTTTGCTACGCCGATTAAAATTGAATTGCGGAGGCGAGATTAATGAATATTTCTATTATAGGTGGTGGAGCTTGGGGGACTACATTAGCTCAAGTTTTAGCAGATAATCATAACAGTGTTTTAATTAGAGATGTTAACAATAATTTTGTTGAAAAAATTAATAATGAACATGTTCATCCATCTTTTGCTGTTTCTATACCTAGTAGTATTAAAGCTACCTTAGATTTAAAAGAAGCAGTTGATTTTAGTGATTATCTAATTTTATGTGTTCCGACTAAAGTAATTAGAAAAGTAATTTCTGAAATAACAAATTTGAGTACTAGCTCTAAAGTGTTTATTAATGTAAGTAAGGGAATTGAACCTGAAACAGGTTATTTAGTTTCGGATATTATAAATGAAGTTGTTCCTAAAGATAAACTTGAAGGTTATGTAGTTTTATCAGGACCAAGTCATGCCGAAGAGCTAATTTTTAGAAAATTTACAACTTTAGTTAGTGCAAGTTTAGATCTTAATTTAGCTACTAAAGTTCAAGAAATATTTGCAAATAGATATTTAAGAGTTTATACCTCTAAAGATGTTAGAGGGGTAGAAACTGGTGGAGCTATTAAAAATGCAATTGCGGTTGTTTCTGGTATTGCTTCTGGACTTGGTTTAGGAGAAAATGCTAGGGCAGCATTAATTTGTCGAGGTATGCGGGAAATTGTTAAAATAATACTTGCTTTAGGTGGTACTAAAGAAACAGCTTATGGCCTTAGCGGTTTAGGAGATTTAATAGTTACAGCGTCATCTTTAAATAGTAGAAATTTCACCGCGGGCTTAAAAATAGGTCAAGGTCAAACTGTTGATGAAGCTTTAAATAGTAGCACTCAAACTGTTGAGGGAGTAAGAACAATAATTGCAGCTTATCAAATTGGACATAAATATAATATTGATTTGCCTATTATCAACGCCAGTTATTTATTAGTAACAGGAAAGAATGATTTAAAAACAAGTGTTAATTTATTATTAAATAGAGAGCTTAAAGAAGAATAAAATTATTAAATTATCTTGCAAATTGGGCAAAAATAATGTAGTATATTGTTAAGCATAGGACAAATAGGCACAAAATTGTCTTAAATATAATTATGGAGGTTAAAGTCATGAACAAAGCAGAATTAGTGGCAGTAGTAGCTGAAAGACTTAATATTACAAAAGTAGATGCTGAAAGAACATTCGATGGTTTTTTAGAAGTTATTTGTGAGACATTAGGCGAAGGGGAAAAAGTAGTTATTTCTGGTTTTGGTACTTTTGAAGTGCGTGATCGTGTAGCTAGAGTTGGTAGAAACCCTCGTACTGGTGAAGATATTAATATTCCTAGTCAAAAAAGCCCTGCTTTTAAAGCTGGCAAGGGAATGAAGGATGCTGTAAAATAGGGCTTATACCCTATTTTTTGTTTTTAATATGAATGAAGCAGTACTTTATATTTTAGAAAACAATTTAAACGATTTAAAGGAATATTTAAATTATAACTCAATAAATCAAGTCGATAATCTAGGCAATACTTTATTACACTATGCTATCATGTATGGTAGAAACGAAATATGTTATTATTTAATTAATAGTCATATATTTTTAAATCAACAAAATCATTTGGGCATGACACCTTTAAATTTAGCTATTCATAAAAATATGGTAGCTGTATGTAATAGTTTACTGAAAAATAATTGTGATGTCACTTTGCGAAATGATAAAGGTGAAACACCATTTTATTACGCATTCTTATATGGTAGATCAGAGATAATTCAATTGTTCATTGACTATCGTAAAGCTGATTTTTCCCAAAAAAATGAAAGAGGAGAAAATATTTTATTTGCGGCTGTAAGAAATGGTAATTTATACTTATTAGACAAATACTATAGTGAAGATTTAATTAATATGACAGATGATTATAATAATACAATTATGCATTTAGCAGCATCTTATGACAATGTAGATATTGTTAAATATTTAATTAGTAAAAAAGTTCAAGTTAATGCTTTAAATAATCAAAGAGAAACTCCTTTATTTGCTGCTATAAACAATAATAACTATCATATTGTTAAATGTTTATTACAAAATGGAGCATTAACAACATTTAGAAATAAAAATGGTATTAATTTAATAGATTTATTAGAAGATACATTTTCTAGTCTTATGCACTATGATTACACAACTAAAGAGAAAACTAATTATCCTCTTCATTATGCAGTAATATGTAATGATTTGAATTTATTTAAAGAAAATATTAATAAATACAATCTAAATTCTAAAGATTATTTTAATAATAGTGTTTTAGATTTAATAAAATCCTTAAAGTATAATCATTTTAATAATGTAATTAAAAATTATAACCATGACCAAGCATTAAATTAGTTGCATGTTACCCATAGTTATGGTATAATCAAGCTAACAAAGAGAGGTAACACCTCTCTTATTTTAATGTCAAAAGGAGGATTATTTTGGATTTAGAAAAAGTAAAAGAATTAGTTTTAGGAGTAATCGAAAATACGCCTTATATTTTATATGATGTAAAAGAAGATAAAGTTGGTAATGATGTTATTTTACAAATCTTTATTGATAAAGATGAAGCTATAACTATTGATGAATTAGCTGTTTTAAATGAAAAGATAACTCCTTTATTAGACCAAATCGATAGTTCCTGGCCACCTTACTTATTAGAGGTTTCCTCACCAGGTGCTGAAAAAGAGTTGAGAAATTTTGAAGAATTAAAAAAAGCTTTAAATAAGTATGTTCATATTGAAGTGGAAAACGGAATATATGAAGGCTACTTAGAAGAAGTAAATGCCGATAGTATCGTAGTTAAAATTAATATTAAAGGAAGAATTAAGAAACAAAAAATTAATTTTAATGATATTAATTTTATGCGTCTAGCTGTTAAAATTTAGGAGGTATAGAATGATTAGTAAGGAATTTTTTAAAAATTTAAATGAAGTAGCTGAACAAAGAGATTTAGCTAAAGAAGACATATACGAGATAATTAAAAAAGCTTTAGTATATGCTTATAAAAAAGCTTTTGGAGATGATAGTTGTAAAATAACTTTAAATCCAGATAAGCAAGAAATAAACATTTATAAAGTGTTTAGAGTTGTTGATCATTTAAGTGATGAAGTAACAGAAGATAGCATTAAAGAAATATTAGTTGATGAAGCTCGTAAGTTTAAAGGTAAATCAAATGCTAAAGTTGGTCAAATAATTGAAATCCCTGTAACAATAGATGAACTAGGTCGTCAAGGGGCTAGTCAAATGAAATCTATGTTCAATCAAAGCTTAAAACAATTAGAAAGGGAGAAAGCTGAAGCTTATTTTAAAAATTTAGAAGGGGAAATGATTCAAGCTAAGGTAGTAGATGTTAAAGATGATTTCTTAATTTTAAATATCGGACGTAATTTAACAACTTTCTTACCTAAAAAAGAACTATTAATTAATGATAATTTCCAAGTTGGTGATTTTGTTAGAGTTTTTATAAAAAAAGTCGAACATACAAATAAAGAACCTAAAGTATATGTAACTCGTAATGATCGCAATTTAATTAATAGATTGTTAGAAACATATATTCCAGAAATTGCTACTGGGGTTATTGAAGTTAAAGGTATAGCTAGAGATCCGGGTGATAGATGTAAGATTGCCGTATATTCAAATGATCCAAATGTAGAAGCTATTGGTGCTTGTGTTGGTGAAGGTGGCGAAAGAATTAAGGAAATAATCAATGCCTTAAATGGTGAAAAGATTGATCTTTATAAATGGAGTCCTAATATTGAGGAAACTATTGCTAATTCATTGCAACCAGCCACAGTTACAAAAGTATTAAATGTAGATCCTAAAACTAAAACTTCTATAGTTATTGTTCCTGATGATGAGTTGAGTTTAGCAATTGGTAAATCTGGACAAAATGTTCGTTTAGCTGTTCAATCATGTGGTTGGAAGATTGATATTAAATCTTTAAAAGAAGCTTTTGATGAGGGACTAGTTGAATTATGATGCGTAAACCTGTTATTAGAACTTGCACAGTCAGTGGTGAAAAATGTGAAAAGAAAGATTTAATAAGAATCGTTAGGACCCCTGAAGGTGAAGTTAAAATTGATTTAAAAGGTAAAGCTAATGGTCGCGGAGCTTATCTAAAAAAAGATAAAGATGTTATTCTAAAAGCTAAAAAAACTAAGGTTTTAGACCGCAAGTTAGAAGTTGAAGTGCCAAGTGATATATATGAGGAGTTATTAAGGATAGTTGATGGACAAAATCTTGAATAATTTAGGCTTATGTATGCGAGCTGGTCAATTAGTTGTGGGAGAAAATCTAGTAATTGATGGCATTAGAAAAGGCGAAATTTGTTATGTATTTTTAGCTAATGATTGTGGTCAAAACACAAATAAACAAGTTAGAGATAAGGCTAAATTTTATAATGTTGAAATATGTGATAGTTATAATAGTTTGGAATTATCTAATGCAGTTGGGAAAAATAATAAAAAAGTATTAGGTGTTAAGAAAAGTGGTAGTAATTTTTTAAAAATATTGAGAAAGTAGGTGTTTTTATGCCTAAAAATAAAAAAGGGGAAAAAAGAGTTTCTAATATTCCTCAAAAAGAAGAAAAAGGCGATAAAGTAGTTATTTATAAACCAAATATGACAGTTTTAATGTTGGCAGAAGCTTTAGGAAAACCTGTTAATCAAGTGGTTTTAAAATTAATGCAAAATAAAATCATGGCGAGTCAAAGTCAAGTAATTGATCGTGATACTGTTGAACTTATAGCTTTAGATTATGATTTTGAAGTAAAAGACGAAGTTGTAACTGATGCAGCTAGATTTGACGAATTTAAAATAACTGATAGTGAGGAAAATTTAGTTAGAAGACCACCAGTTGTTACAATTATGGGGCATGTTGATCATGGTAAAACAACATTACTTGATACAATTAGAAATTCAAGAGTAGCTTTAGGTGAAGTTGGAGGTATTACTCAACATATTGGTGCTTATCAAATTGTTCATAATGGTTATCCTATTACTTTCATTGATACGCCAGGACATGCGGCATTTAGTCATATGCGTGCACGTGGAGCTTCTATTACTGATATAGTTGTTTTAGTTGTAGCTGCTGATGATGGTGTTATGCCTCAAACAGAAGAAGCTATTGAACATGCTAAGGCAGCAAAATGTCCGATTATTGTTGCTGTAAACAAAATTGATAAACCGCAAGCTAATCCAGATCGAGTTATGGAGGAATTATCACGCTATAATTTAATTCCTGAGGCTTGGGGTGGAGATACAATCTATGTTAACATTTCAGCATTGAAAGGTACAGGTGTTAAAGATCTTTTAGAAAACATTGAATTAGTGGCTGAAATGCAAAATCTAAGAGCTAATCCAAATCGTTTAGCTATGGGTACTGTCGTTGAGGCTGGTCTTGATAAAAATAAAGGTCCTGTAGCTACATTATTGATTCAAAATGGTACTCTTAAAGTTGGAGATACTTTAGTTTGTGGTGATAATTTTGCTAAAGTAAGAACTATGGAAGATGATAGACATATTAGATATCAAGAGGCTAAGCCTAGTCAAGCACTAATGATTACTGGTCTTGATGGGGTTCCGCAAGCTGGTGATAAATTTATGGTATTTAGTTCTGAACAAGAAGCTAAAAATATTGCAGCTGAAAGAAAAATTAGAACTAAGAACAAGGAATTAGAAGAAAATAAACCACGTAATATTAATGATTTATTCAATCAAATTGATAATAAAAATAAAGAATTAAATTTAATTATTAAAGCTGATACTCAAGGCAGTGCCGAAGCCCTAAAAAATAGTTTATTGAAGATAGAAGTACCAGATGTATCATTAAATATTATTAGATGTAATGTTGGTACAATAACTGAAGACGATATTAATTTAGCTGATGGTTCTAAAGCTTTAATTATTGGCTTTGGTGTTAGACCTATGCCAAATGTAAAATCTTCAGCTGCAACTAAGAAAATTCAAATTAGATTATATCGTATTATTTATGATGTTATTAATGATATTGAGGCAGCTTTAAAAGGCTTACTTGATCCAGTATATGAAGAAAAGGTAACAGGATATTTAGAAGTTAGAGAATTATTTAAAATTTCTAAAATCGGAACTATTGCTGGTTGCTATGTTACAGATGGTTATATTACAAATACTGCTTTAATAAGACTTTTAAGAGAAGGTATCGTTGTTTATGAGGGCAAGCTTGCAACTCTTAGACGTTTTAAAGATGATGTAAAAGAAGTTAAAATGGGCTATGAGTGTGGGGTAAGAATTGATGGCTATAATGATTTAAAAGTTGGAGATGTCATTGAAGCTTCTGTCTATGAGGAGGTAAAACAATGAATCAAATTAAATTAAAAAGATTAGAGTCTTTAAGTTTAAGAGAATTATCTTTATGGTTTATTAATAAATCTAAAGATGATAATTTAAAACAAATTTCTGTAACATCAATTAAAATTACTAATGACCTATCTTTTATGACAATTTATTATACTTGTTATGAAAAAGATAAAAAAGAATATTATAAAGAAGTATTAGAAGGCTATAAGAGTCAAATTAGACAATATTTAGCCTCTAAAATAGAAGCTAGAAAAATGCCTGAATTAATCTTTAAATATGATGAGTCTTTAAATTATGGTAATCATATTGAAGATCTATTAAAACAAATTAAAGAGTAAAAAAAGAGCACAACAGTGCTCTTTTTATTATGTTAGGCGAGGCCTCACATAAAAACCGCCTGCTATGTATAGTGAACCCCCTAAGTTGGACCAAGTAAAATTGGAAAGACTTATGTGGTTTTATTTATGAAATTAATATTAGAAGACAAACTAGAAATAATAAAGATGTATGAAACTGGTTACTCAATTGCAGTGATAAGTAAAAAAATTAAAGTTAATAAATCAATTATCAAACAAATAGAACGGCAATATCGAGAACATGGAATAGAATCATTTAAAGAAAAGGGAAAAAACAAAAAATATTCATCTGAATTTAAGATGAAAATAGTTAATAGAGTTTTAAATGGTGAATCCAAAAGTGGAATCGCAGTTGAACTATGTGTTAATAAAGGAATGATACATTCATGGGTTAAAAAATATAAAGAATTAGGGTATAATGGTCTTATAGAAAAAAAGAAAGGTAGACCACCTAAGATGAAACCTAAAAATAATGAAACTAAGTTAGATATTCTTATTGATGATAAAGATAAACTTATTAAAGAACAAGCTGAAAAAATTGCCCAATTAGAAATGGAGAATGACCTATTAAAAAAATTGAGAGCCTTGGTAGAGCATAGGAACAAGCAACAAGACGAGAAAAAATAATTGTTGTTTATGAATCAAGGCAAAAATATCCATTAAATAAAATGTTAGATTTCTTTAGAATAGCCAAATCAACTTATTTTTACACTATTAAAACACTAGATAGAGTTGATACTGATAAGGTAAAATCAATATTGACATCAACAGATATGGCTATAGGAGAATAACTTTAGAACTTAAGAATAGAGGTCATTACATCAATCATAAGAGAGTAAAAAGATTAATGAAAATATTAGGGCTTTTTGGTGTACGTCCAAAAGCCAAATATAAATCATATAAAGGGGAAGTTGGCAAGATATGTAAGAATCTACTTCTTACAAAGATTGTTGATGAAGAAAACCATAAGACATATTATGAAAGAAATTTCAAGACAACTGGTGTAAATAAAATTTGGAGTACAGACGTATCGGAGTTTCACATTGCTGCTGGTAAGCTTTATTTATCACCTATTATTGATGTGCATAATAGAGAAATAATATCTTATACAATTTCTACTTCACCTAACTATAAACAAGTTAATGACATGTTGGATAAGGCCTTTAAAAAACATAAAAATTTAAATAACTTGATTTTCCACTCAGATCAAGGATGGCAGTATCAAATGAAACAATATAGAGATAAATTATTAAATAAAGGCATAAGACAAAGTATGTCTAGAAAAGGTAATTGTTACGATAATTGTGTAATAGAAATATTCTTTGGAACTATGAAGAATGAAATGTTTTATGGTTGTTGATGTCAATATTGATTTTACCAAAAGAGGTGAGAATAGAAAAGCAGTAGCGATGTAGTAAAAAAATAAAAACTCCTATATAATGTAATTTGGTCTGGCAACCAAAACAAAATATAGGAGGATGAATCAAATGGCAAATAAACC
>CALUXI010000028.1 GCA_944324705.1 uncultured Acholeplasmatales bacterium
AATTCATATGCAGATTGATTTAATTCTTCACCATAAGTTATAGTTTGATCGTCTACATTAATTGTTAAAGTAGCTTTGTTAATTGTTAAAGTAGCTTCTACATTATCAGCTTCATAATATTCTGATATTAAAGTATATTTATATGTATATGTACCAAAATCAGTATGATTACCTAAATCACCAGTTATTTCTACTTTATAAATTGAATCGTCATCTAAATCAGTATCTAAAACATTGATAGTATAACCATCTAAACTATGCTCTTTACTATCGTATACAACTGTTTTATTATCAATATTAATTGTAACTTTACGTTTGTTAACTGTAACATTTAATACTTTAGTATCAATAACTCCACCATCAATAATATAATCAGCTTTATATTGATATTCACCTGGTTTACTTAAAGTAGTATCCCCTTGTTGCCATACCCAACCTTCAGGTAATTGAACTGATGATAATTTGTCTCCATAAATACCACTATATTCAATTTGATCAACCTCTCCATCAATAACAATTATAATAAACTCATATTCTTTAGTTGCATCATAGTGTTCACTTTGTAAATATGTAACTACTACTTTGTAAGAACCATTATTTGTTAATTTACTTTCATCAACTAAATTATTACCTAAATAATATTTAAATTCTAATGTGGCATTTTTATCGCCTACACTAATAGAAACATTATTCTTAATCTTACCTAATAATTCTGGATCATTACTATAAAGAGTTAAGTTATCACTAATGATATTTAGACTAGCATCCGTTCTTCTTAATACATTGATAATAACATCTTCTTCAATAATATTGTAATTATCACTATTCGGTATAAATTGAACCTTAAATACCATATCACCAATATTACTTAATTTAGTTGTGATTTTATCTACAAATACAAATTTACCTTGTTCATTAGAAACTAAATCAATTGATTCTAAAGTATTATCCCAATAACCTGTTAAATCATTAGGGAAGACAACATCACTTAAGTCAGCTTTATTAATTGTTAATGTAGCTTGTACTTCTTTAGCTTCATAATAATTAGATGTAATACTTAATGTAGTAGAATATGTACCTGCATTAACTTGAGGAACAATACCATTTAATGTATATTCACCAGTAATAGCACCTTCTACATTTACTTCTAAACTATGATTATTTCCATCATATGTAAATGTGTCTTTTGTAACTTCTATTGTTACATTTTTCTTATTTACTTCAAATGTATAATTTTCTACATATGGATTATAGTTTGTATTATTAGGTGTTAATGTCATTTCTACAGTAATTTGTAATTTACCTTCTACTACTTTTACACTGTCTTGATTTAATGTAATTTCTTCAACTGACCAACTACCTAAATCATTACTATTAAATGCCTCACTATTTAACACATCACCATAGATTAAATCTTTATTTAATTGTGGTTTTTCTACATCACTTAAGTTAGCTTTATTAATTGTTAATGTAGCTTGTACTTCTTCAGCTTCATAATAATTAGATGTAATACTTAATGTAGTAGAATATGTATCTGCATTAACTTGAGAAATATTACCATTTAATGTATATTCACCAGTAATAGCACCATCTACATTTACTTCTAAACTATGATTATTTCCATCATATGTAAATGTATTATTTGTAACGCTTATTGTTACATTCTTCTTATTTACTTCAAATGTATAAGTATATACATATTCATTATAATTACTATTATTAGGTTTTAATGTCATTTCTACAGTAACTTGTAATTTACCTTCTATTACTTTTACATTGTCTTTATTTAATGTAATTTCTTCAACTGACCAACTACCTAAATCATTACTATTAAATGCCTCACTATTTAACACATCACCATAGATTAAGTCTTTATTTAATTGTGGTTTTTCTACATCACTTAAGTTAGCTTTATTTACTGTTACTGTGCCATTATTTACTGTTACATTATAATTATCAGCCTTTGTGTAGGTTGCAGTTATAGTATGTGTTCCTGCAGTTAATTCACCATCTACACTTAATGTAATTACTACTTCATTATTATAATTTGTACCTTCCAATTTATATGCAGATTGATTTATTTTTTCACCATAAGTTATAGTTTGATCGTCTACATTAATTGTTAAATTAGCTTTATTAATTGTTAAAGTACCAGTATATTCTTTATCTAATTGATATCTTTCATCATTTAATGTTAAATTATATGCTGTTTCACTTACATTTGTAGCTTCTACATTACCTATAATAGTTATACTATCTTCAAATACTAAACCATCAACACTATACGTTACAGTATGTTTTTCACTATCATATTCAAATTTATCTACTATATCATTTAAAGTAACTACCTTTTTACTAATCGTTACATTAATATTAGCTTCAATACTTAATTCATAGTCATTAGCTGTAAATGTAGCTTTAAAGGTTGTTTCATCAATATTATTTATTACATAATCATCAGCAAAGCTCCATTTACCATAAGATACTTCTGGTAATAATGTGTCATTTAATGTATCACCATATGTTACATTAATATTATTAACATATCCTACTAATATTACTATTATTTCTTTCGTTTGACCTTCATAACGATCATCACTAGCTAAATTAACAACTACTTCATTAATACCTGTATTAGATAAATTTTCTACATTTAATGTTAAAGCTAAACCACTATTAGATGTTATTGAACCTTTAGTAATTAGTTCATTTACTAAATCAATACTTCCATTTTCTGATGTTTGTATAAAGATATACGAATCCGCACTACTAATAATACCTTTTAATTTATTAACTTTAATTGTTACTTCAATATTATTAATAATATTGTAATTTTTTGTATCTTCTGGTGTATAAGTTACAGTAAATTTATTATCATTTATATCTTTAATAACATGACTAGAATCATTCCAACTAAAGCCTTCTGGTAATAGTATACTTGATAATGCGTTATCTACAGTACCTTCTAAACCTGTAGGAACTTCATATGCTGGATTAGCTTTATTAACTGTTACTGTACCATTATTTACTTTTACATTATAATTATCAGCATTTGTGTAGGTTGCAGTTATAGTATGTGTTCCTGCAGTTAATTCACCATCTGCACTTAATGTAATTGCTACTTCATTATTATAATTTGTACCTTCTAATTCATATGCAGATTGATTTAATTCTTCACCATAAGTTATAGTTTGATCGTCTACATTAATTGTTAAAGTAGCTTTATTAATTGTTAAAGTACCAGTACAATAACCTTCATAGTTTTTATCATCTATTTCTAATGTATATTTTATAGAACCTACACCAGTTTTAGATGTATTTGTTTCTTTAACATTAACATCGTAATCTAATTCATATTTTACTTTTTGCTCTTGACCATTGTATGTATATGTATCAGATATAATATTAAATTCTAATGTTTTCTTTCTAACATCAAATTCAATATAAAAATCTTTACTCAAATCTATATCGTTAAGGGTAAAAGTAATTAGTTCTCTTTGATTTATACCATACTCTAATTTTTTATCTTCTTTAATGCTAAATTTACCAAATTCATAAGTAGGTAATGCTAAATCGCTTAACATTAAATTTTCATCATAAGTAAGTTCTTGTTTATTTAATTTAGCTATTAGATATATAGTTATTTCTTTTTCACTAGATAAATAATGTTCTGTTTCTTCTACTTTTAAAGTGATTACATTTTTACCAACTTTCAAATTAGAAATATCATAATCGACATTAGTTTCTGAATGATTGGCCTCTGCATTTAATACTATATTATCTCCTTGCATAAATAAATAATTATCATCGCTTGAAATAATACTTTCTGCTTTAGAAACATTAATTGTTAAAGGAATATTATTCACTGCATTATAATTATTAGTATCCTCTGGTGTATAATTTGCATTAAATTGCAACTCACCAACATCATTTAATATGGCATTTGGATTAGTCCAAGTAAAACCAGCAGGTAAAGATATATCGTTTAATTTTTGATTATAAATACCAGCTAATTCAGGTATGTCATAAACTGGATTTGCTTTATTAATAGTTAAAGTTCCTTTTTTAGATTCTGCTTCATAATAATCAGATACTAAAGTAAATGTACCTTCATAAGAACCTGCATTAGTACCTCTACCATTATCTAGTACCAATTCATATTTATCTTCATCATTTTCTAAAATGCCTATAACATTAGCTGTTAATTCATGTTCATTTGTATCGTAAGTAAAACTTAAATTATTTACTCGAATCTCTACTTTTTTCTTTGAAACATTAATAGTGATATTTCTTGTAGTTTCAACATAATTTAAGGTATCCTCCGGTTTAAATGTAATAGTTATTTCTTTACTTCCTACAAAGTCTAAATAAGTATCTTCTACTACCCATTTACCACCAGCAACACTACTAAATAAACTACTTGTTAACGTATCACCATAATATAAATCAGTTATAATTTCTGGGCTTGATAAATTAGGATATTCACCCTTAGTAACATTTAACTTACCACCGTTTATTTCAACTTCAATATTAGGATTTTCATCATAATTTACCTTTAAATCATAACTACCAACCCCAATTATTTGAGTTATACTAGGAACCTCAATAGTAATATTTAATGAATTAATTATTTCCTCATCTAATTCAGAATCAACTGTAAATTTAGGCTCTAATTCATCTAAACTAGCTATATTATCATAAGCTATATTTAAATCTTCAATATTAATGATAACTTTTGCTTTATTAATAGACCAAGTTCCCGTAATACTGCCTGTATAATTTTTGTCATCTACAGCAAAACCATAATCATATGTTCCTACTTCAGTAGCTTTATTTTCAACATTCTCTAAATCAACAATGTTTAAATCTAAGTTGTTTTCTACCTTAACACTTAAAGATATTTCTTTTCCTGTATAAGTAAAATTAGTATTTTCAACAATTAGTTTGACTTCTTTAGGTGAAACATTTACTACAACTTTACTCTTTACTTCTTCGTACTTACTTGAATCATTAGGAATAAATGTTACATTAAATTCATGTGTTCCAACTTCTCCTACTTCCGTTGTTAAAGGATCATCGAACTTATATTCACCTAATGCATTTTTAGGTAAAATTAAATCAGCTAAAGTGTCACCATAAGTAGCCTTTACCTCACTTAAATTAGGGACTTCTGGTTTTATGGTTGTTTTTATATTAGCCTTAATTTCTAAATTATCACTAATAGTTGAAGGTATCTCTTCCCACCCTAAAAAATTAGGATCATTAGGTTCTTCTGGCATTTTAATTTCACTAGCATTAATAACAAGCTGAGTATCATAAACTTCATTATTGTAAATGAAATCAACTTGATAATAAACAGTGTAGTTAAATACTTGTGTAAAATCATCATATTTTACTACTAACTCTTTTAAACCAACTGAATTAGTATCACCGCCACTTACAACATTATCATAAGTTAAGGCTACCTTTTTATCATCAACTAAAACGTATAAACCATCTAATTTTATTTTTTCATTATTTTTATTATATACAACTACATCAACAAAGCCATCATTAACAAATTCATAGGATTTGCTACTACAACTAGCTAAAACTAGAATACTAGCTATTAAAGATATCAAGGCCAATCCTATTTTCCTCATATTCTTTTACCTCCACCAGAATATATAAAGTCATAAGCTCCCCCATCACTATATAATTTATCTTGTATAACTGGGGTGAATGTAATATTTGTTGTGTCGCATAATAGGAAATAAAAATCAGTATTACCCGCAGCAAGTGGTAAAACTTGATCAAATGTACCATTACCGGTTGAAACATCATCAAGTCCTATTTGATAGCCATGCAATGTATAACCTTTATATTCACTGCGATCTATTACATTATAGTTAAGACCGCCACCAAAATAAGCTATACCACCATGCACATAATCCTTATAATTAGCATCATTGTATAAAATATTTTTAAATGCTGGATTATTTGCAATACTTTCAACCATTTTCGCAACATCAAATCTAAAACCATTTAAAGTGTCATTATTACCAGTAACTTCAATTAATGTATCTGATTTGACATTAGATAATGGCTTCCAATCATAAATATTAACTGTATTTTTAAGAATTAATTTAGCACCATAGCTTGTCTTTGCTAAATCTTTCCAGCCAACTAATATATCTTGGAAGACACCACCAGCAAGAGCGGGACCTGCGAAATGACTATCTAACGCAATTGAAAAAATACCTGACTTTTCTAATGCTACGTTATCTAAAGTTAAGTAAGTATTAACATATTTATCATCATAAGTAGATTTAGCTTCTTGCCTTAAAGAATCATAATAGTTTTGAACACTAAGATAGTTAGTTCCATTAAATGGGAATGGAATATTATCATTAATATCTAAATATAAACTATTTATGTCTATTTCCTTACCTGAGGCATCTAAATTACCTGTTTTATACTTATTACTACCAATTCTAACAATAAATTCTCTAGCATTACTTAAAATTGAATTACTAACATTAACATGAGTTATTTTATTAGGGTCTGTATCATCACCAAAAGTTCTTAAAACAGTTCTACCATTAGATAATCTTGAATATAAAATGTTTATATTATCACCTAAAGTTTCTACAGTAGTACCTACATATTGTAATAATGATAAACCCAAATCTTCCTCATCTTCACTGCCTACGTCATTACAATTTTTGATTGTTACGTCCATGATAGTTACATCATCATACAAGGCAACAAAAATATTATCTTGAGCTTTGACTGCTGCCATACCACTATCTGAAGCCTCACCATAGCCAACTCCGACAAAATCAAGTGGCCCTCTAAATATAGCATCATCACTTAAAATATTGTTATCGCTTATTTTATCTTCATAAATACTATTATGACCATTAATTTCATAGCCATTGCCATACAAATCATTTTTAACTTCTAACATTACTTTTACACTAGGTTGTTCTTTACCTAGATTTTTGTAATATGTCCAATCACTCGTAGTTTTAAGCTCAGTATAATCCTTATTTAATTCTGGACTTAAGGGGAAATCAGTGATATTAGCTTTTAAGACAACAACTTTCTCATTATTTAAAGTTGCTTTTAATTCATTATAATTAGAAACATTTTCACCATCATACAAACATCTAATTTTAATAGTATCATAAACTTTCGTGATATCTTCGTATTTAAAAATAACTTTAAACTCTACATATTCACTGGTTTGACCTGTTAGATTAATATTATATTCTTTATTATTCTTAGCTATGTTTACATGAACATCACTAGCTTCTAAATAAATATAATCTTTCAATATACTATAAATATCATCTGAAATATTTAGATTCAATTTATTATTTAATCTACCAAATGTTAGTTGATTAGATATACCATATACATTAGCATTTTCTAAAATATTAATATTTCTTGGCAAAACTACAATTTTAAGCGTAATATCTTTAACTTTATCACCATAAGTAGCTTTAATTTGTAAATCAAAAATACCAACCTTTAAAGCTTTAATAGTTAAACTATTGCCCGTAACTTTTGCATTAAAATTACTCTTATCATAAATAAATTCATATTCTAATACTAAATCACTTGGATTAACCTTAATTTCAAAATTAGATTCTTGACCTTCAATTAAAGATAAATTACTAGTATCTAAAGAAAAATCAAAATCTGTTTTAAATAGTACGTCACAAGAAGCTATTTTAGTTCCTGCAATATCTAAATTTAAAACTACCTCAACAATATATTTTAAATCTCCCGTTATTTCTCGTATTAAATGATAATTTAATAGATATCCAGTATCTATTTTTTCTAATTCATAAGTAAAATCTTTAGCCGCATCATTATAAGATTCATCATAAAAATTAATTTCTATATTAGACAAATCATAACTTTCTACTGTATCAATTGATATATAAATTGAACCATCTTTAGTACCTTGAGCTTCATTTAAATTAGTGATATTTAAAATATCTGTATTTTCTACTATTATATCAACACTTGTCTCCACATGATACTTTTCTGATCTAATAGTAATGGTTGCAACACCTTTACTTAAAGCCTTCAAATTACCAAAATTATCAACTGACACTATATTAGGATTACTTGAACTATAGTTTAAAATTGTACTATCCGCATTCTCAGGTTCTAATTTGACAGCGATTTTTTTGTTATCTCCAACATATAAATTACTTAACTCATCCCTGTTTGTAATATTGATACTAGAAACTTGACTAGAAAAAACTTCAACAATAACTCCGTCTTTAAATCCACCATCATTAGTGACAACATTCACCCTAGCTTTACCAGTAGATTTAGGCTTAATAACGCCATCTTTTGTTATTTCTAATTCGCACAGATCACCATCATCAACATTACTTATTTCAAATGTTACTTCCTTATTCTTGGCATTAGTTGGAAATACCGCATATTCAATTTTTTGTTCTTCATAATTGTCAATATTAAAACTCAAGAACTTATCACTTGTAACACTAACTCCTGTTACCCCAATATCAATTGCTAATGAAACAGTTTGCGTAGTAGCATAAAGACTAATCATGACAACTATAGGAATAACAAGCATTAATAAAATAATTTTTTTAGCCATTATAAATTCACCTCATTATAATACTAAATTAACAAATTTTTTCTCAAGCTTATAAAGATAGAAAACAATACCTATCCCAAAGTAAATTAAAGTAAAGAAAATAGGCAAACAAATAATTAGTATATTAACTAAATTAATATCTAACTTAGTAGGCAATAATACTTTAATAAATATCAAACATATTCCTAAAACTAAAGAAAATAACAAACCATTAAAAACTAATTTAGTGATTGTCTTTTCTTGTTTTTGTCCTATTTCATAATTATTTAAAGTTAGATTAGTCTTGTTTAAATCCATCTTTGTTCCATATAGAATTTGTGATACCGAAAATAAAACACCACAAACTACTAAAACTAAACACTCTCCCACATTCATCTCACTAAATCTAATAATTAAATAGCAAGAAACTAAAGTAACTATACTAGACACAATAAAGTCAAAAATTATTTTAGCAAGAAATATCTTTTTCGCAGAGTATGGAAAAGCTTTACTCTTTAAAAAAGCATTCCCTTCCCTTGAAATATTAGATGCTGAATATGTATTAGTTAAAACAATAAAAACAAATAATAACAAAATACCTAAAATAAAATCTAACTTTAATCCTATTGCGTTTAACAACAAACTCCTAAAAAGTGTAAAGGAAGCATAAACCATTAAAGGCATAGCTAAGGCTATAGCAAAATAACTAAATAAATTGTTGTTATCTCTATAAGTTAAAATAAATTCTTTTCTTAACATACTAACAAAAGGATTATAGGCCGTATATTTAGTTTTATAAACCTTATCCTTAGTTGGGATATTTGTATATAAAGTATGATAAAACATTACTTTAGCTAAAAAATATGAAATAACAAATGCAACCGCAAACAAACTAAATAAACCAATATAGGACATTAATTTATTAGTACCTAAACTAATATTAACATACCAATTAATAGGAAAAGAGAATTTATACAAATTATTTAATATAGCAATGTTATCATCATTAAATAAAAACTTTAAATTACCATTTTCCAATAATGTTCTAAAAACATCTAATAACATGCTATATAAAATAAAGCCACCTGTTAATAAAAGAACATAAAATATTAAAGTTAACAATTGTTTATTTTTAAAGAAATTTACTATTTTTACATAAGGAATTAGTAAAATTGTTGCCAAAAATAAAGGTAATATTGGATATGTCACAACATTAAATAAAGTTCCTATAATAAATAAGTAATTAAATTCTCCTATAGAAACATAAAATATTATATTAAGTGGGACAATTATACAAAAAGATGCCATCAATGATAATATATATACAACAATAAATTTAGAAAGAAAAATAGTACTAGATTTAACCGGCAATCTTAATAAGATAGGTCTATCATTAGTATTAACCATTATTCTTCTTTCTTTTTCAAGTATGTAAATTAACATTAATATTGAGAAAAATAAATATAAAAAATTTAAAAGCTCTCCACTTCTTATATATTTATCTCTAATTCCTTCAAAAGACAAACCAACATAAGCTTTAGAAATAGTTAAAGCAATAAAAACAAGTCCAAAAACTATTATTAATATTAACAATATCGTAAAAACCAGACTTAAAATATCTCTTTTTTCACCCTTACCACGACTAAATAAATTTTCTTTAAATTCTTTATGCAATAAGATATTAAAATTTTTCATACTAATGCTTCTCGTTTCGTTATTTCTAAGAAATATTTTTCTAAATCTTGGCCTTTTTTATTAAATTCTATAATATCAATTTCTTTTATTAATTTTCCTTGATCAATTACATAACAACGTTCACATAATTTTTGAACAACATCTAAGTTATGACTAGAAAATAATACCCCATTACCTCTTTTGGCATGAATTTTAAAGTATTCTTTAACTTGATTTGAAGTATATGGATCAAGACCTACCATTGGTTCATCCAAAATAAATAATTTAGGATTGTGAATTAAGGCAGCCATAATAGATATTTTTTGTTTCATACCATGTGAATAAGTTCTTATTGTTTTATTAATCGATGGGCCTAATTGGAAAAGCTTTTGGAACTCATTAACTTGCTTAATTCTTTCTTCGGTACTAACCTTATATATATCTGCCATAAAATTAATAAATTCCATACCAGTCATTTTTTCATATAAACTAAATTCATCAGGAACATAACCGAAGTTCATTTTAGCTTTAATTGGTTCCTTTTGTAAATCATAATCACAAATTTTTATAGTTCCCTTCTCATATGGATGCATACCACAAATAGATTTAATTGTTGTAGATTTCCCGGCCCCATTGTGACCAACTATCCCAACAATTTCCCCCTCTTTAACACACATATTAATATCGCTAATTGTATAATTAGAATTTTTATTATACTTCTTAGCTAAGTCGCAAACTTCTAATATCATAAAAATCTCCTTAATCAATTTATAAAGCTGACATCTAATTTTAACATTTCAAAGTGTCATTGACAATATCTAAGCTGTAAAATAAATGTAATTTTTAATTTTTTTACCCCTCACCTCCATATTTTTTTAAATGTTTTTTACAATTTGTTTTTTTATGCTTTACTTTTATCAAAAAATAAGATACATTTTATATAGTAAATTGTGGAGGGCTTATATGTTTCTTTTAATTAAAAAACAATTAATCAGTGCAAAAAGAAAGATATTATTATATCTAGCAATTTTTTTTATAATAGTTTGCGGGATGATTTTTTATAGTGGTTTTACAGGAGCTTTAAATAACATTAATACTTCAATTAATAAATTCTATGAAGATATGAATTTAGCAGACTATGAAATAAATACTAACGCAAAATTTAATGAGGATGAATTAAGTGCTTTAATAAACCACTTAGATAATAACAACATCGCCTATAATTTAATTTATAATGAAACACCTAATGATGTCACTTCTCTTTATCATAGAGACAATTTAAGCATTAATAGAATTGATATTATTGAAGGGAAAATACCAAGTAATAATAAAGAAATAGTTTTAAGCTATACTTATGCTAAAGAAAATAATTATAATGTTGGTGATTATTTAATTATCAGAAATAAAGCTTATCTACTTGTAGGGATTGCCAAATTCCCAAATCATATATTTATTGGTAATGTTTTCCCTGATCCAAATAATATGATTGCTTTAACTTATGATGAAATAAAACTTAATAATGTTAATACTATATACTTAGACACTGATTTAGATAAAACAGAAATTGATGAAATAGTTAATAACTTTATACATAGTGTTTCATTTAGTGTAACAGAAGCTAATTCTAATTATTCCTATATTAGAGTAAATGATGATTTAAGGCTTATTAACGCCATTTTATTTATATTTCCTATAACTTGTTTTATCTCTATTATAATAATACTATTTATTAACTATAATCGTATAATTGAGGAAGAAAAACCATATATTGGTATTTTAAAAGCTAATGGTTATAAAATGTTTAAAATATATATATCACTCTTAATTATTCCATTAAGTTTAGTTTTTATTGCCTCTTTAATCGGTTCAATTTTAGGTATTTATTTTATTCCTCCATTATATGAGAAAATTATTTTAAACTATTATGAATTACCAACAATTATCCAAGGAAATATTTTTACAAGTATCATACTTCCTATTATTTTATTACTTTCTACTACCTTTATAACAATATCTATTCCTATTTTATTAATTATACGTAAGGAGCCTATTGATTTACTTAAATCGCAAACAGAATCTAAATTTGGTAGAACATTTTTAAGAAAAGTAAAATTACCATATCACTTAAAATTAATTATTAGAAATATAATAACTTCTAAAAGGAAAAATATATGCTTAGTGTTAGCAACCAGTTTATTACTAGGAATTGCTTTAGCTGTCTTTTATGTTTCTGATTCTATTGATTATAGTACTAATAAAATTAATATCTTTAATGGTAATTATTTATTAAATATTAATGATAATGGTTCTATATATAATAATTCAAATTCTCCTGTCGATGATGATTATTACTATTATATAACATATACTAAATTTAATTCTGTAAATGGACGTAATTTAGCAGTTAATATATTAGATAAAAACAAACCTGCCTTAAATATTAAAGACACTCATAATGAACCTTTAGATTTAAGTGAAAATGGAGTTTATCTTGCTTCTTCCTATCAAAAAGAAGGCTATCAAATAGGTGATGAAGTAACTTTATATTTTAGTATTGATGGTTATAAAACACCTTATAAACTTAAAATAGCTGGTTTCTTTAATGAAGTTGCTCAAGTTACAATTATTATTACATTAGATACAATTAAAGAAATAAAACCTGTCCTTTATAAATTAGCTGTAAGTAATCCTTTAAGGCTTATATCCTTAAAAGATAATGTTACTTCTAATGATTTGACAAATTATATTGAAGATAATTATAGTAATTTAGATAACATTAAAATTAATAAAGCCAATAATCTTGGTAATGATAACTTACTTCTAATACCTAATGATACATTATATAGTTCTATTCCTCTATCAAATAAGGAAGAAGAATACGGCCTTAGCTTATACCATTTATATAGTGATAATACAATTGTTATTAATGATAACTTAGATATTCTTAATTTAAATGTAGCTAGTGATGAATTATTACCTAATTTAGCTACTACTGGTATATATTTGCCTTTAAGTTATAAAGATAAGATAAAAAATAATACTATTGATATTTATTTAAATAAAAAAATATACACATTCAATGTTATAGGATATTTAAATAGCAATAAAGCTTATACTACTTTAAGCTATATTAATAATTTTAATGATTTAGCTAATTATTATAACAAAAATGCTAATAGTAACTATTATAAACCTTTAGAAAATTATGATGAGGAAAATTTATATAATTATCTAGTTGATAATAATCCTTATTCTAATTATAGTTTAGAAGTTTCTTCTACTTTTACTTCTAGTAAATTAGGTTTACTTAATGATTTAGTTAATCTAACTAAAGTAATTGCTAATACCTTAGCTGGTATAATCTTTGTTCTTTTAGTTTATAACATTGGAGTCATAGGTTTAAATAACCGTTTAGCTGATATTAAATGTTTTAAATCTGCTGGTCTCAAAAATTCTAAATTAAAACACATGTTGTCTTTTGAAAATATTATTGTTGTTATAATAGGTAGTTTATTAAGTATTCCTATTGGAATTTACATAGCTAGTGATATTTTGAACAAAGTTTATAGCATCACCGATGTTAAAATTATTTTTTATCAAAATATATTATCTATAATAATTATTATTTTAATATCTATTATTTTAATTATGTTATCTTCTTTCTTAATTAATAAAAAAATAGAAAAAATGAATTTAGCAACCCTATTAAAAGGAGAATAAATATGGCTTTTATCAATTTAACAAATGTATCAAAATTATATAAAACCAAACAAGTTACAACTAAAGCATTAGATAATGTATCACTTGAAATAAATGAAGGTGAATTTGTTGTAATAATTGGTGATAGTGGGAGTGGTAAAACTACTATCTTAAACCTTATTGGGGCATTAGATAAACCAACAAGTGGAGAAATAATTGTTGATAACTTAGATATAACTAAATTAAATAACAATAAACTTAATGAATATCGAGCTAATACTTTAGGTATTGTTTTTCAAAATTACAATTTAATCAATAATTTATCCGTTTTAGAAAACATAATGATTATGAAAGATATTAAAAAAGATATTTCTGATCCTAAAAGTATGTTAACTGAAGTTGGTTTAAGCGATAAAGAGAATGCCTTCCCGCTCGAACTTTCTGGTGGGCAATCTCAAAGAGTAGCGATTGCTAGAGCCTTAGTTAAAAAACCTAAACTATTATTATGCGATGAACCAACTGGAGCTCTAGATTATGAAAATTCTAGACATATAATAAGTTTACTTAAGGAACTTAATGAAAAACACAATATGACAACAATATTGGTTACCCACAATCAGGCTTTTACTAAAATTGCTGATAAGGTTATTGAACTAAAGTCTGGACAAATTGTTAAACTATATACCAATGATAATCCAATCAAACCTAAAGATTTAGAGTGGTAAACGAAAAAACGACCAAAACGGTCGCCTTTTCTTTTCGGAGAGTTATAGTTTGTTTATGAAAAAGATATCTATCATTATTAGGGGAAATAATAGATCGTCTTCCTTAGAAGACACTTGTATTTTAATATAAAAATAACTAAATTTTATCTATATTTTGTGGGAAATTATGTAAAATTAAAAATCTTTTAAATCTTCACATAATAAAAATACTGCATAAAAATGAATGTTATATATTTTATTAACTTCATTATAATCATTTTGACAAAAATTAACAAAATCAATATAAATATAACTATTTTTAAAATATTTTCCCCTAAATATATCTTTAATTAAATAAGATTTTCCCACTTGTCTAGTTCCCCAAACTATTAAAGGCTTTCTTCTTTCACTATTTAACCAATTTTCTAAATCACTCAAATATTTTTATTTTAGAACCTCCAATATAATTAATTACATGAAATACTTTGTTTTAAAACTTTGTTTATTTTTTTAAGAAATTTGATATAACCGAAATTTGCCACTTAATATTGAATATCAGAATAAAAAAACTAAGCACGAAACAAATTATCGTCTCAAAGC
>CALUXI010000029.1 GCA_944324705.1 uncultured Acholeplasmatales bacterium
TAAAAAATCCTCCGTTATAATATATTCGCACATATGTCACAGTTCTCCGATTGCCACACTCTGTTATATCTTGTTATGAGATTTTCTTGCCCTTACAAGTAGGCAGGGAAAGAGTAAACTTGTGTGAAATCATATAAAAGGATAAGGCGAACACATTGCGATAAATCCTTTATTTTCAAGGCTTTTGGAGGATTTTATTGATAACCTATGGAGAGCAATAATCACTCATAATTTTATGGTTTTCAAATTCAAATTTATCTTTTAATTCATTACCTACTTGTAAATAAAAATGTCTTAAATAACTATATAAGTTATCTAAAGTTGGAGTTTCTAAATCATTTGATAATAAAATAATTCTTTTAGGTAATTCTTTAATATAATATGTTTGATCATCTATAGTCGCTAATAATTTTTGTTTATAATTGTTTTTAGCTAAAACAATCTTTTCTTTACTATATTTAAGATACTTTATCTTTTCATCAGCCTTATGCTCAGCTTCCTCTAAAAAATTTACTATGCTATTTAAATCATTAAAATCTAAAACCTTTTTTATTTCTTCTAAAGATAAATCCATAGCTTGTAAAGCTCTTATAGTAGTAATCTTAATTAAATCTTCTTGAACATAATATCTATAATTAGTTAATTTATCCTTTTTACTAGGTTTAACTAAATTAATTCTATCATAATGTCTTAATGTTTCAGTTGTAATATTTAACGCTTTAGCTGCTTCACCTATTGAATAATATTTTCTCATTTTTTTATTTTTCCTCTTGACCTTTGTGTTACACAAAACTTTATAATCCTATTGTATCAAATAAATATATTTTTACTAGGAAATAGAAATGAAAAAAAACAATAATATTCTTATTTTTATTCTTAATAACTTTATTAACTAGTTGTCAAGAACAAAACTTTACTAAAAAAGAAGTCACTTATAGTGCAAAAACCAATATAAATATAGATGTTGAAAGTCGAGAAATAAACATTAGTAATTCAAAAGATGACAAAATCTATATAAGTTATTATGATAGTGAAAAAGAATTTTTAACTATTACCGAAGATGAAAATGTTTTAAACATTAAATTAGATACTAATAAAGACTGGACAGATTTTATCGGAACCCAAGCTGACTTAAGTTATCGTAAAATAGAAATACAAATACCTAATTCTTTAATAAATAAATTAGTTATTACTACAACTAATGAAAATGTTAATTTAAACAGTATTAATATAGATAACATTAACGTTTCCGCTACTGATGGTAATGTTAATTTTACAAGTTTAGCTACTAAAATATTGATTTAACTGTTAAAAATGCTAATATTAAAGGTTCTATATATGGTAATAATGGCAATATATTTATTGATTTTTTAAATGATTAAGTAATAAATTGGTGGTTATTAAGCGATTAATAACCTTTTTTAATTAAAAAAGTTAGTTAATAATAACTAACTCATAAAACTACATATATAACGCCTTTATTATATTTTGCTTCTCTTTTTAATAATTCTTTATATTTAAAATTTTGATAATTAATATTAAAAATATCAAAGTCTTCGCCCTTTAAATAAGCTTTAATTTCTTTTTTTAATACCATTTCTTCTAAAATAGTTAAAAAACTAGTTTTAATCTTATGACTTTCTGAACTAGATCCATAACCAACAATTAAACTAATAATCTTAAAATGATTTCTTTTAGCAAATTTAATCGATATACTTAATTGTTCTAAAGCTTCCTTAACTAGATATTTATGAAAATCTACTTCATACATATTTCTTTATTAATTAAATCTTTATTATATAGACAGTTATCAATTTTTAAAAAATACTTATCTGGATCTTTAGAATGCATTTTAATAAGATTTAAATCAATTGTAGAGTCAAAAACACAATTATTGAAAGAAACCTTAGGACTTACAGGTAACTTAGAGCCACCCGGAAACCATGGTCTTCCTAAAGCTAATTTAGCATTATTTAAAACTTCAAAGTTACAATTATTAAAGACAAACCCTACTTCATATATTTCATAAGTTGATGGGGCCGTAAAATAACCATCATTAACTCCTACAATTTGGCAATTAGTAAAAATACAATTAGCACTACCAAAGATAAAATCCACATCACCTTGAATTAAACAATTGATAATTTGATTATTTGTCCCATTATCAATGTATAAAGTATCTTGTTCAGAAATAAACTTACAATTAATTAATTTGTTATTACTACTTTCACTCTTAAAAGCGACAGCTTGACCATTTTTAGCACCTTGTCTTTTAAAAGAATTTTGAAAAGTTACCCCATAAGCAGAAAAACCATTCGCACTTTCTAAAACTCTAAAAGTCGCACTACCAGTTGTACCATAAGTCTTACCTGAACCATCAGGAATTAAGGTCCCATGCGATACACCATAGGTAATAATAGCACCATCACCAATTAAAGTTATATCAGCTTTTTCTAAGGTTATTTTTTCATTAAAAATTCTTTTACCTAAATAAATAGTTTCACCCGGTAATGTTTTTTCTAAGGTTTCTGTTAAACTTACATTCTTATTACTAATATCAATCATTTTATACTCCTACCAAAAAGAGAAAGTTAAGCACTTTCCCCAAATTTTATCTCACAATTAAAAGTAATTGGTTTATCATCAAATTCTTCATTTTCAATCATTTCTTTTAATGATTGAGCACAAGCAATTGATGATTCTTCAATCTTATTATCAATAGCTGTTAAAGTAGGATTAGATAGTTCACAATATTGACTACAATTAAAGCCAATAACCGCACAATCTTTACCTACTACAATATTATGACAAGATAAAGCTCTAATCGCCCCAATCGCAATTAAATCTTCCCCACTAATAATAGCATCAACATTTTTATAGCTAAATAAAATGTTTTCTGTTACTTCATAACCACCAAATAAATCATTAGTATAATAGATGTTAATAGGTAAATTAGCTTCTTCCATCGCCTTTTTATAACCTTCCGTTTTCTTTAAGGCTGAAACATTATTAGAATATTGGATATAACAAATATTTCTCTTATTCTTTTCAATTAAATACTTAGTAGCTTTATAAATGCCTTCTTCATCATCAACATAAATTGATTTACAACGTTGTACATCTAACTTACCATTAGTAATAACTACTGGAATATTAGTAATGTTAGCTAAAACATCTGGGAATCTGTTAATTTCATTAAAGACAGAACCTATAAAAATAATCCCATCAACTTGACTTGATACTTCTTCAATATATTTAACAATGGTAGTAAGTTCACCACGAGTATTACAAATAATAGTTCGATAGCCTAATTTAGCCAATTCATTATCAATGTAATAAGCCGCATTAGCGTAATGAGGCATTCTAATATCGACAACAAATACCGCTACTGTCTTTAAAGAATGAGCTACTAAACCTTTAGCTATAGCACTAGGCTTATAGTTATATTTAGCAATAACCTCTTCTATTCTTTTACGCGTATCAGGACGAACATTTTTATTATTTAAATAACGTGAAACAGTTGAAATACTTGTATCTGCTTCACTAGCTATATCATAAATATTAATTTTCATTCTTATCAAACTCCTAGTACATATCAAGTAAATTATATGATATAATTAAAAAAAATCAAGTGAAAGGACTAAATTTACAATGATTTTACGTAATGAAACTGTAAACTTTAAAGTTAAAAACCTCGATTTTGGAGGAAATGATAAAATTTATATTCAAAGTATGACAAACACTAAAACTAGTGATGTAATAGCTACCATTAACCAAATCAAAGCCTTAGAACAAGCTGGTTGTGAAATAATTAGAGTGGCTATCTTTGATGAGAGGGATGCCTTAGCTATTAAAGAAATAAAACAAAACATTAATATTCCTTTAGTTACGGATATCCATTTTGATCCAGAATTAGCTATTAAATCTATCCTAAATGGGGCCGATAAAATTAGATTAAACCCCGGGAATATTAGTGATAAAGAAAAAATCAAAGAAATTGTTAATCTTTGTAAAACTAGAAATATTCCTATTAGAATTGGAGTTAATAGCGGTTCTTTACCTAAAGACTTAACTAAATGCCCACCAGACATTATTGAAGCCGCTAGACGCCATGTTTCCATTTTAGAGGAATTAAATTTTACTAATATTTGTTTGTCATTAAAAGCTAGTGATATTGATTTAGCTTATGAAAGCTATAAACTAGCTGCTGAAACCTTCCCTTATCCTTTACATATTGGAATTACGGAAGCCGGAACTGCTTTTTCAGGTTTAGTTAAGAGTTCAATAGGAATTAGTAAAATCCTAGACCTCGGGATTGGAAATACCATTAGAGTTTCTTTAACTGCTGACCCTATATTAGAAGTTAAAGCCGCTAAAGAAATCTTAAAAGACTTAAAACTTAAAACTAATATACCAAACTTAATCAGTTGTCCTACTTGCGGGCGTATTCAATATAATATGATCCCGATTGCTAAGGAAATTGAAGACTACTTAAGTCATGTTAATAAAAATATAACTGTAGCTGTTATGGGTTGTGCAGTTAATGGACCCGGAGAAGCTAAAGATGCCGATTTAGGTGTAGCTGGTGGCAAAGGTGAAGCTATTTTATTTAAAAAAGGTAAAATAATTCGCAAAATTAAAGAAAAAGATATAATTGAAGAACTAAAAAAAGAAATTGATAATCTATAAAAAAAGAAGAGTGAAACCAAAATTTCACTCTTTTATTATTAAATTACGCTTTGTCTTATCCATATCTCAATTATACAATAATCTAATTGACAAATTAAAGAATATGAATTTTCTCCCTTTACTACTTCAATTAGATTTATCTTATTTAATATATTTTCTATCTCCTCATAATTATAAATAATAGAATCGTAATCATTATAATAAATATCTACTTTGCTAATATATTTTAATATATCTTTTAAAGATTTAATTTCTGAAATATTACTAATTAAATCAGCTTTTAAACTTATATTAAAACCATAAGCCATATCTTTTTCTCTAATAGCTATAAGACTACTATAATTTTGCTCATTATAACTAATATTTAGCTTAATTAAGCCATTATCTTCTTTATTATATGTCAAATAATTATCAATAAAATCTATTAATTCTTCACCGGAAAAATACTCTCTTCCTACCCTAATAGTTGTAATTGAATTCCTTAATAATTCATCAATTTCTAAGTTTTCATTATTTCTTAAATAAATAACTTCACTATCTAAAGGATTACCTAATAAATCATATTTAACAAAATTATAGTCACTAAAAATAATCTCAATATCATTTTCAATGCTATTAACTAAAGTAATACTTAAATGTTTTTCATAACCATTATAAGTTATTACTATATCATAATTATTATCAGAAACTAAACTATAAGTAAAATCACTATTAGCTTGTAATACTTTTTTATCAGCTTCGCTTAACATATATTTTTCATATGTTTCATTACCATAAATAGACATATCTTCTTTATATATTAATTCTTCTATATTTTCTACATCACCATACAAAGTACTATTATTAAGTTCAAGATTATAATTATCATTTTCTAATAAACTTAATTTATCTAAATAATAAACAGTTATATAACCTTTAGCACCAAATAAACTGATTTCAATATTATTATCTTCACTTAATATTAAATCTTCTTTATTTGTTTCAAGAACCAAATTATTTAGGAAATAATTAAAATTAGCTTCACCATTTTTAAAACCATAACCATCGATTTCAATATATTCTAATTTTGTTTTAATTACATCTAATAAGTCATCATTATTAGATATAATTGTATCTACATATATTTGATAATTTATATTAGTATTTTCATTAACTAAAATATAATCACCAAAGTAAATTTTTAATTCTAAACCGAACAAATATCCAATTAAGTAATTATTAATAGTATCAAGAGATTCAATAGAAAATTCTGTCATTATTAAATCATATAGTTCATCGCCCTCATAGTAAACTGTTTTAAATGGGTAATTAACTACTAATCTTCCAAAATAACTAATAGCCTCATAAAGACTTTGCTCACTTACTTCTTTTAAAATTAATTGATATGGTAAATCTAAATAAACATCTATTGGTGTATTTAAATTCTCTTCTAAATATACTTCTATGTTTGTTGATGTCCAACTATTTTTATCGCCTTGATACATTCTTAATTCATAATATGTATAATATGAACCTTCACCTTGTTCTATTAATTCAAAACTAAAATTATATTTATTAACTAAAGTATTATAAATATCATCTGTAATATTAATTTGTTTATCAGTTCCATTTTGTCTAAGAGTTAATATATCAAATAAATTATTAATTACATATTCTGGAGTTAAAATATCATAACTACTAACTACAAGACTTCTATTATCATAAAACTCTATACTATACTTATTTAAGTCATCTTCTGTATATTCAGAATAATATAACTTATCACTTAATACTAAGTCATTATTATTGTCATATAAATTTAAGACAAAATAATCATCCTCTTTAATAGCTTCCGAATAAGCATTAGAACCATAGATTTGTTTTAAATAATAATCTAATTCCTCATAAATAACTCTATATGAAGAACCTCCATAAGTTGCAAGTTCAATACTCGTATCACTAGGCATTTCTGTAGTACCTTCTAAAATATTAATACTACCCGCAGCATATACATCGCTAATATAATTCCTTTCTGCCTCACTATAAACATATATATCAATAATCTTTTCTATTTCTAAATTATACTCTTCTAAATTAATGTTGATTACTAACTCATGTTTACCTAAAACATTTAAATCAATTTCATTAGCAGTAAATGAAGTATTATCTAAATATATATTTTTTATATATTCATTTAAATTAAGAATAATATCATATATTTCAACATTTGAAACAACCAAACTTTCTTCTCTTTGTTCTATATAATTAGTTCTATTAGAAGTTAAATCATAATTACCAATAATATTAATGTTTACATCACTTGTTATAATTGGATTATTATCATCATAAACAAATACTTGAATAGGAATATAAATATCTTTTAAATCATGAATAATAATATAAGCATCTACTAAACCAACTTTACTACTATCAACTACAAATTCCATATTGTTTAAATCAAGTTGACGATAAATTCTAATATTATCTTTAGAATACTGATAATAAGCACTAGCGTAATTATTATTTATAAATTCTTCTAAAGAATAACTATAACTTTCATTTAATGAAAATTTATTTTTCACAAAAGTCGGTTTATCCTCATTTAAAGCTACCGCAAATAAATACTCAGTAAAATTATGATAATCAAAATCTTCTAAAGTTAAATCCTCAATACTTTCATAAACAAAATAATAGAATTGAGTTTGGGTTTTACCACTCTTGATATAACCTTTTTGATAACCACAAGAACCATTATAATTTAGAGTAACTGTAGTCTCATCTAATACTATAGCACTTGCCATACCTTCAGGACTATAATACTCAGCTGTTATATATTGACTTAAAATATTATAAACTTCTTCACTTTCTAATTCTTCTAATGATAAAACTGGGAAACTTGAGCCAACTCTAATATATTCACCAATCATACCATTTTGTAATAACATCATTATTTCATCATAATCTGAATTTTCCAAGTTAGCAGGATCATAACTAGCTATATCTTTTAAAGCATTTAAGAAGTTAGTACCAAGGCTATGACTAGGTATTATATTCATCATCCATAACATAACACTTACACTTTCTAAATATTCTGTATCATTTAAAATATCCTCAATTAAAGGTAAACCAAATTGACATAATTTTATTAGTGAAGGAATATCAGGACTACTGCCACTAAATAAAGTAATAATATTATTAGCCATTTCTAAATCAAATTCTTTAGCCAAATCAATAATTACATCACTATGTTGTAAGGCATCTCTAAATATTTTTAAAGAACCTTCCATTTCTTCTATGTTATTATTTTGTTTAGGAATAATACTTATTATTATGTCATAAACATTATCTAAAATCATAAAGTTATTAGTACTATTTCTTAATGATTCTAATACATTAGCTCCACTATTAACCAAATTAACTAAAGTTTCAGCACTCATACCTTTATTAGATAAATTATAAGCCTCAATAATAACATTTCTTATATCACTACTATTAGCATTTATTAAGCCATTTAAAACTTGATATACTCCATTACTAATATAATATGCTTCTTCATATGTTAAATCATCATATCTAAATTCTTGATCTAAACTATTAATAAAGTCAACTACTACACCTAAACCAGCTTGTTTTAATATATCAAAATATTCATTTTCATCTATATAGTCACTATTAGTAAGACCAAATAAATAAGGAATTGAATTATAAGAAGGACTGTCATTGCCTGAAGAAATGTTCATTAAGTCACTAGAAATATAAAGCATAGCTAAATCATAAGGTGTAATTATATCCATTATTTTGCTTAAACATTCTTTAGCAAAATCAATATTTTCAACACTAAACAATTTATTATAAGTTTCTTCATTTGGATTTATAGCAAACTCTTTTATTTTATCAGCTAAAGTTACACCATCAGTTCTTACTAATTCATTAAATGCTAGTAATTTTTCTTTTGTAATACCTGCATTTTGTAAAATATCTTTTATTTGTGAAACTGCTTCTTGTTGGTGTTCTACATCATTTTTACTATATTCATAAGCTTCAGCAAAACTTTTATAATTGCTACTGATATACATTGTGAAGCTTTCAACTAAAGCCATAAACTCTTTTACATCTGTATCATTTAATTCAGTAACTTCAGGCTTTACAACTTCATCTTCTAAACTACTTTGAACAACAATATTAATTTTAAACTCATAGTCACCATATTTAATAGTTATTTCTTTTAGGCCTGGAGTTGATGTATCAAAACCACTTACCATATCTTCTGTTAATGGGACTTCAATAGCCTCATCACCTAAATAAACTGTAATAATACCAGGTTTAAATTCTTCGCCAACTAAATAAGCCCCTACAACTTCTGTAACTTCCATTTCTAAATCACTAGAATTAGAAACAACAATACTATAAGTTATAGTTTTTCCTTGATAAGTGATAGTTAATGTCTTTTCTCCTACACTAGATGTACCAAAACCACTAACCATATCTTTTGTTAATGGGATTTCTTTACTTTCTCCACTTGCATAATTAACTATTAAAGTACCAGGAACAAATTCTTCATTTAATAAGTAAAAATTTTTTAATTCCTTAATAGAAATACTACTTACAACATCACTTAAAGAACTATCAACAACCATAATCTTATAAGTTATAGTTTTTCCTTGATAGGTAATAGTTAAAGTCTTTTCCCCTACACTAGATGTATCAAAACCACTAACCATGTCTTTTGTTAATGGTATTTCTTCTTGTTTTTCATCCATATAGATAACTTTTAATTTACCATTACTAAATTCTTCATTTATTTCATAAGTATTCTTTAATTCACTAACAACAATTTCTTTAATTTGATTGACTTGTTCAATTCTTGTTATTAACAAAGTCCAATCAGAATTTAGGGCATCATCTTCCGCAAAATATAAATTTAAATAAAAAGTATTTAAACCATATTCAAGACTTAAAATCTCTCCTAATTCTGTTTCATGATTTGCATCAGCATATACAGATATTTCAATATTTTCTGGTAATAAAACATCTGAAACTGCAAATTCACTAACAGTTGAAGTTACATTGAAAGTAACAGTTTTTTTATCCGCATTAATAACTGCATCATTGTAACCTTTGATACCTTGTATTTCAAATTTAACATTTGTATCGCCTTCACAAGCAACTAAAAATATTAATAGAAATAAAGATATTAAACTTATTATTTTTTTCATTTTTCCATTTCACCTCTTATTTAATAAGATTAATATTATTCTATTTTGTTCATATTCTTCTTGACTAATTTCTTTAACTTCTAATCTAAATTTTAAATCAAATTCTTCTCTTACTTCTTCTTTCCTATGAAGTTCATCATAGGTAGGGAACTCATACCTTTCATCACCTTTAATAGCATCAAGAGAACAACCAGAATCATATACATCACCAGTATATATCCCTTCTCTTACAGAAGCCCCATGTTTTGGTGATCTTGTACAGCTAGTACATATTATTAAAATTAAAAATATTATTATTAAGCTTTTTTAACCATATATTATTAATGCCACACCCTAATTTGACCTATTAATTATCAATATTCAAATGTCATCTGAATATAATATTCATCATAACCCAAAGTATCTAAAGTAATAATATTATTATATTTTTCTTCCTTTACATAATTTATACTAAAATAAACTTCTTCTTTTTTAAAAATTATGCTGCCCCTATCATACATATAATCAAAATCATTTTTAGAAGCCGATTCTCTTTTATATATATAATCAACTTGTTCTAATGTGTCAAAACTATAACCAATTAAAACTTTAATACTATAATATTTATTTTTACCTTTATAAGTTAAATCTTTTAATACATTTAAACCATTAGCTTTTTCATATTCTTCTTTACTTATTTCTTTAACTTCTAATCTGAATTTTAAATCAAATTCTTCTCTTACTTCTTCTTTCCTATGAAGTTCATCATAAGTAGGGAACTCATACCTTTCATCACCTTTAATAGCATCAAGAGAACAACCAGAATCATCTATATCCCAAGTAAATGTGCATTCCCTCACAGGAGTTCCATATACTCTTGGTGGACGATCACAACTAGTACATATTATTAAAATTAAAAATATTATTATTAAGCCTTTTTTAACCATATATTATTAATGCCACATCCTTACTTAAATCTAATAAATATTTACAATAATAACAATTTGCATACCTATTTTAACTTTGACTAGATAAGATACAATGTCCTCCTGTTATGACTTCACAACATTCAATACATTCTTTTTTATGACTTTTTGAATCAATAGGAGTGTACTTATAATTATGAACGTGAATAGCTTCTTCTTTTAGTATGATATTATCAATTACTAATCTACCTTTATTTCTATCTGAACTAACTAAACTATTACATTTTACATATATTCTAAATTTAGTTACTTCTTGAGGAAATACTATTTTATAATGTTCTAATAAATCTTTACTTGTACTCATTTCATTATAATCATAACTTATATGTTTTTGCCATCCTTCATCATAATAATCAATCCTAATAATATCACCACTACTAAAATTTTCCATACCACTCCATAAGCCCATATCTAACTCTAAAGCTCTAATTGCATTATCTAATTCAAATTCTAAATAAGCTTCACCTGCACCTTGTCTATTAGCTGATAAAACTAAATATTTATTTTCGATATAACTACATCTTAATCTACTAGTATTAAAACTATAACCTGTACTTGTATTAACCATTTCTTCTCGAGAATCAAAGAAATATTGACCTAATCCAGTATCATGATTAATAAATTCTTCACTAAAATCACTAGCTTTTATACTAGTTGAATTATATTTTATGTCATAACAAATTATCCCGCATTGAAGCTCATTTAAAATATCTGCATCACAATAAACTTCCGATTTATCGCCATTTGTATGACATAATAAATATGTTTTATCTAATCTTTCCTTAGTTTCCTTATGAAATAGTACATAATCAACATAACCATAACATACAAAATAATGTTCACCAAAATCAGAACTATTTATAAAGCCACTATAAACAGTTACAGGCATTCCATTATCGATGCTTTCTTTCAAATAATCTAGTTCGTCACTTATTAAATTTAAATAATTTTGCGCTATTATATTATCAGCTAGTCCACATTCTTTCATTAATTTATTAAATGACTCGACATAAGTATCAGGCAATATTAAAGTATTTTTCTCACCAGGCATTCCAACTTCCATAGTAGGAACTTCATTAAATATTTTAGTAGCAAAATCAATTCTTGTATTATAATCATAAGGATTAGATATTATTTCTGTATAACCTAAAACATCTGATAAATAATCACATATGCCAATCATAGCTATTGGTCCACAACCACCATAAGTACTAATGCTAAAACTAGCATCAAGTGCAGTTAATATTTCTGATTTTTTAAATCGTGAAGAATATAAACTATTAACATTTTGTGGATTTTCTCCGGTCATATCTGTCACTTCAATTTCATTAGGCTCATCAAAAATATTATATTCATTATAAATACTAGATACTTTATCATATAAAGCGTCCTTTGAAATGGATTCATAATTTGTCCCTGAGCTCATAGGGACAACTTCATTTGTATCATTAGTAAATGAAGCTAATAACATAATAACAATAATTAATAAAAACTTTCTAACAATCTTCTAATAGTTAGTCTCCTTGAATGCTAACTTTTTTATTTATTATATTGTGTTAAATTTTAATTATCTAATTTAGCATCCCTCCCTATATATTTTTTATATAAACAATTAATTAAAAACGCTTTCTTCAATTTCATTTTAACATATTGTTTCCAATAAGACAAATAAAAAAGTTATATAAATTAAATGAATTAAGATTATTAAAAAGTAAGATTGTAATTAATTTATAGTGCATAAAAACACAAAATAAGACACTAAAATCTTTTTTTTTATTGATTTCTAGCCTTTTTGTGTTTCTAACTTTAAATATTTGAGGAAAAGTTTAGTTATTTCATATTATTAGTTTAAATAGTTAATTAGTAATATTTAACTAATAAGCAAATATTATATCAATATAATATTCATCATAATCTAAAGTATCTAAAGTAATAATATTATTATATGTTTTTCCTTTTTTATATTTTATACATAAATATACATCATTAGCTCCAAATACTATATCACCTCTATCATAACAATATCTAAAATCTTTAACAGCTATCCATTCTTTTATATAAATAAAATCAATTTGTTCTAATGTATCAAGACTATAACCAATTAAAACTTTAATACTATAACATTTATTTTTACCTTTATAGGTTAAATCTTTTAATACATTTAAGCCATTAGCTTTTTCATATTCTTCTTGACTAATTTCTTTAACTTCTAATCTAAATTTTAAATCAAACTCTTCTCTTACTTCTTCTTTCCTATTTAATTTATCATAAGTAGGAAATTCATAGGTTTCTTCACCTTTAATTGCCCTAATAGAACAACCAGAATCATATATATCACAAGTATATATCCCTTCTCTTACAGAAGCCCCATGTTTTGGTGATCTTGTACAACTAGTACATATTATTAAAATTAAAAATATTATTATTAAGCCTTTTTTCACCATGCTTTCACATCCCTTAACGTATTCCCTACCTTTATTTTAACATATAGCTCACAATAAGACAAATAACAATCCACCCATTCAACGGGTGGTATTTAGGCTCCCCTATAAGGGCCTATAACTTCACAAGCCCCTCAAGGGGCATGTGAATAATCTGACAACCGTATTTTAACACTGGCTAGCCGCTATACCTAGCGGCCTTTATTTTTGGGCCTTTTTAAATGGCTCAACATATTCTTTCTTACTTAAATTATCTTCCTTCATGTCTTCAAGTTCTTGGTTTTTTATGTATTACCTTACAACTTCATCTTTTAACCCTACAGTCGAGACAAAATATCCTTTGGCCCAAAAATTTCTATTGCCATACTTATATTTCAAATTTGCATGTCTCTC
>CALUXI010000030.1 GCA_944324705.1 uncultured Acholeplasmatales bacterium
GAAAAGATGTAGATATAAATATTAGAATAGTTTACTAAGTAAATCAAATTTGCTAAAAGAATATTATTGTGCTATAATGCTAACGTTGTAAAGGAGAATTAATTTATGAAAACTGGTGTTATTGTTTGTTCTAATGCAGCATTAGATTATATTCCTCATGAAGAATATATTCCAATTTTTAGATCAGTAGTAATATTTAATGAAAATGAAAAATATGATGATTATACAGAAATAAAAGCTAATGATTTTTATAATAGACTTGCAACAGATAAAGAGTCTTTTCCACATACTGCTTTCGTTTCACCAGGTAGAATGGAAGAAATATTTGATGAAATGAAGGAAAAAGGATATGAAAGAGTATTGTGTATTTTAATTAGTGAAAAATTATCAGGTTTAGCTAATGCAGTTAGAAAAGTAGCTGAAGATTATGAGGGACTTGATATTATAGTTTACGATTCACGTACTATTGCCTATCCTCAAGCTTTAATGGCTTTAACAGCAGCTAGAATGTTTAATGAAGGTAAAAGTTTAGAAGAAGTTTTAAAAAGAATTGATTTTATTAGAGATAATAATCATTTAATTTTCTGCGTTGAAACTTTAGAATATTTAATCAAGAATGGTCGTTTATCTAAGGTAGCTGGTGGTATTGCTAATTTATTACAAATTAAACCATTATTAGCTTTAGATAAATATGGGGCTATTGAGACTTTAGCTAAAATTAGAACAACTAAAAAGGCTAGAGAAGCAATGATTAATTTATTTTTAGAAGAAGTTAAGGATAAAGATGTTACTCCTTGTATTATTCATGCTAATGCTAAAGAAGAAGTAATAAAAGAAATTAAAGATAAAGTATTAGCAGTTCACCCGGAATTTGGTGATATTAATGTTTATCCATTAACACCTGTTGTAGGTGCTCATGCAGGGCCTGGAACTATTAGTTTAGGATATATTTGTAATTATAAAGAATAATATTATTAAAGCGGAAGAAGGTCTTTCGCTTTTTTAATTATATAAAGGTGTTAGATTTATAATTTATAGTGTTTTTGTTAATGTTTTTTTGATGTTGATTTTAAGTAATGAAAATTTTAATTTAAAAGTGATTTAGGGTTATTTTTTCATTTTATGAAAACACTTTCTTTAAGGCATTTTTTGTGCTATAATTTTACAAAGGAGCTAATGTTATGAAGATTAAAAAAAGTGCTATTGTAGTGCTATTTATTGCACTTATAGGTATAATTTGTGCTTGTAAAACAACAATTAATGAATTAGATGATGATTCAAGGTTAGCTAATGTGCAAATAAATGGTAAAAATTTAGAAAATTTTAATAGTAATGTTTTAGAATATGATGTTATTTTAGATTATATAGGCGATGTTACTATTACAGCTACTCCAAGTTCTAGTAAAGCTAAAGTAACAGGAGTGGGTAATATTGCTTTTACTAAAGATTTTAGTCAAAATATTATAGTAGAAGCTGAAGATAAATCAACTACTACTTATATATTAAATTTTAAAGTTAATAAAGTTAATATAGATGAAGAAGTAAGTTTACCTTATTTAACAGCAATTTATATTGATAATGTTAAATTATCTGATTTTTCTAGTGATAAATTAAATTATAGTTATGAATTAAGTGGTGCTAAAACTGTTAATATTACTGCAGATTATGACTCAGACTTAATAGTTTCGGGTTTAGGTAGTTTTAATGCTTCTAATAATGAGGCTAATATTGTTGTTAGTAATAGTGAAGGTGATTCTTTAACATATAAGATTAAATTCATTGTAAAAGAAGAAATAAAACCTAGTATTGTAGAAATATTTATTAATGATAAACCTATTGCGGATTTTTCTCCTAACAAATATGACTATGAAGTTGAAGTTACTGATTTAAATATAAATATTACAGCTACCCCAAATGATTTGAATTTTGAAGTAACAGGGACTGGAAATTATATTTTAAATAAAGGTGAAAATAAGAAAATTGAATTAGTTGTTAAAAATGAGACGTTAGAAACTACTTATACAATTTTGTTTATAACTCCTAGTTTAGATAGTAATTCTACTTTAAGTAGTTTAAGTGTTAATGGAGAAGATATTTCTTTAGTAGAAGGTAAAACGGACTATATTTATACAATTTATGATAATAGACAAGTAGTAATAGCGGCCAATGCTACAAGTTCTTTGGCTAAGGTTAGTGGTACAGGTAGTTTTTTAGTTGATGGAGATAGTAAACTATTTAAAATAGTTGTTACAGCTGAAGATAAAAGTCAAACAAATTACAGCTTAGAAATTAAATATGCAGAAACAGATTTAGAGGTTGATTATATTGCCGGTCTTTATGAATCAATAGCTTTAACTTTGAGTGGTACGGATACAAATATTGATGTTTATTATAATGTTTCAGGAAGTAGTATTAAAAAAGCAGTAGATAAAGAACTAATAAGAGTTGTTGATGGTAAGGTTAGAGTTGATATTTTAGGTTTAAAACCAGGTAAATATGATGTGCACATTGGTAACATGGTTAAAAAAGATATTGAAGTTTATGCTTATGATCGATCTGGTTATGCTTTCTTTGGTAATGATTCAGGTGTAGGTGCTTATAATGATGATGGAACATTAAAAGAGAATGCTTTAGTTATTTATGTAAATGATGAAACAAAAAATACGGTTGAAGCTAAAATTAATGGTAAAACTTATGTAGGTTTAGTTAATATTATGACTAATCTTAGAAAAAGTGAAGTTCCTGTTGTTATTAGGGTTTTAGGCAAAATAAATGCGGCAATGTGGAACCAAATTAGTTATGATTCTTCAGGCAATTTATCTGCTGATGATGTCTTAGGTATTAATAATAAACCATTAAAAGATTTATTAGATGGTAGTGATAAGATAGATAGTTCTATTATTCTTGAAGAAGGATATAATAGTATGTCAAAAGATATTGGAAATGGCATAACTGTATTAGAGGGATTAACTAATCGTATAAATTATGATAGTAAAAAAAATGAATTTGATTCTTATTATAATATGATAGATATTCAGGAAGCTAAAAATGTAACTATTGAAGGTGTAGGAACAGATGCAGAAATTTATCAATTTGGTTTCACTTGGAAAAAATGTTATTCAATTGAGGTTAGAAATTTAACGTTTACTAATACTCCTGAGGATGCTTGTTCATTTGAAGGTAGTGATGATGTAGAAAATTATGCTTATTATCATGTTCATCATAATACTTTTAATAGAGGTTACAACACTTGGGATGTTTGTGCAGAACAAGATAAACATGAAGGTGATGGAGCTGTTGATTTAAAGAAATTACATAATGTAACAATAGCTTATAATATGTTTAATAATAATCATAAGACGAGTTTAGTAGGTGGTAGTGATTCACATATTCAATACAATATAACTTATCATCATAATTTTTATAATCAAGTAGAATCAAGATTACCTTTAGGTAGACAAGCTAATTTACATATTTATAATAATTATTTCTATAAAGTTTCTAATACTAGTGTTGATTTAAGGGCTGGAGCTTATGCCTTTTTAGAAGGCAATTATTTTGAAGCTTCTTATTTGCCAACAGTTAGATTAAAAGAAACAGATTATAATTTATCATCTGTTAAAGCATATAATAATTATGCTGATGATGCTTGTAAACAAAAGGATGATGCTGTTGGACCATGGCAAGTTGTTTCTAATCGAGAAGATAAAGTTAATAGTAATTGTTTTATAAATGGTGTCGATTATAGTAGTTTTGATACAAATAGTAATTTATTCTATTATGCTAATGGTAAGAGTGATGTTATGGTATTAACTAGTCCAGAAGAAGCTAAAGAAGATGTTTTAAATTATGCTGGCGTTTTAAAAATAGGTATGTTTAGTTAGGATGTGGGACAGTGGAATTAGTAGTTAAAGATACAGTGATAGATTTTGAAGATAATTATTTGAATTTAAATAATTTTATTAATAAATTTAATTTAAATAAATATTTTATTGTAACTGACAGCAATGTTTATAAAATATATCATAATGAAATAAGTAAATGGTTTAAAGATAGTAAAGTAATAGTAATTGACGCAGGAGAAGAAAATAAAAATATTGATACTGTTTTATATATTATTAATAATTTGCTTAAAGAAGGTATAACAAGAGGAGATACTATAATCGCGGTTGGGGGCGGGGTAGTTTCTGATATTTGTGGTTTTGTGGCTTCCATTTTATATCGAGGGATTAAACACATTATGATTCCGACAACTTTACTTTCGATGGTAGATGCTACTATAGGTGGTAAATGTGGAGTTGATCATGCTGAAAGAAAAAATATCATCGGTTCTTTTTATGAACCTAAAGGAATATATATTACACCTAAGTTTTTAGAAACTTTACCCAAAGAAGAACTTGAATCAGGCTTAGGAGAAGTTGTTAAATATGCTTTTTTAGATAATAATTTTAAATTATTAGAAGAAGATAATTTAATAAATATTATTAAAGAATCTGTTTTAATTAAAAAGTATTATGTTGAGGCTGATTTTAAAGATACAGGACTTAGAATGTATTTAAATTTTGGTCATACTTTTGGTCATGCTATAGAGTTAAAAAAAGGAATATTACATGGTCAAGCAGTACTTGAAGGCATTAAGATGATTTTTGATTTAGAAGCGGATTTAGGTCTAGATATAAGTAGAGAAAAAGCTTTATATGAAGCCCTTTTAAAGAAGTTTGACTTAGCTGTTAAAGGCTATAATTATAAAGATTATATTGAAGATATATTTAATGATAAGAAAAACTTTAATGGAATTTTAAATATTGTTTTTATTAAAGATTTTAAACCATATTTATATAAGACAACAAAAGGAGAATTATATGATAAAATTAGAAACAAATAAATTAGTAGGAACAGTAACTATACCACCTTCAAAATCATTAGCTCATCGGGCTTTGATACTAGCAAGTTTAGCTAAGCATGATGTTTTAATTAAAAATATTGCTTATTCTAATGATATACTAGCAACTATAACTTGTTTAGAAAATTTAGGTATTGAAATAATTAAAAATAAAGATAGTGTTTTAGTTAAAAAAAGTACTATTAAAAAAATAAAAGATTTAAATTGTGGGGAAAGTGGATCAACTTTACGCTTTATGATTCCTTATGCTTTATTGCAAAACGAAGAAATTAAAATTGACGGGGAAAATAGATTAAAAATTAGACCTATTGATGATTATTTCCCAATGTTTGCGGCTAATAAAGTAGAATATAAGTATAATGGTAGTTTACCTATTACTTTAAAAGGTAATTTACATAGTGGTAAATATTATTTAGGTGGCAAGGTATCAAGTCAATTTATTACGGGATTATTATTAACTTTACCTTTTGTGGCTGGTGATAGTGAAGTTATTATAAAAGATGAATTAGAATCTAAACCTTATGTAGATATGACTATTAAAATCGCTAAAGATTTTGGGGTTATTATTGAAGAAGATAATAATAAGTATTTAATTAAAGGTAATCAAGAAGTTAAAATTAAAGAATATGTTGTCGAAGGAGATTATTCACAAGCAGCTTTCTTTTTAGTAGCTAATGCCTTAGGGGCAGATTTAATTCTAGAAGGTCTAAAAAGAACTAATATGCAAGGTGATGAGGCAATTATTAGTATGTTAGAAAGTTTAGGAGTCACTTTTAATGAACATTTTCAAGTAGTTAGAAGAGATTTAAAGCCTAATGTAATAAGTTTAGCTCAAAATCCTGATTTAGCTCCTATTTTAGGTGTAATGCTAGCTAATATTACGGGAGAAAGTAAATTAATTGATTTAGAAAGATTGGCTTATAAAGAATCAAATCGCTTAATTTCTACTTATAATATGCTTACAAATTGTGGTGTTAATGTAAGAATTGATGAAAATAATACTTTAGTTATAAATGGTCCAACTAAATTTAAGGCAGGAAGTATTGAAAGTTGTAATGATCATAGGATTGTCATGGCTAGTGCGGTTTTAAGTTTAGTTTGTCCTTATATTTTAATTGATGAGATTAAGCCGGTTAATAAGTCATTTCCTAATTTCTTTACTATTTATGAAGAATTAGGAGGTAAAGTTAGTAATGAATAAGTTAGAAGAGGCTAGGCTTTTAATTGATGAAGCTGATTCTTTAATTAGAGAAGGTTTTGTTAAAAGAATGCAGGCTAGCAAGTTAGTAGCTTTGTATAAGAAAGAAAATAATTTACCTATTTATGATAAGAAAAGAGAAGAAATAGTTATTGCTAATAATTTAGCTAAATTAAATGATTCTAATTTAGAAAAGCATTATGAGAAATTATTGAAAGCTTTAATAGATATTTCTAAAGAATATCAAAAGGAAGTTATTGATGAATAAATATGCGTTGATAGGAGCTAAGTTAGGTCATTCATATAGTAGTATCATTCATAATTATGTCTTCAATAAATTAAATATTAAAGCTAGTTATGAATTAATAGAAACAACGGATTTGGCTAGTTTTGTTTTGTATGCTAAAAGTAATTTAAAAGGTTTTAATGTAACTATTCCTTATAAAGAAAAAATACTTCAGTATTTAGATGAAATAAGTGAAGAAGCTAAAATATTAAAAAATGTTAATACAGTAAAGAATATAGATGGTAAATTATATGGTTATAATACAGATTATGCTGGTTTTTTAGGAATGTTAGATTATTATAATATTGATTATTGTAATAAAGATTGTTATATATTAGGTTCGGGTGGGGCAGCTAAAACTTGTTTTAATGTTTTAAAAGATAAGGCTAAAACGGTAAAGCTAGTTTCAAGAAGTAAAACATTTGAAAATATTATTAGTTATGATGATTTAATTGATGTTAATATAGATTTATTAATAAATGCCACACCTGTGGGAATGTATCCGGATATTGATTCATGTCCGGTTAATGATTTGATTTTAAATAAAACTAAAGAAGTAGTAGATTTAATATATAACCCAAAAGAAACTAAGTTTTTGAAAGCTAAAAATAGTAAGCATGATGGTTTAATTATGCTAATTATTCAAGCTTTAGAAGCTGATAAAATATGGGAAAATATTAAAATTAGTAAAGAATTAATTAAAGAAGTTGGTGATTTTTGTGAACAATATCGGGCTCCTTTATAAAACGACTATTTTTGGGGCAAGTCATGAGGAATATTGTGGGGTATTGATTGAAGGGGTAAAACCTGGTTTAAGTTTAAAAGAAGAAGACTTTTGGCCTAGTTTAGATAGAAGAAGACCAGGTAATTATGGTACCCCTCGTAAAGAAAGTGATAAACCTTTGTTAATGAGTGGTATATATAATGGTTATACAACAGGTATGCCACTTCTTATTATGTTTAAAAATGAAAATAAGAAATCTAGTGATTACGCTGACTTAATAAACCAACCCCGCCCAAGTCATGCTGATTTTGTAGCGAAGCAAAAATATAAAGGATTTAATGATCCTAGAGGTGGCGGGTCATTTAGTGGACGTTTAACTTTAGGAATAGTAGCTAGTGGAGTAGTAGCTAGTAAGATTTTTAAGGTTAATATGCAAAGTGAAATAATTAGTTTAAAAGGTGTTGCTGATAAGACTAAATTTAAAGAAATTTTAGAAACTGCTAAAAATAATAAAGATAGTGTTGGTGGAATTATACAAATTAAAATTAGTGATTTACCAATCGGCTTAGGTGAACCTTATTTTGCCTCTTTAGAGAGTGAATTAGCTAGAGCTTTATATAGTATAGGTTCAGTTAAAGGAGTTTCTTTTGGTAGTGGTTTTGGTGGAACTAGTTTATCTGGTAGTGATTTTAATGATTTAATTATTGATAAAACAGGTAAAACTAAAACTAATCATAATGGTGGTATTAATGGGGGAATTAGTAATGGTAATGAAGTTATTATTAATATAGCTATTAAACCAACCCCAAGTATTGGTTTACCTCAGGCAACTTATAATTTTAAGGAAGATAAAATTACAGATTTAGTTATTGAAGGTAGGCATGATGTGGCTATCATTTTAAGAATGCCAGTAGTATTAGAAAGTGCATGTCAAATGGTGTTGACAGATCTTTATTTAAGGAGTCAAGTATATGCGAATTAGTTGCTATGATGAATCAAACTATAAAACAGAAGTAAAACGTTGTTTAAGCTGTAAAAATCCTAGTTGTGAACTTGGTTGTCCAATTAATAATAAGATTAGAGATTTTATCAAAGCTTTAAAAGAGGACGATTTAGTATTAGCTAGAAAGATAGTTTATGATAATTCAAATTTGGCTTTTATTTGTAGCTTAGTATGTCCACATGAGAAAAATTGTATAGGGCATTGTATACTTAATAAAGCTAAAAAAGAACCAATAAATATTGGCGCTATTGAGGCATATATCACAAAAGATAGTTTGCCTAAATTAGAAGAAGTTAAACAAACAAATTACAAGGTTGCTATTATTGGCGGTGGACCTAGTGGTATTTATGTAGCCTTAGATTTAGCTAAAAAAGGAATTAAATGTCATATCTATGAGGCTACTAATCACTTAGGAGGAGTATTATCTTACGGCATTCCTGATTTCCGTTTAAATGTCTCAGAATTAAAAAGATTAGAAGAGTTAGTTAATAGTTTTAATATTGAAGTTACTGTAGGTAAAAAAGTTGATAATGAAATTTACCAAGAATTACTAAAGACTTACGACAAAGTTGTTATAGCTTGTGGATTGACTAAAGCTAGACCATCAGGACTAGGGCATAACGTAAGAATTATTGAAGCTAATCACATATTAAGCCAATATAACTTAAAGGCTAAATATAACAAAGGGAATTATCCTAATCTTAAAGGTGAGGTTTTTGTTATGGGGGCTGGTAATGTAGCTATGGATGTTTCTAGAGTATTAGTTCGTTTAGGTTTAAAAACAACTATTATTTATAGAAGAAGTTTAGAAGAATCACCAGCTAATAAAGAAGAAATTGAAGCTGCTCGTGAAGAAGGGGTAGAATTTAGATTTTTAGAAAATCCTGTTGAAGCTAAGGAAGAAAATAATAAATTAAAACTTAAAGTTGAAAAGATGGCTTTAGGAGAACCAGATAGTAGTGGTAGAAGAAAACCGGTAGGAACTGGTGAGTTTTCAGATATTTATATTGATTATTTAGTTGAAGCTATAGGTGATGTGCCAGATTTAACTATTGATGGTATAAATACGGATAGTGGATATTTTATAGCGGATGCTAATTTTAGAACTAATAATAAGGATGTTTATGTAGTAGGGGACGTAACTTTAGGGGCTAAAACTGTAGTTGAAGCGGCTAAATCTGGTAAGGTTTGTGCTCAAACTATAATCAGTGATTTAAATTTATAATTACATAATTTCCCATTAAATATAGATAATGTTAAGAAATTTTTAGGTTAAAATATACGTGTCTTCTAAGGAAGACGATCTATTATTTCCCCTAATAATGATAGATATCTTTTTCATAAACAAACTATAACTCTCCGAAAAGAAAAGGCAACCCTAGTTAAAGGTTGCTTTTTCGCTTTACTAAAATAAAAAAAATTGTTAAAATGTCAATAAATAAAGCCTTTAATTTGTATATAGAATGGAGGGGGAATATGGATTTAAAGAAATATATAGTAGAGTTTAAGACAAATAATCAAACTCATTTTAAAGAGTTTTATAATTTAACTCATAAAGCTATTTATTTAACAGCTTTAGCTATTTTAAAAAATAGTGATGATGCCTTAGATATAGTACAAGACACTTATTTAAATTTTTTAAAAAACATAAATAATATTGATACTTTAAAATTTCATGAAGGTTATTTGTTAAAAATTAGTAGGAATTTAAGTATTAATTATTATAAACAAAAACAAAAAGTATTTAGTAGTCAAGAATTAATAGATATACAAAAGGATAATACTAATATATATAATGATTTAAATGTTAAGGCTATCCTAGATAAATTAGATGATAATCTGTCTAGAGAAATTGTTGTTTATCATGTTTTATTAGATTATAAGTTTAAAGATATAGCTAAAATTATTGATAAACCATTAGGGACAACGTTATGGTTATATAATAAAGCTATTAAAGTATTAAAAGAAAGGGTGGTATTATGAAGACTAAAGAATTAAAAAAGTATTTAAAAAGCGAAGTCGATAAAATAACTCTACCAGATCTTAGTGATAATATTTTAAGTAATACTTCATTTAATTTAGCTAGTCAAGAAGTAAAAACTAAACCAAAAAGAAAATGGTTATATTTTATGTTACCTAGTTTTACTTTAGTAGCAGTTGTTATTATTTTATTAGTAATATTTATTAGACCTAATAATAATGTAAGAGAGAATTTATTAAATAGTAGTAAAGAAGTAATTGGTAAAGAAATTATATTAGCAAGTTCTATTTTAGATGAAAATAGTAATATTAAAGCTAAATTAAGTTATAATACTAATAAATTAAATGAAGATATTGATTTAATAAATGAATATTTAGAAACAGCTAATTTAATTATTAATGAAGAAAGTAAAGAGTTATTAATTTATTTAAATGATAATAGTGATTATCCATATAAATATTATATGACAAATATTAATGAAACATTAGCTTTTTATTATAATGAGACTAGTCCTTATTATGAAGATGATTTAGATGAGGTAAGTATAGATTTTTCAGGTGTTTTAATTATTAATAAGCAAATCTATGATATAAAAGGTCATAGAGAAAATGAAGATAATGAAGAATTTAATACAGATATATATATTTATCAAAATGATAATTTAATATTAAGTATTGAACAAGAAACAGAACATAAAGAAAATGAATATACTTATACTTATTATAGACAAAATAAAGCATATTTAGAGGTTAAGCAAAATGTTGAATATGAAGATGGTAATAAGGAAATGAGTATTGAAATTGAACAAAATAATTTAGAAAGAGAAATAAGTTTTGTTTATTTTAAAGATTATATATTATGTGAATATGAGAGTGAAGAAGGAGAATTAGAAATTGAATTAGAAGAAATATATATTTATGAATATGAATCATATTATTTATATAAATTTCCTAATACTAATATTCCTGATATCAAAAAAAATAAAAATATTTAAAAACCTCCAATAAATAATCGATTTTATTTGTATTATAAGTAGAAAGAAAGATGGAGGTATTAAAAATGAAAAAAATATGGTTAGGAATTTTATTAACAATAACTTTAATAACATTAGGTAGTTGTAATAAAGATGAATTAATAAATAATGAAGAGGGTACTTTTGTCAGTGATTATTTAGTTGCTGGTATTAATGGAGTTAGTATGTTAGATAATAACATTAGTACTAAAAGTAAATTAAGTACGGAAACAGTTAATAATGATGTAATTGAAAATTTTAAAGTTTTAGAAGAAGTCTTAGGCAGTCAAGTTATTAAACAAGAAGTATTAGAATCAGATAAAGCTGAATATGAATATAAATATTTAATAGAATTGTCTTTATTTAATGATGAAAAAGAAAGTTATATTTATTATTATAATGAAAAATTAATTGAACTTGATGATTTTGATGAAGGTGAAAGTTTGATTGAAGGAATCATTATTAAAGATGATTTAACCTATAATTTAATAGGTAAAAAAGAATTTGAAGAGGATGAATTTGAGGTTTCTTATGTAGTTAGTGAAAATATGTCTAATTATGTTTTAATTGAAAAAGAAACTGAGGATTATAGTGAGGAAAGTTTTAGCTATAAAAAATATAGCAATCAAAGATTAGTTTTAGAGTTTGAACTTGAAAAAGAATATGATGATGGTTTCTTAGAATATGAAATAAAACAAAAAAGTAATGGTATAAGTTATAAGTATGAGATTATTGAAAGAGGTAAAAATGGCTTAGTTAAAGCTTATATTAGAAATGGTAATAACAGCGAAATAATGTATTTTAAAGTTATAACAGATGAATATGGTAATACTTCATACGAAATTATTACTAAACAAGGTTAATTGTAAAAGTAAATTCCACTAAAATAAGTTGTAAAAAGTAAAAAATGATTTTAGGTTTGAATTTCGCTTTAGCTAAAATAAAAAGTTAAAGTGAATAAACAAACCTATTTTATAGTTGTTAAAATAAATTGTTTTATAATCTAATTGGGTAAAAAATCCGTTTTATAGGATTAAATTTAGTTAATTTCAAGTTTAGTCAGTGCGTGTTTTTTAATGAAACAAGAAACTATTTTTTATTAGTTTGTTGTTTAAGTTTACTTGATTTTTATCGATTAAAGAAATACCAAGTTATCTAGTATTTCTCTACCGAATAAAGCATAGAACTTTTATATTGGAGTAGAAAAATCTGTGCTTTTTCTTTTTAATGAATTAATATGTGATGCTATTAAATCTAAATTTTCTTGAGTTAAGTCATCAAAAGGTGTTCCCTTAGGAAAAATGTAACGTAATAGTTGATGATTACGTTCGCAAGAGCCTTTTTCATCGCTACGCATAGGATGACAAAAGAAGATGTGACTTGTTTGTTTTCTAATAAAAAATAAAATTGAAATTTAATTACAACTATTTTAATTGAGAGAATACATTTACTAACTTTTTACCTTCAACAGTATCAAGTTGAGCTACAATTTCTTGAGGATTTTCAGAGATATAGTTTTTGTAATCTTCATATTGATGTTCAAGTTTTTTAATACACATTATTTTAGAGTTTTCAGGCTTTTTACGTGTATTTCCCCATTCTATTGGTATCAAGTAAATCGGCTTTAAAATAGCCTTTATTAAGGCAATTAAGAGATAGGTAAATTATTTGAATTTAATATGTGTTCAATACTTTGACCTAATTTAAGACCTTTAGTTTAGAAACAACGTCATCAATAGTTTTAAATTCTTAATAAGTTAAAGAAGAACCTATATTTATATTCAGCATGAGCGTATAATGGTTTATAGTAAAATTTTGGATATTCACACATCTCCCCCCCTCGTATAATATGTAGTGTAGATTTAGGTATTAGATACCTAGCTACATATTAGTGTTTTTGAAGTCCTAGTGT
>CALUXI010000031.1 GCA_944324705.1 uncultured Acholeplasmatales bacterium
GACTACAGTGCTTCATTAAATTATACCATCATTTAATGATGATATATAAGTTATGTTGTACTCATAACTATAAAAAAAACTTATGGAATGGAGTTAGTATAATTAAAAGTACAATTTAATTATACTAGGTTATAATATGGAAAATATTTGTGCAATTGCCACTCCTTATGGTAGGGGAGCTATTAGTATTATTAGATGTAGTGGACCTAATAGTATTGAACTTGTTAATAAAATATTTAAAGGTAAAGATTTAAATAAAGTAAAAGGTAATAGAATAGTTTATGGTCATATTTATGATGGTAGTGATTTAATTGATGAAGTTATGGTTAGTGTATTTCGCACACCTAAGTCTTATGATGGGGAAAATGCCTGTGAGATTAACTGTCATGGTGGTGTTTATGTGACAGAACTAGTTTTACAGACTTTATTAAAGAATGGTTTTAGAATGGCTGAACCAGGGGAATTTACTAAACGAGCTTTTTTAAATCATAAAATGGATTTAACTTCAGCTGAATCAGTAATGGATGTTGTTAATGCTGAATCTAAGTTAGCTTTAACAAGTTCTTTAAATGCTTTAAACAATAATTTGAGTAAACTAATTAATAATTTAAGAGATATATTATTAGATTTATTAGCAAAGATAGAAGTTAATATTGATTACCCGGAATATGAAGATAGTGTCGATGTTACTCATGATTATTTAAGTCCACACTTAGATTTGGTTATTAAACAAATGGAAGATATTGTTAGTAATTCTAAAATATCAAGAATTATAATAAATGGCGTTAAAACAGCAATTGTTGGTAAACCTAATGTTGGAAAGAGCACATTATTAAATTTATTACTTGGTGAAAATAAGGCTATCGTTTCAGATATTGCTGGTACAACTCGTGACATCGTCGAAGGACAAATTAGACTTGGTGATATTTCTTTAAATTTACTTGATACAGCGGGTATTAGAGATAATACAGATTTAATTGAAAGTATTGGCATTAATAAAGCTAAAGAAACGATTAAGGAAGCAGATTTAATTTTACTAGTTTTAGATATATCTAGAAAATTAGAAGAAGATGATCTTAATTTGATTGAATTAATTAAAGATAAGCCTCATTTAATAATAGCTAATAAAAAAGATTTAAAACCTGTTTGGATGCGTGATGATGTCTTAATGTTATCAGCAAAAGAAGGGGAGGGTTTAAAGGAATTAAAAGATAAGATATATGAAGTGTTAAAGATTAAAGATTTTAATGCTACTAATCCTAGTTTAAATAATGTTAGACAAAAACAATTGATGGAAGAAGCTTTAAGAAGTTTAAAACAAGCTAAAAATAGTTGTCTTAATTTAGTCGATATATCTTTAATTGATATTGATATTAAAGAGGCATTTGATAAATTAGGTGAAATAATAGGTAAGTCTTATCCTGAAGAATTAATAACAGCTTTATTTACAAAATTTTGTTTAGGAAAATAACAGTCTTTAAGGCTGTTATTTTGTTATATTAAAGCGATTTTAATCATTTTAACTATTTAAAAAATATAAAAAAGAATTATAATAAAGACAGATTATAAGAAAGGGAAAATAAATATGATACTTAATATAGTAGGAGATTCTTTTATTGTAGCCTGTGAAGCAGTATTACCTATTGTTGTTTTGGTTATAGTAGGTTATGTTTTGAGAAGATTAAAAGTGATATCTGAATCCTTTCAAAAAGAAGGAAATAAGATTTGTTTTAAAGTAATGATTTCAGTTTTATTGTTTTGTAATATTTATGAAATAGAAGATATTACAAAAATAGGAGAATATGGTATTTTTATTTTAGAAGTAGCTGTAGCAATTATAATATTGTTTTTAATTGGTATTGTAGTAGTTAAGTTATGTATTAAAGATCCTAAACAACAAGGGGTAGTTCATCAATGTTTATTTAGATCTAATTATGCAATTATAGGTATTCCACTTGCTACATTTATTGCTGAATCTTTAGGTTATCAAGCTGATTCAGCTATTGTTGGGATTGCATCTTTAGTTTCAGCTATTAGCATTCCTTTATTTAATGTTTTTGCGGTTATATCTTTAAGTATGTATGATAAAGGTGAAAATGGACATATTGATATTAAAAAGATGTTAAAAGGGATTGTAACAAATCCATTAATTATTGGAGTTGTTATGGGTTTACTCGCTTTATGTGTTAGACAAATATTTATAGCTTGTGATATATCTTGGCGTTTAGCTGATTTTGTAATTATTTATAAACCATTAAATCAAATTGGTGATATGGCTACACCATTTGCCTTAATTATGTTAGGGGCTGGATTTACATTCAGTGCGGTTGCTAGATTAAAATATCAAATTATATTAGGAACGGTTATAAGAGTAGTTTTAGTCCCAGCAGTATTTTTAATCTCTTTCAATTTTATTTTAAAAGCTCAATATGGTTCAGCAACTATGTATTTTCCTGCGCTAATTGCTTTATTTTCAACTCCGGTTGCAGTATCTAGTGCACCGATGGCTGTACAAATGGGGCAAGACGGGGAACTTGCCGGACAACTTGTAGTCTGGACCTCTTTAGCTTCAATCTTATCTTTATTTGCTATTATAATGATAGCAGTAACTACAGGAGTTTTACCGATTCAAAGCTAAATTAGAGACCCTAAAATATTAAAAAGTATTGCAATTAAGCCTAAAAATCTATATAATATTATGGCGATTAAGTGAAAGGAAGATAAAAAATGGGAAGAGCACATGAAGTTAGAGCTGCTTCTATGGCTAAGACAGCAGCTATGAAATCTGCAAAATATGCAAAATGGGGTAAAGAAATATTCCAAGCAGCTAAGGCAGGTGTTCCTGATCCTGATATGAATCAAACTTTAAAAAGAGTAATTGAAAGAGCTAAAAAGGATCAATGTACAGCTGATGTTATTAAAAGAGCTATTGAAAAAGCTAAAGGTGCTATTAGTGGTGCTACTAAAGAAAAAACATATGAAGGTTATGGTTCTGGTAATGTAGCAGTTATCGTAGAATGTTTAACAGATAATGATAATAGAACATTTGCTGAAGTTAGAACATGCTTTAATAAAACAGGTGGTCAAATCGGAACATCTGTAAACTACTTATTTAATAGAAAAGCTATTTTTAAATTTACAGGTTTATCTGAAGATGAAGCAATGGAAGTATTAATGAATAATGATTGTGATGCTGAAGAAATCAAAACTGAAGATGGTTTAACAGTTGTTAGTGCAGATCCTAAAGATTACAATGCCATTAAAGCTGCTTTAGAAAATTGTGGTAAAGAATTAGAATTTGACACAAACGAAATATCATTAATACCTACAACTTATGTAGATTTAGATGAAGAACATGAAGAAAAGTTTAGAAGAATGTTAGATATGTTAAGAGAACTAGATGATGTTCAAGAAATCTATCATAATGCTAATATTGATGAGGAAGCCGAATAAGGCTTTTTTATTTCATGAAAAGGATATTAGAAAGTGAAATCTTTAATCGGATGTTAAAAAGGATAGCTCATGAAATTGTAGAAAATAATGAGCATTTAGAAGATATTGTATTAATAGGAATAAAAAATAAAGGCTTGCCAATAGCAGTTATTTTATCTGATTTAATTTACGATTTTGAAGAAGTTAAATTACCAGTTTTAGCTATTGATATAACTAGACATCGTGACGATTTAAAGAAAAAAGAAGATGCAAAGATTGAATTTAATTTTAATATTGATAATAAAGTAGTTATTTTAATTGATGATGTTTTATTTACAGGAAGAAGTGTTAGGGCAGCAATGGATGCCTTAATGGAGTTTGGAAGACCACAAAAGATTCAATTGGCAGTTTTGATTGATAGAGGACATCGTGAACTACCTATTAGAGCTGATTATGTTGGTAAGAATATACCTACTTCTAAGACTGAAAGTGTATTTTGTGATATAGCTAAAAGGGAAGTTTGGCTAAATTAAAAAAACACTTGTATATTGTATTTTAATGTGTTAGAATTAATAAGACTTACTATGGTTAATCCATGGCGGAAGGAGTGAATTGTACAATGAAGAAGGATATACATCCAAATTATAAGAAAGTTAAAGTTACTTGTACAACTTGCGGTAATGTTTTTGAAACAGGTTCAGTATTAGATGAAATTCGTGTTGATACATGTTCAAACTGTCATCCATTCTATACTGGTAAACAAGCTTTCACACAAGCTGATGGTCGTGTAGATCGTTTCAATAAACGTTACGGCTTAGATAAAAAGTAATTTAGAAATATAAGACCTTCGGGTCTTTTTTTCTTTTTCAAGTCTTGTTTAATAAGTATAATTATGATATGCTCTTAAATGTGTTTAGGAGGTCTTATTATGTATTATAGTGAAAATAGAGTAGGTCGTATTGAGGTTATTTGTGGCCCAATGTTTGCCGGAAAAACTGAAGAATTAATAAGACGAGTTAAGAGAATGGATTATGCTAAAAAAAGATACTTAGTATTTAAACCAAGTATTGATAATCGTTATAGTACAGATGAAGTTGTATCACATAATAAAAAAAGTACTAAAGCTATTAATATTAGCATTAATCATGTTTCAGAAATAAAGAAGTATATAACTCCTGAAATTAGTGCTTTAGTTTTTGATGAAGTACAGTTTTTTAATATAGAGTTAATTGATTTAATTTTAGAATATGCCAACTTAGGCTTAAGAATAATATGTGCAGGTTTAGATAAAGATTTTACCGGTAAACCATTTGGTTTGATGCCAGATTTATTGGCTATTGCTGATGATGTTACTAAATTAACAGCTATTTGTATGGTTTGCGGGGAAGAAGCTACAGAAACGCAAAGAATTATTAATGGTAAACCAGCTTATGATAATGACCAAACTGTTCTAATTGGGGCGTCCGAGTCGTATGAGGCTCGATGTAGGAAGTGTCATAAGGTGTTACATCATGACAAATAAATATTTAGAATTAGCATATAAAGAAGCATTAAAAGCTTATGAATTAGGAGAATGTCCAATTGGGGCGGTTGTTGTTTATAACGACAAGGTTATTGCTAAAGCTCACAATTTAAGAGAAAATAAGGAAGATCCACTAGGACATGCAGAAATTTTAGCTATTAAAAAAGCGAGTAAAAAACTTGGGGTTTGGCGACTAGATGGAGCTAGTTTATATGTTACTTTAGAGCCTTGTGTAATGTGTGCCGGAGCCATTATTAATAGTCGAATTAAGGAAGTTTATTTTGGGGCTGAAGATCCTAGAAATGGGGCAGTCAAAAATAACTTAGACACTTTTAATGCCTTTACGCATAAAGTTAAATATCAATATCTTGATGATAAATCGTGTAGCCAAATTATAACTAATTTTTTTAAAGATTTGCGATTTAATATTGATATTACTAATTTTAAATTAGAAACAAAAAGGCTGTTATTACGCCATTTTTTAGAAAATGACTTATATGATTTGTATGAATATGCTAAAGAACCTGGAGTAGGTGAATTAGCAGGATGGAAACATCATGAAAATATATCGGAAACTAAAAAAGTTTTAGAAATGTTTATAAAAGATAAAGAAGTTTTAGCTATTTATCACAAGGAAAGTCAAAAAGTTATTGGTAGTATTGGAATTCATAAAAGATACTACCCGGAATTTGGTGGGTTGAAATATCGTGAAATAGGTTATACTTTAAGTAAGAATTATTGGCAAAAAGGATTAATGACAGAAGCCTTAGATAGTTTAATCCCACGATTATTTAATGAATTTAAATTAGATGTTTTAGTTTGTTGTCATTCAATTAATAATATTCGTTCAGAAAAAGTTATTAATAAACAAAAATTTATATATTATAAAAATAAAACATTAAAAGGGGAGAAACTTAGATATTATTACTTACTGAAGGAGGATAATTAAAATGATTGAAATGTATAAAACATTCGATGGTATTTTAAGAAAAATAGATAAACCAGAGTCAGGTTGTTGGATAAATGTAGTTTGTCCGACTGATAGTGAAAAATTATTTTTACTTAATGATTTAAAATTATTACCAGAATTTTTAAAACAAGCTCTCGATGAAGAAGAAAGTCCACACATTGATTATGATGATGATTATGAGCAAAGATTAATTATTATTGACTATCCTTTGTTAGAAAAAAAAGTCAATAAAGATTCTACATCATTACAATATACCACAGCTCCATTAAGTTTTGTTTCTTATAACAATTACATTATAACTATTTCTTTACATGAATGTTTAGAATTAGAAGATTTTAAAAAAGGAGTAGTAAAAGGCCTAAATACTACTTTAAGGACCCGTTTTTTCTTAACTTTAATGTTAAGAATGTCTGGTCGTTACTTAACTTATTTAAGACAAATTGATAAGCTTTCAAGTTTAACAGAAAATAAGTTACATAAATCAATGGAAAATCAAGAATTAATTCAAATGTTAGGTTTAGAAAAATCTTTAGTTTATTTTTCTACTAGTTTAAAAACGGATGAAATCATTATGAATAAAATTTTACGTGGTAGAATTATTAAATTATATGAAGAAGATCAAGATTTACTCGATGATGTTTTAATTGAGTTGCATCAGGCTATTGAAATGTGTAATATTTATTCTAATATTCTATCAGGAACTATGGATGCTTTCGCAAGTGTTATATCAAATAATTTAAATATAGTTATGAAAGTATTAGCTGTTATTACAATTGTTATGTCTATTCCTAATATAATTTTTGGTTTTTATGGAATGAATGTTGATGGAGGTATTCCGGGTGACATTTATTGGTATATACCTTTAATTATTACGGTAGTTATTTGTATAGTTTTAATATTTATTTTTAAGAAGAAGAAAATGTTTAAATAAACTTGTCAAATTAAGTTATTTATGCTAAAATTTTCCTACCCTAATCAAGTATTTGTTAGTGAACCTGGTCAGGACCGAGAGGTAGCAGCCATAAGCTAAAAGATATTGTGATTAGGTTTTTTTATAGGTGAAATTATGAAAAGAGAAGATGTTTTAAATTATTTAACTAAAATTCCTAAAGGAATGGTTAGTACATATAAAGATATAGCTAATTATTATAATTCAAAAGCTTATAGACAAGTAGGTATGATGTTACATAGTAATGATGATAAATATAAATATCCTTGTTATAAGATTGTTAATAGTAAAGGTTATCCTAGTTTTAATTATAAATTTGGTGGTATAGAGGAACAAATAAGACTATTAAAAGAAGATAATATAGAGTTAATTAATGGTAATGTTGATTTAGAAAGATATGAATTTAATTTAATTTTAGAAACTCCTAGACTTTATTTAAGAAAATTAGTTAAAAATGATTTGCCTAGATTAGAAGAAATAATGAATGACAAAGTTATGACACATTATGAAAGACATTTTGGTTCTAATGAAGTTTATGAATGGTATTTAAAACAAAGAGAGATATATAAAACAAATACAGGTTTGTTAGCTTGTTGTTTAAAAGAAAATAATAAATTAATAGGGCAAGTTGGTTTAACGTATCAGGAAATACCAGAAAAAACAGTATTAGAAGTTGGTTATATATTTGACGATAAATATTGGCATAATGGGTATGCTAGTGAGGCAAGTAAAGCTTTAATTAATTTAGCTTTCAATAAAGGTTATAATGAGGTTTATTCTATTATTAAGTGGAATAATATCCCTAGTCAAAAGGTAGCTTTAAGAAATAATATGCATAAAGTTTTAGAATATGATAAAATATATTATAATAAAGTTATGAGACATTTTGTATATAGGGTATGTAAAGATGAAATACAAGGAAAATGAAAGAACAGAATTAAAAAGAGAAATAACCGAAGAAATAAAAAAAGAGATAGTAGCTTTTTTAAATACTAGTGGTGGAACTATCTATATTGGGGTTAATGATGATGGTAGTATTTATTATAATTTAACAGAAAAAGAAAAGGATGTTGAACAAACTAGAATTATTAATTGGTTTTTAAATGATGTGTTTTATCCTCAACCTAAAGAATATATTGATATGCATTGGAATAAAGATGGAGTGTTAGTATTAAATGTAGCAGAAGGACTTGATAAACCTTATTATGTTAAAAGTTTAGGTTTAAATAAAGGGTGTTATGTTAGATATGAAACAAGTAAAGTTTTAGCATCTAAAGACGAAATAAAAACTATGCAACTAGCATCACATAAAAGGTATTATGAAAATGAAATAAGTTTAAATCAAGATCTTCATTTTACTTATTTACTTAATAAATATAGTTTTTTAGAAGAACAAATTTTTTCTTTGGGTTTTAAGTATAATAATAAATATACTAATTTAGCTTATTTATTTAGTGATGAACAATTAAATAGAACTAAAATTTATTTATTAGATGAAAAGAATAATATTAAGAAAAGAATTGATTTTAAAGGCTCAATTTTAGAACAAATTGATCAAATAGAAACATATTTAAAAGAAATTAAAGAATATCCTTTTTTAGCTTTAAGAGAAGCTTTATTAAATGCCTTTATTCATCGTAATTGGTTAATTAAAACTAATATTAGAATTGAAATAAATGCTAATAAAATTAATTTTATTTCTCCTGGTGGTATTTATTATTTATCTAATGATGAATTAGATGAAGGTAAAAGAAGTTATCGTAATCCTAAGTTAGCCAAATTATTTAAATATTTAAATTATACAAATAGCTATCAAAATGGTTTAAAATTTATTCAAAATCTTTATCAAGAATATAAAAAGGAGCCACTATTGATGGCTACTTCTAAATTGTTTATAATATCTTTACCTAAAGTAAAAAAGTCTTAAAACTAGAGTATTACACTTTAGAATTAAGACTTTTAATTTTATTCTTTTAAGGTAGTTACATCATTAGGGTTTAATAAATTTAAAGTTAAAGTATCAACCTTAACCCCAAACATCGCAGTTAATAATCTTTCGATATCATCAATATAAACGACTTTATCTTTGTTTGTTAATTCAGAAAAAACAATTGGAACTGGTACTACATAACCATATTGCATAGCTCTTTCGAGTAATCTTTCTTTACGAGCTTGTGATTCACATAGAATAGGGATTCTATTTTCTTCACTCAATCTTAATATTTCTTTTGTTTTGCCTGAACCTGGGGCTCCTAATATATATTTCATTTTATACCTCCAATATGAAATGTTTTGTTTGACACTATTATAACCCATTTATTCATTTTTTGAAAGCCTTTACAATAAAATAAAAAAAGAATTGGCATAAAACCAATTCTAAAAGAATAATCTAAAGAAATTAACTAAAATGTTATTTTCATAGAAATATTTAGATAATCTGAATTTATCAGTGTCTAATTGCATATCAACTGTCATAAAGTTTCTAAAGCCTTCAAGTCCTGGAATTTGTATTACTAAAGATAGAATGAAGAATAAAATATAGATACAAATAATAGCTAAAAAGCCATATAGCACAACACCTAAAACACCATCAACTATTCTTATAACTAGGCTTGCTCTAATTAATTTAATTAATAATTTAATAACAAAAGTTAAAACCCAACAACCTATTAATAAAAAAGCAAAAGAAATGATTACCATAAATAATTTGGCAGTTTCTTGAGCCATAGTTGTAGCAAGAGAAGAACCTGTTAAACTACTGTCAATTTTAGAACCAATATAATCAGCAATTACCCCAGGGAAACCTAAACCACTTAAAACATCTGAAGCTGATGATGTTTCAGTCATTAAACCAGATGACGTTATATTTTCATAAATATTATTTTGAATAGCCGGGTAAAATACTTGATGTTTAATTAACATGTTGGCAAATCTTGAACAAAATATAATAGCAACAATTAAACCAACTATACCAGAAGAAAGGCTAATAAACTTTGACATAAAGCCTTTTTTTGCCCCCCAGATAATAGCGAATATAAAGAACAATATAAGTATTATATCGGTAATTCCACAAAAAATTAAATCCATTTTAACACTCCTTATTTAATTTATGATATAATTATATCACTATTTGTTTTCAAATTATGAAATAATAGTGAAAGGCTTTTATATTATATAATAAAGGTAGGTAAAAAGACATGAATTTAATTGAAACAATTCAAAATAAATTAAGAGAAAGAGGAATTGCAGCTTATATTATTCCTACATCAGATTATCATCAAAGTGAATATATAAGCGATTATTTTAAAGTAAGATCTTATTTATCAGGTTTTACAGGTTCAGCTGGAACGCTATTAATTACGCAAAATGATGCTAGATTATGGACTGATGGCAGATATTTTTTACAGGCAGAACAACAATTAGAAGATTCAGGAATCACATTAATGAAGATGGGGGATCCTAAGGTTAGAACTATTTATGATTATTTAAGTGATATTCTTACAAATGGTAATAAACTTTTATTTGATGGCAAGATGGTTAGCGTTAAGTTTATTGAAACTTTAGAGAAAAGAATAAATAATAATATTATCTACTTGACTAATGATGATATAGTTAATTCTGTTTGGCCTAATAGACCACAATTACCAAAAGATAAGATTTATATTTTAGATGAGTTTTTTGCTGGAAGTTCTTATAAAACAAAATTAAAACAAGTATTAGATAAAATGGAAGAAAAGAAAATTGACACTTTAGTATTAACTGCTTTAGAGGATGAAGCATGGTTATATAATTTAAGAGGAAATGATGTCTTATATACCCCTGTTTTTTTAGCTTATACAATTATCAATAAAAATGAAACAATTTTATATGTAGATAAAGAAAAGATTAATCAAGAAGTTCATGAATATTTAAAAGATAATGATATTAAGGTTAAAGACTATTTTGCTATCTACAAGGATCTAGAAAAAATAAAAAATAAAAAAATTTTAATAGATCCTAATAAAACTAATTATGAAATATATCGTTTAATAGCTGCTAATAATGAAATTAAATTTAGTACTAATCCGACAACTTTATTAAAATGCATTAAAAACGAAACCGAAATTAATAATACTATTTTAGCTCATATTAAAGACGGGGTAGCGGTAACTGAGTTTATGTATTATCTAAAACATTTAGATTTTAAAGATGGGATTACTGAACTTAAAGCTAGCCATTATTTAACCTCTTTAAGAAAAAAACAAAAAGGATTTATTGAACCTAGTTTTGATACTATATGTGCTTATGGAGCTAATGCGGCTATGCTTCATTATATTCCGACTACAGAAACTGATACGGTTATTGAGGCAGATAATTTATTATTAGTTGATTCTGGAGGTCAATACCTAGAAGGGACAACTGACATTACTAGAACATTTGCTATTGGTAATATTACAGAAGAACAAAAGGAATTATTTACTACAGTTTTAAAATCAGTAATTAATCTATCACGAGTAGTTTTTTTAGAAGGATGTAAAGGCGTTAATTTAGATATTTTAGCTAGAGGTCCGATTTGGGAAAAATTACTTGATTATCGTTGTGGAACTGGTCATGGTGTTGGTCATGTTTTAAGTGTTCATGAGGGTCCTAATGGTTTTAGATGGCAAATTGTTCCGGAAAGAGAAGATAGTGCAGTATTAAGAGAAGGAATGATTACAACGAATGAACCAGGTGTTTATTTAGATAATAAGTTTGGTATAAGAACAGAAAATGAAATGCTTTGTGTAGATGCTGGAACTACTGAATATGGTCACTTTTTAAAATTTGATACAATTACTTTTGTTCCAATTGATTTAGATGCTATTAACGTAGATTTGTTAAGAAAAGATGAAAAAGATTGGTTAAATAATTATCATCAAAAAGTTTTTGAAACTTTAAAAGAATATTTTAGTGGTGATATGTTAGCTTGGTTAACTTTTGCAACTAGAAAGATATAGTGAGGTATTTATGAGTGAACTTCAAGATTTAGTTACAAGATTACAAAAACTTTTAAATAATGAAATTGAAGCTAAAGAAGTTGATGATATGTTGTCATCATCAAGAGAATTAATGAGCAGTTTTCGTTGTGCAATTATGGAGGTAGAAACTAAGTTTAAAGTTTTAAATGATTGGTTTTCCTTACAACATGAAAGAAATCCGATTGAGTCAATAACTTCAAGACTTAAATCACCAGAGAGTATTAAAGAAAAATTAGAGAGAAGGGGACATCCTTTAACTTTAAAAAGTATTGAAGAAAACTTGTTTGACATTGCGGGAGTTAGAGTAATTTGTTCTTTTATTGATGATATTTATTTGTTAGCTGATTGTTTATTAAAACAAGATGATATAACTTTGATTGAAATGAAAGATTATATTAAAAATCCAAAAGCCAATGGATATCGTAGTCTTCATTTAATTATTGAAGTACCAATCTTTTTACAAAACGAAAAAAGAAATGTTAAGGTTGAAGTACAATTAAGAACAATAGCTATGGAATTCTGGGCTAAATTAGAACATCGTTTACGTTATAAGAAACAATTAGATGAAAAAACATTAAGTTATACTTCTGATGAATTATTAGAATGTGCAAAATTAAGCTATGAATTAGATACAAGAATGCAAAATGTTAGAAATATAATAGAAAAATAAGGTCTTGCTGACTAGATAATTCTAGTTTCAAGACCTTTTTATATAATAAAATACGTTTAAATTATGATATTATTCGAACTC
>CALUXI010000032.1 GCA_944324705.1 uncultured Acholeplasmatales bacterium
TTCCCTCATTACTATTATACTATAATATTAGAAGTAAAAAAACTAAGAAATAACTCTCAGTTTTAGTATACGAAAAACGTGTGTTATCTATTAAAAAGAAAAAAAGACTGCATAATTTTTGCAGTCCCTAACAATAATTAAACTTTTAAAACACGAACAACACCAATCAATGCACATAATGCAGAACATCCTAGTGCCATATAAGAACCTATACCAGCAGTATAAGCATCACCAGCACCCATATCAGCACCATGGAATATTACAAAGTTTGGTGTTAAGGCAAACATAATAGCCGCAGCCACTAAACATACAACCCCAATTAATCCAAGTAATTTAGATTTAGGCACATTTAATATAATACCTGCAAATACTAAAATTAATGGGATTAGAGCTACAAAACTGAAATCTAATATTTCTAATTTAATTGTATCTCCTTCAGTAAGTCCAAATACCATTTGCATACCGGTTATATCAGTATATTCTCTAATGCTATCTTGAATACCATTAAAAATATCATCAAACCAACCTGACCCGGTATCAACAGATTTAATTGTAACAGCTGTTAAAAATAAGAATAAAATAATCCCTAATACCCCTATAACTAACATAGCTATTGTCATATACATGGCTAATTGACTATTCTTTTTACTTTTTGCCATATTATAAACGCCTCCTATGTGTTTATTATAGCAACAAAGAATTATTATTACAATACTTTATTAAATGAAAATTCTTACATCGAAATGTGATAAAAATCTTTTTGTTTAAACAAAATACAGAAATTACCTTGTGTCAAAAATTAATCATTCAATCTATATGTCGTACTAGGTCCGTTCCCTACTTGAATTATTATTTTTTTATCTAACATTTCTTTTATTATTTCTTTAGCTTTAGTTGCTTTAATTTCTAATAAGCCTTCTACAGTCGTCCTTCTTATACTTTTATGTTCTTTTAAAAAACCAACAATAATTTCTTCATAATTAGCTTGTGTTTTGTTCCTACCATATCTTAAATAAACATCACTTGGTTTTAATCCTTTATCTTTTAAATAATATGGTTTTCTATTACCTGGAACTATATTAATTATCAAAATCAGAACAATTAGGCATAATTACCTCATCTCTAATCCAATTGATTATAATTGATTCATATTCATCTAATAAATTATTGCCTAATTTAACTTTTTCTCCACTATCGCTAACTCCAACATAAATTGTTCCACCAAGTTCACTATTTAAAAAAGCTATAATTTCTTTTTTTACATCATCTATTAACATTTTTAATTCTACAGTATTAGATTCAAAATCACTCGCATATATTTTAACAGTGTCGAGTTTGCGACCGATTAAATATAATATTGTTATAGTAGTTTTTATCAGTTTATATGTCAAGAAAAAAAGTTAGAAATTAATCTAACTTAAACATTAATATAACCGCATAAGAATAATACAAGTAATATTACACCTAATATTATTCTATAATAACCAAATATTTTAAAGTCGTGTTTCTTAATATATTTCATTAATAATTTAATAACTAATAAACTAACAATAAATGCTACTAGAAGACCTACTACTAAAAATACAATTTGATTAGTATTAATAGTGTTATTCATAAAGAATTTTACACCTTTTAATAAACTTGCACCTAACATAACTGGGATTGATAGAAAGAAACTAAATTCAGCAGCCATGGTTCTGTTACAACCAATTAACATAGCACCTAGAATTGTAACTCCAGATCTTGAAGTACCTGGAATTAAAGCAAGTAATTGGATTAAACCAATTATTAAAGCTATTTGCAAGCTCATTTCTTTCATGTCATTAATCTTGAAGTTTCTTTTTTTATTAAATATTTCAATTACAATAAATAATATACCATATAAAATTAAAGTGATTGTAACTGTTATTGAATTATATAAATGTTCATTTAACCAATCATCAAAAAACAAACCAATGATGGCAGCAGGCAAACAAGCAATAATAACTTTTAACCAAATTAACCAGGTATTTTTCTTTACTTCTACTTCTTTATTTTTACCAAAAGGCCATAATTTATTAAAAAAACATATAATAACAGCTATAATTGCACCTAATTGAATAGCTACTAAAAAGAAATCCCAAAATTCTTGACCATAAGATTCCTTAACATCTAATAAAGATTCTAAAATAATCATATGTCCTGTTGAACTAACAGGCAACCATTCTGTTATACCTTCAACAATCCCAAATAAAATACTTTTTAAAATATCAATCATAACATTCTCCTATAACATTGGGGCAAATATTCTTAATAAAAACGCAAAGAATTTGCCAAAAATATTTCTATCATTCCACTCATCTAAAGTATAATTATCACTTACCGCACAAGCAGCTAAAAAGTCTTTAGACATTTCTTTAACTTCAGCATTTAAACTAATTACACTTCCACATTCATAGTGTAAAAACAAACTACGATAATCCATATTAATAGTGCCACAAAATGCATATTTGTCGTCAACTATAATATTTTTAGCATGATTAAATCCAGGTATATATTCATAGATTTCAACACCATTATAAAGTAATTTTTTATAATGAGCTCTTGTAAACATAAATACTGTTTTTTTATCTGGTATCTTAGGTACTAAAAGTTTAACATCTACTCCACTTTTTTTAGCTAAACAAATAGCATTAATCATTTCGTCATCAATAATAAAATATGGGGTTGAAATATATAAAGTTTTAGTCGCACTAGTTATTAAACTTAAAAAAACATCATAAGCTACATGCTTATCACAGTCTGGTCCGTCCGAAAATGGTATAACAAAACCTGTAGTTTCTTTAGCTTCATATTTAGGAATATATTGTACAACATCTATTTTTTCTTTAGTTGAAGAATACCACATATTCAAAAACATAGCAATGAAACTAAACACTGCCTCTCCATCATAAAATAAGGCATTATCTCGCCAAAATCCAAATCTTTTCTTGAGATGAATATATTCATCAGCTAAATTATCTCCGCCACAATAAGCATAAAGACCATCAACAATACAAATCTTTCTATGATCTCTATAATTAACTGCCGGATTAATATTTAAACCTAATGGTTCATATACAGCTAACTTTAAATTTGGTATATCTATTAATCTATTTATAGTCTTTGAAGATAAAGCTCTTTTAGAACCAATATCATCATAGATTATTTTAATTTCAATACCTTTATTTCCTAATTCTGCTAAAACACTTATTAATTCTTCTAATAATACCCCATCTGATAAGATAAAATATTCTAAAAAGACATATTTTTTAGCATTCTTAATGGTATTTAACATATGTTCATGTTTAATACTTGCATCACTAAAAAATTTAACATCTGTGTTATTATAACAAGGATAAATAGAATCTTGATAAATTAATTTAGCTAATCTATTAGTAACATTATCAGAATTAGGATATTCTCTATGTTTAATAATATTATGTTCTTTAATAGCTACTTCTAGCTTCTTTCTCTTTCTTTTTGGCAATCTCTTGGCTGTTGTATTAGAGAAATAAATAAAAATGAAAAAGAATGGTAGAAAGGAAATTAATGCTACCCATGTCAATTTATAACTAGCTGAAGCATCACTATTAATAATATATAAAATAACAACTAAAGCTAAACCTATACCAATATAGTATAAGATTATACTTTGATAACTGCCTACTAAAGTAAAATAATAAATAGTTATTTGGATAGCAAAAACAAATAATGTTAAAATTAAATAAATTATTTTTTTCCAAATTGGAGTTGTTATTCTTTCATTTTGTAACAATATATCACCGCCTAAGAAAAAAAGGGATTACTCCCCTATTCTTTATAGTCATCAATTAAAGAAGAAGAACTTGCAATATCAACTTTTTTATAACCACTTAATTTATCATTTGCATCTAAATTGCCATTTGTAGCATAAACTACTTCATAATAAACTGGAACTAAAACAAAAGTTCTAATTGTTTCTTTTGCATCTCCTGACTTATCTTCTAAGGCTGTATAAGCATGAACTAAAACTGGTAAATATAAAACAGCTAAACTGCGTTCTTTTCCCTCTTCATAAGCTAAACTAGATAATTTGTCATCAGCAACTTCATTAACTGTATCAAATAGTGAAGCCCCTAAATCACCATAAGCACTAGTTATTTCTTTTCCAACTTGATTTAATTGATTACTTACTTCTGCTAAATCAACATTATATTGTGTTAAATATAGAAAATAAATGCCATCAAATAAACTGTTTTGCCAAGAATCACTATTTTCATCAGTATTATAAATATTCTTATCTTCTAAATTAGTTAAAGTATAACGACTAACAGATAATGGGTCTTGAGGCAAACAAATCTCATAACCACTTTCTTTTTTATCTTCTCTTGCTTTAATCGGAGAATTTACAGCAATATCAGTAATATTGAGCCAATCCTTAGTGATGTTGCTAGCTCCTTCTGCATCTTTATTTGTTTCATCATGTAAGTTATAATCAATTTCTGTATTATTACAAGAAGCTAAACTTAGAGTTATAATTCCCATAAATAAAGCCATCATTATTTTTTTCATTATTATCAATTCCTTTCAAAAAAGCTTTATAATTTTATCATACTTTATGAAATAATAAAAGTATTTAAAACCTATTTACTTTTTTTATCTTCTTTTAAAGCTCTAGGATGAGCTAAAGCATACTCTCTTTTTAAATTTTCATAAGTAATGTGCGTATAAATTTGAGTAGTAGACAAATTAACATGTCCTAATAATTCTTGTACACTACGTAAATCTGCTCCATTATTTAATAAAGTAGTTGCAAAACTATGTCTTAACATATGTGGGGATATATGAAATGTTTCTTCACATTGTTTAATGACCTTATTTAAGATTACTCTTACTCCTCTTGTTGTTAAAGATGTTCCTTTATTATTAATAAATAAGCTTCTATTAGTTTCATTATCACTTTTAGCAAGTAAAGCAATTCTATCATTATTTAAATATCTCTTTAATTCATCTCTTAATTCTTCATAAATTAAAACAATTCTTTCCTTACTCCCTTTACCAAATACTTTAATTTCTAAATTAACTAAATCTAAATCACTAGTTTCTAATGCACAAAGTTCACTAACCCGCATACCTGTTGAATATAACAATTTAATAATTATATAATCTCTAAAACCTAATGGTTTATTTTTATTACAAGAATTTAACATTAATAATATTTCTTTTTCTTTAATTATTTGAGGTAATCTTTTAGGCTTTTTTAAACTTTCAATATTTAAAAAATAATTGTTTTCAACAACATTTTCAGCAACTAAATAATTATAAAAACCTCTTAAAGCCGCCATTTTTCTATTAACTGAAGTTGCTGCTTCACCCATATTATTTAAATGACTTACATAAGCTTTGACAACCCTATCATTACGTAAACTTAAAATATCTTTACTAAATCTTTCACTTATAACAAAATCACTAAATTCTAATATATCATACTTGTAACTAATAATTGTATTTTCAGAATAATTTAAAATACTACTTAAATATGTTAAATAATTATCAATTGCCTCTTCTGCTTTCATATAATTCTTTAACCTCTTTAATCTTTTCTAAAGCTCTAACACCATAAGTTTTTTTTCTTTCCTTTTTATTTACTTCTAATAAACTAGGAACAATACCAAAATTAGCATTCATAGGAACAAAGTTCTCTTGTTGAGAAGATATATAATGTAATAAAGAACCAATCATTGTTTCTTGAGGCAAAACTATTAATTCTTTATTATTTATTAATAAATCTAAATTTAAAGCTGCAATAATTCCGGTAGCAAAGCTTTCGACATAACCTTCAACCCCACTTAATTGGCCGGCAAAAAAAACTTTCTGATACTTTTTAGTTTGCAAAGTTGAATTTAAAATTTTCGGAGCATTAATATAAGTATTTTTATGAATTCTACCATATTTAGCAAATCTAACCTTTTCTAAACCAGGAATTAAACTAAACACTCTTTTTTGTTCGCCAAACTTTAAATGCGTTTGAAATCCAACCATATTATATAATGTTTTACTTACATCATCTTGTCTAAGTTGAACTACAGCATATGGACTAAAACCATCTGGAGTTCTTAGACCTACTGGTTTCATTGGGCCAAAAGTTAAAGTTTTCTCTCCCCTTTTAGCCATTACTTCAATTGGCATACAAGCCTCAAATACCTTTAGTTCAAAATCAGGAGTAGGAACTTCTTCCGCATTAATTAATTCATTGTAGAATTTATCAAATTCTTCTTTAGTAAAAGGACAATTTAAATAATCAGCACTACCCTTATCGTAACGTGATTTAAAATAAGCTTTATTATAATCAATACTATCGGCATAAATAATTGGTGCCTGAGCATCATAGAAATAAAAATCATCTAAACCAAATAATTCTTTAATATTTTGACTTAAATCATCACTAGTTAAAGGACCTGTAGCTATAATCGTATAATTATTTACATCAATATTAGTAACTTCTTCATTTATAATATTAATATTTTTAAAGCTTTTAAGTTTATCTGTAATATATTGGCTAAATTTATCTCTATCAACTGCTAAAGATTGACCAGCCGGAACTGATGATACTTTAGCAGCTTCCATGCATAAACTAGAAAAGATTTCCATTTCTGCCTTTAAAATACCACATGCGTTTTCTAAACTACTAGACTTTAAACTATTTGAACAAACAAGCTCTGCAAAATTAGCAGTTTCATGAGCACCTGTCATTTTTTTAGGTCGCATTTCATACAAGTTTACTTGATAACCTAGTTTTGCTAAAAAATAAGCTGCCTCACTACCGGCTAAACCTGCCCCAATTATATTAATTTCCATCTTTTAAATTCCTTTCATAATCATCTTTAATCCAATAAATTGGTCTTTCACCATTTTTAATTAGATAATCATTGCATTTACTAAATGGTTTTGAACCAAAAAAACCTCTACTAGCTGATAAAGGTGATGGGTGTACACCTTTAATTACTAAATGATTAGGGTTGTTTAAATAAATACTTTTTTTAATAGCAAAGTTTCCCCATAAAATAAAGACAATTGGTCTATTTATTTTATTAACTTCTTTAATAATATTATCTGTCAGAATTTGCCAACCAAAGCCAGCATGACTATTAGCTTTACCTTCTTCAACTGTTAGTGTAGAATTAAGCAATAGTACACCTTGTTTAGCTAAATAAGTTAAATTACCATCTTGACTAAAATTTTTACCTAAATCACTTGCCATTTCTTTATAAATATTTACTAAACTTGGTGGTAATTTTTGACAGTCAACACTAAAAGAAAGCCCGTTAGCTTGCCCTTTTTCATGATATGGATCTTGACCTAATATAACCACTTTTACTTTCTCATACGGACAAGTTGCCAAAGCTCTATATATATATTTATAAGGTGGAAAACACGTTTTAGTATTATAAGCCTCCATAACTTTCTTCTTTAATTCTATATAATATGATTTAGTACTTTCGTTGTTGATAAAATTTTTCCAATCCACTGATTCCTTCCTCCCATTGCATCTTTTTATATTCATAAACTGTTCTTCTAATCATGCTAATGCCTAAAAACAAAGTAACTACTATCATAGCAAAAGAAACCAAATCAATTGAAATTTGATTAACTTTACTATCATCTTTAGTTAATACAAGTATAGTTGCCATTAAAGCTACTAAAGAAGCTAATGCTTCAGCTAGATTTATATTTTTTAAACTAATAACAATTAAATCATGACTTTTATGAGCTTTTAAAGCATTATAAATTCCCATTGTTAATTTATAAATGGTAATACCACCAACCACAAGAACATGTAAAATTGGTTCTTTAAATTTACTAGTTTGCCTACTTGCTTCACCTGCCGTTATAAATAAAAACAATGGTAACAAACATAACAAAATACCCACTATTAAATGAACATTAATTTCCTTAGTTCTATTATTAGGATAACGATAAAAATTATAAAGTGTTATTTCTCTAGCAAAAAATAATAAAGCATAATAAATTGTTAATCCTAAATACCATATACTAAAATTAAAAACGGTATAGCCTAAATAATAAGACAAAAAAGCCAAGTTAATAAGTAGTGAACCAAGTCCTAATATAGCAGTTCTAAAGTCATATTCTTTAACAATTTTAAGTGTAAAAGGATTCTTACTTAAAATACGTATTACTTCTACTTTAATCATTTTATAACGTGTTATTAAAACATAACTACTAAAACATAAAAGAGTAATACTTAAAGCATTAATAAAGAAACTGACAAAGGGATAAGCAATAATTATATCAAAAGCTAATAATAACCCCACTATAATGCAAATAATAGTAATCAAAAACAAAACAAAAAACATTAAAACTCTCGTTCTGCGATTAATTTGGTCCATTAACTAGCCTCCTTTGCTTATTTTCTTAATTATATCATTTATTTTATATTTGTGTATAAACTTTTTAAAATCAAAGCTAATGTCTAACCTCTTTTAATGTATTACTGCTAATAAATTAAAATAAATATTAACATAAAAAAGAATATTTAAATTCAATTTAGAAATGACATAACAAGGACATTAAACCTACAAATCAATATCTTTTGTAATAAATTTAAATATTCTATTAACATAAAATATATGAAAAATAATTATACTAATTACGATACTCCATAATTATAAAAATTATCAGCATTATAATAAATATACCAAATATTAACTACTTCTCTTCCTCTTTTTCATCTATCATACCTTGTTCATAAGCTTCTTCTATTGTAATAACATCAAAATCACCATAGCATACAAAAGTATATACAAGTTCAGTATGAAAGATAATTAAATCTCCTAAATATTCTTTATTAATTGCATCACACACCATATCCCCACCAATTGTTACAATATAAGCCTCATCATATTTACCCAAATATGAAGTTATATAATAAACCGGCATATATGGATTAAAATTGTTCCAACTATTACACACAAATGATAATATTGGGAGCGTTATAATATAGTAATAATCATATTTTAAAAATAAATCATCACCATTAATATAATTATCTTTAGTATATTCTTCTTTAAAGTATTCATCACTATAATATTCAACATTTAGCATATAATCTTTATATGGTAAATTATTAAAATCTAATTCATCTACTGTAACTCTAGTATATGTTTCATTATCTTCTATTTTAACATCATGTTCACTAGTTATCGGGTTATACCCACTGTATTCACTATCTCCAACATAATAAATTGTTATTGGTTTCTTATTTTTTATTTCTTTTTCATCATTGTTACAACTAATTAAAAATATAATTAATAACATCGACAATATAATACCTATTTTCTTCACTATATCACCATCCTAAATGAACAAATCCCATTTCACATAAGCCACCACATAATAAACATACCGCATATTTTTGGCCTATAAATGAACCGCTTTCCACTACGTGAGGAGAAAGAGCTGAGTAACCACATATCTCACAAGTCATTCTATGTTGTCTTAAATCAACTGTTTTATAAGTAAAACTGTGATTATCCTCATATCCTCCCTTTAATGCTTTTAAAATATTTAATCTTCCTCCTGATACACATAGACCACTTAAAGAAGATATATTATCAACTGTATTTAAAATAGTATTTTTAATTTCTATTGGACTCAAGGTTGGTTTTGCCTCCATAATTAAAACACAAGCAGCTGTAACTAATGGAGCTGCTAATGAAGTCCCTCCATCTATAATATACCAATTATTAGCACATACCTTTAAATTCATTCCAGGAGCAAATAAATCCACTGAATTTAAACCATAGTTAGAAGAATCAACTTTAGTATCATTCGTTGTAGAAGCTCCTACTACTATTATATTTTCTGTTTCAAAATTACTAGGGAAATGACTGTTTTTATCATTATCTTGATTAATATTTCCGGCAGAACATACTATAAGCCCTGGAAAATTTACCATAGCTTGATTTAAACTATTTGTTAAGTTATTTCTTGATGTGTGACCAAAACTACAATTTAATAATTTAATCCCAATTTCATTAGCATAATTGACTGATTTTATAACAGCTTCTGTACTCATAGTAGAACTACTATCAGCTTTTAAAGAGATTACTTTAGCATCATAGGCTATGCCTTTAACATCATTTCCATTATCAGTAGCTACTAATAAACCAGCAACCTCTGTACCGTGACTGCTAACATCTACAAATGGATCACTATATTCAGCTGAAAAGGACTTTGATAATAATACATCTATTTGACCAACTAAATTAGGATGATTTTTATTAATGCCAACATCAATTACCCCTATTTTTACTCCCTTGCCTGTAGCATAATTCCATATTTCACTACCACCTATTTTATCTATATAATTAGACCAATAAATCTCATTTGAATAATCAGCCATTTCGTATTCTTCATTAATATCTAATATACAATTAGGTTCAGCAAAATAAATATCTTCTCTTTTTTCTAATTTTTTAATATTATCTAATACTTTTAATTTAGAGTCAGTACTTAATGTTAGTTTTAATATTCTTTTAAATCATTAACAGCTATTATAATTTGATTATTAACATAATTGTCATTTATATTAGCATTACAGATTATTCTCTCACTAACTTCTTCATTAGGGTATGCAAATGATAAACACAAAAAGAGCCCTATAATTGATAAAAATCGTCTTAACATTTTATCCCTCCTTGTATGAAAACGTTTTTACACCAATAGTATATCATAAAAAAATAAAATTAAAACTAATTAATTATTTATTGAAACATATAACACTAAAAAAGTATTAATCTGTAAAAAAATTAAGGCTTTATTTTTATAATCTACTAGATTTAATTAAACATCTTTCATTTATTATTACCATTAAATACTTGCTAATATTAAAGTTAATTACTCTCATCATAATGCCCAAAATTATAAAAATCATTAGCATTATAATAAATATACCAAATATTAACTATTTCTTTTGCTTCTTTATCATCTATTATACCTTGTTCATAAGCTTCTTCTAAATAAATCTTTTCATAACAGTCATAAAAAACTTCAATTTGTTCTAATGAATTATGGTAAATAACTAAATCCCCTAAATATTCTTTATTAATTGCATCACCCACCATATTACCACCTAATAAAGCAACATAGGCATCTTCATATTTACCCAAATATGTTTGAATATAATAAGGTATAGTAAATGGTATAGAATTAATTGCAACACTCATAATAAAAGATAATTCCATAGTAGTAATAATGTAATAATAATCATATTTTAAAAATAAATCATCACCATTAATATAATTATCTTTAGTATATTCTTCTTTAAAGTATTCATCACTATAATATTCAACATTTAGCATATAATCTTTATATGGTAAATTATTAAAATCTAATTCATCTACTGTAACTCTAGTATATGTTTCATTATCTTCTATTTTAACATCATGTTCACTAGTTATCGGGTTATACCCACTGTATTCACTATCTCCAACATAATAAATTGTTATTGGTTTCTTATTTTTTATTTCTTTTTCATCATTGTTACAACTAATTAAAAATATAATTAATAACATCGACAATATAATACCTATTTTCTTCACTATATCACCATCCTAAATGAACAAATCCCATTTCACATAAGCCACCACATAATAAATATACCGCATATTTTTGACCTATAAATGAACCGCTTCCCACTACGTGAGGAGAAAGAGCTGAGTAACCACATATCTCACAAGTCATTCTGTGTTGTCTTAAATTAACTGTATTTAAAATAGTATTTTTAATTTCTATTGGGCTTAAGGTTGGTTTTGCCTCCATAATTAAAGCGCAAGCAGCTGTAACTAATGGAGCTGCTAATGAAGTCCCTCCATCTATAATATACCCATTATCTCCATAACATAATTTAAAATCTTCTCCAGGAGCAAACAAATCTACTGAATTTAAACCATAGTTAGAAGAATCAGCTTTAGTATCATAAGTTAAGCCTTTAACATCATTACCATTGTCTTTAGCAACCATAATTCCAGCTACAGACGTTCCATGCCTATTAGGTGAATTAAATGTATCATTTTCTCCAAACGCAAACTTCCTCATTGGGGGTATGCAAATGATAAACACAAAAAGAACCCTATAATTAATAAAAATCGTCTTAACATCCCCCCCTTTTTTCGTATACTAAAACTGAGAGTTATTTCTTAGTTTTTTTACTTCTAATATTATAGTATAATAGTAATGAGGGA
>CALUXI010000033.1 GCA_944324705.1 uncultured Acholeplasmatales bacterium
ACACTAGGACTTCAAAAACACTAATATGTAGCTAGGTATCTAATACCTAAATCTACACTACATATTATACGAGGGGGTACAATTATGAAATTAATGATTATAATTGTTAATAATGATGATGTTAAAGCGGTGTCTAAGGCTTTAGTTAAAAACAAATTTTATTCAACTAAATTAGCTTCTACAGGAAACTTTTTGTTAAGTGGTAATACTACTATGTTAGTAGGTTGCCAAGATGAAGAAGTTGATAAAGTAATTGAAGTAATTAAGGCAGAAGCGCATCAAAGAAAGAAAATGATTACTCCAATTGCTAGTATGTCATCAGGCTTATTGAGTCCAACACCTATTGAAGTTACAATCGGTGGAGCCACTATCTTTATTATGGATGTAGAAAAATTTGTAAAATTATAAATTTTTATTGGCTTTTTTGTTAATTTATGTTATCATTAACAGGCTACGATTTACTTTGTTTTTCGTACCTCTGGCGAATTACTAGGTTTATCGCATATTATTAGAACAAGGAGGAAAATAAAAAATGGCTTTATCTGTACAAACAAAAGCAGAAATAGTTAAAAAATATGGTAAAAATCCTAGCGACACTGGTTCAACTGCTGTTCAAGTTGCAATCTTAACTGCTGAAATCAATGAATTAAATAAGCATTTTGCTGTTCACAAACATGATTTCCATAGTCGTCGTGGTTTAATGACTAAAGTTGGTCAACGCCGTAGTTTATTAAACTATTTACAAAAGAAAGATTATAAAGCTTATGTTGCTTTAATTGAAAGCTTAGGCTTAAGAAAATAAATCAGGTATCTGATTTATTTTTTTATTACTTGAAACATCAACTACTAAAGTATATAATATATGCGAGGTGAAATGAAATGGTATCAGAATTTGGAAAGGTAATGCGTGAAATAAGAGCTAGCACAGGTGATTCATTGCGTGATTTAGCTGTTAAATTAGAAGTATCAGCGGCATTTTTATCAGCTATGGAAGTTGGAAAGAAAAAAATTCCTTTAGAATATGTTGATAAAATATGTGATATTTATAATTTGGATTATGCTACTAAATTAAAGCTAGAAGATGCTGCTAATGTAACAAATCATAAGGTTGTTCTTGATTTAAGTGGTTTAGATAAAGAACAAACAGAGGCTTCACTTGCTTTTGCTCGTAAAATTAAGACTGCTGACCCTGAATTAGTCAAGAAATTATTGGATGCTTTAGCTGAAATAGATGAATAAAACTAATCCTTTAAGTGTCAAAGATATTGAAGAATTAGCACTTAAAGTAAGAAGCCATTTTAATATCAAAGTGGATGAATATTTTCCTATCTTATCAATTATTGAAAAATTAGATAATGAGGGGAAATTATACTTAGAAATAGTTTCTGATGATGAGTTAAGGGATGAGTACGCTTTATATATTGTAGAAAGTAATACAATAAGGGTTAAGGAATCAGTATATAATGAATGTTATAATGGAGAATATAGATCTAATTTTACTTTAGCTCATGAATTTTTTCATTTTATGCAAGCAAAAATTCTTAATTTTGATTTTTTTGAAGATGATAAGGTGAAGGCTTATTGTGATGTTGAATGGCAAGCTAATGAATTTGCTGGTCAACTTTTAATCCCGACCCCATATATTAGTTTAGACTACCAAGAATTAGCTCGCAAATTTCATGTATCTGAGGAATGTGCATTAACTAGACAACTTAATGCTAAGAAGAGGAAAAACTATAAAAAGATGTAACAATTATGTTATTTTGTGGTTTTTACCTCTTTTTTCTTTTTTATCTTATTTAAAATGATATAATATAATTAACAAGAGGAAGGGATGATTTAAATGGAAGTAGTAAATAATAAAAAGGATTTTATCACCTTTTCGCATGTATATAAACGTTATAAGTCAGGTGAACAGACAATTGTAGCAAATAACGATATTTCATTTTCCATAGATGAGGGAGAATTTTGTGTTATAGTTGGACCTAGTGGAGCAGGGAAAACTACACTGCTTAATATTTTAGGTGGAATGGAACATGCAGATGAAGGACAAATATTATTTGATGGTAAAGATATTATTAAACTAAATGATAAGGAATTAACTAGTTTTAGAAGATTTGATATTGGCTTTGTCTTTCAATTTTATAATTTAATGCCTAATTTAACTGCTTTAGAAAATGTAGAAATTGCTAAAGAGTTATCTAAATCAAGTTTAGATTCAAAACAAGTACTAGAGGAAGTAGGTTTAAAGGATAGAATAGATCATTTTCCAGCTCAATTATCAGGTGGTGAACAACAAAGAGTAAGTATTGCTAGAGCTATTGCTAAAAATGCTAAATTGCTTTTATGTGATGAGCCAACTGGGGCCTTAGATTATGTAACAGGTAAACAAATATTAAAATTATTACACGATTTATGTAAAAAGAACAATAAAACCGTGGTTTTAATAACTCATAACCAAGCCATAACAAAAATGGCAGATCGAGTTATTAGCATTAAAAATGGTTCTATTACTACTAACGAAGTTAATACTAATCCGATTCCAATTGAACAAATTGAATGGTAGAAAGAAGGTTTAATTTATGAAAATATATATTAAATCTTTACTAAAATTAATCAAATCAAACTTAAGTCGTTTTATTACCTTAATCTTGATTGTTTTTTTGGGAATTGGGTTTTTAGTTGGTATATTTGGGGTTGCCCCAGATTTAGAAACATCGGCAGATAACTATTATAAAGATAGTAAAATGAGTGAACTTTACTTAGTTAGTACAACCGGTTTCTTAAATCAGGACATAGATGAAATAGAAGAAGTTTATGATTCTTATAATCCAGAAATTAGGCCAACTTATGAGACAGATAAATATCTTGAAGTTAATTCTTTAATTAGAGTAGGTCATCTAATTTATACTGATTTAACTAAAAATAGTACTGATATTTTAAAATTAGAAAGTGGTTCGTGGCCTCAAAATGCCAATGAAGTAGTAGTTGAACGGAGCGGGAATTATTTGATGAATGTTGAAGTTGGATCTACTATTTCTTTTGATGGTAATACTTATAAAGTGTCTGGAATTGTATCAAATTCTTGGTATATGATGAAGGAACGTTATGATTCTCAAACTTTAAATGCTAGCTTAGATACAATAGTATATTTGCCAATTAATTATTATACTGACACTTTTAATAGTTTAGATGATGTAATTTATACTAATATTTATTTATACTTTGGTTTAGATGAAAGTGTATTTAGTTCTAAGTTTCAAGATTTAACTACCGAGTTACAAAGTATATTAAGTAATTCTAATTTTGAAGCTAACCATAATAACTTATTTGAAGAATATATGTATGATGAAGCTTTAAATAGTCAAGAATTCAAAGATAATTATGAAATTGCTTATGACGAGGCTTTAAATTTAGGTTATCATACTGCTATAAAAGAAATGATGAAACAAATGTATGATAGCGACTATGGTTCATTAATTGAAAAACTTGGACCATATGATGAAGTAGTTACTAAGTATGATAATGGTGACGAAATTAATTTAATCTTATTTAATTTGAGTAAATCTAAGGTGGAAGAACAATTTAAAAATAAAACAGGAGATATTTATGATAATACTTTAGTTACTAGCTTTATACCTGATGTTCCTGAAGGTTCTACATTAGGTGAATATATAGATAGTAAGGTTATTCCTCAAGTTGAACAAGAAGTAACAGAAGCTTTAACTACAGCTACTAAGGAAAGTGTAGATGAAGAATATGATAAAATGGATAAGACTATGTATTATTTAGATAGTTTAGATAATTATTCTACATCTTTCTTCCAAATGAATGTTAATAAAGTTGAAGAAGTAGCTATAATATTTCCAATATTCTTCTTTATAATTGCTTCATTAGTTGCCTTAACAAGTTTAAGAAGATTAGTATTTGAAGAAAGAGTAACGATGGGAACTTTAAGAGGTTTAGGCTATTCCAAATTTTTAGTTTTAATTCGTTATATAATCTATGGTATATTGGCTTCAGCTATTGGTTCTGTTTTAGGAATTTGTCTTGGTATAGCCTTAATTCCGGCAGTTGTTTATAATATTTTTAATAGCACATGTCATATGCCACCTTTAGCTTATGTTTATGATACACCATTTATATCAGGTGTAATTTTAGGTATGATTGCTGTTATTGTTTTAGTAGTCATACTTAGTGTTTATGGTACTTTAAAAGAGACTCCAGCTAATTTATTAGTTCCTAAGGCTCCTAAGCCAGGAAGAAGAATATTCTTAGAAAAAATTAAATGGTTATGGAATAAGTTATCATTTAAATATAAATCATCAATTAGAAACATGATTCGTTATAAACGAAATTTAATAATGATGATTATTGGGGTTGGCGGTTGTACAGCTTTACTACTATTAGCCTTTGGTCTTCAAGATTCAATGGATGCTGTTAGTAATAAACAATATGATAATATCATTTTATATGATGCTTTAGTAGCCCCAGAAACCGGAGTTACAACTATTGATAATTCTAATATTACAAGTCAAACTGGTATTTATTATGGCACTATGACCATAGATGATTATACAATTAAAGTTATTGGTGCTGATGAAAGTATTAATAATTATTTTGGCTTTGATGTTAAAAATAAGGATTATAAATTTACAAGTGATGATGTTTTATTATCTAAAATGGTAGCTGAGAATTATGATTTAAAAGTAGGAGATACAATTAATTATAATGATCACGAATATACTATAACAGGTATTTTTGAAAATTATATTGATAATTATTTATTTATTGGAAGTAATAAATATCAAGAAGATTTTACTAATAATAGAATATTAATTAATTTTAATAATATTGAAGAAAGAGATTTAACTCAAGAATTGTTAGACAGTGGTCAAATCATTTCAATTGAATATGTATCAAGTATGCGTCAAGCCTATAATTCATTAATTAATAATATAAAATTGATAGTTGTAGTTATCATTATCTTTGCTGTTTTCTTAGCTGTAGTTGTAATATTTAATTTGATGAATATTAATATTTCAGAAAGAAAAAGAGAACTTGCAACTCTTAAAGTATTAGGGTATAGAAATACGGAAGTTCATGGTTATATTGCTAGAGAAACTTTTGTTTTAACTTTAATTGGTATGCTAGTTGGTATTGGTCTTGGTGTCATATTACATCAAATTGTAGCTAGTATAATTGATACTAATACATTGAGGGCAGGTAGAAATATTTATTGGCCAAGTTATTTGTATGCAATAGGTATTACATTAATTATTTCTATTTGTATTGATTTATGTTTTATCCCATATTATAAGAATATTTCTATGACTGATTCTTTAAAAGCTATTGAATAATTCTTTACTTTAAAAATAGTTTATGATATCATACATAGAGAAAAGAGGAGTATTTATTTTCTAATTTTTAGAGAAGATATGGTTGGTGAAAATATCTAATTAGAAGTAAGGAAGGTAGCTTTTTAAAAGTTTGGTGAAATTAAGTAGTTAAACCGTAGGTCTGCGTTAAAGATTAATGAGTGCTAGTATATACTAGAAGTAAGGTGGTACCACGGTTATATTTCGTCCTTAGATTAGTTCTAAGGACTTTTTTTATGGTGATGAAGATGAATATTTATACAGAACGGTTAACAATAAAAGAAATTAGCTATAATGATGCTAAGGCCTATTATGAATATGCTAGAGATGTTACTACAGCAACCTTAGCCGGATTTAAGCCAGTTGACGATTTAGAAACAGCGAATCGTTTAGTAACAGGAATGATGTATCAAGGTGATACGTATTCTATATTTCTAAAAGAAAAAAATATTTTTATTGGAACTTGTAATTTATATAAGAAAAGTATTAGACAGTTGAAAGATGCTTATACTTTAGGTATAAGTTTAAATAAAAAATATTGGGGTTGTGGCTTTGGTCCGGAAGCTTTAAGAGGATTAATTAATTATGCATTTAATTATAAAGGTGCTAAAATAATTGAGATTGTAAGTGAAGTAAATAATATACGGAGTCGTAAAATGATTGAAAAATTAGACTTTAATTTAGATGGCATAATTAAAAGTTATGGCAAATTATATAATGGCCAAATTTATGATATAGCATTATATTCATTATTTTTAGAAGATTATAAGGAGAAAAAAGTATGGGCAAAATATTAGAAAAAGTTTATGATCATAAGAAGGTAGAAGAAGGTAAATATGACTATTGGGTAGAAAAAGGATTCTTCACAGCTGGCGATACCTCAAAACAACCATTTTCAATAGTTTTACCACCTCCAAATGTAACAGGTAAATTACATATCGGACATGCTTGGGATACAACTATAGCTGATATGGTAGTAAGAAGAAAAAGAATGCAAGGCTATGATACTTTATGGTTACCAGGTATGGATCATGCTGGTATAGCTACTCAAGCTAAAATTGATGCTAAATTAAAAACTGAAAAAGGTGTATCACGTTTTGATATTGGTAGAGAAGCTTTCATGAAAGAAGCTTGGGCTTGGAAGGATGAATATGCTGCTTCAATTAAAAGTCAATGGAAAGGCTTAGGTTTAAGTTTAGATTATACTAAGGAACGTTTTACCCTTGATGATGGCATGAAAGAAGCAGTAAATAAGGTATTTATTGATTTATACAATAAGGGATATATATATCAAGGTGAAAGAATTATTAACTGGGATATTGAAGCAAAAACAGCCTTATCTAATATTGAAGTTATTCATGAAGATGATAAAGGGGCTTTATATTATATATACTACCCTACTGTAGATGGTAAAGAAAAATTATTGATTGCTACTACAAGACCAGAAACTATGTTTGCTGATCAGGCATTAATGGTAAATCCAACTGATGAACGTTATAAGAATTTAATTGGTAAGGAAGTTGTTATTCCAACAACTAATATTAAAATTCCGGTTATAGCTGATGAATATGTTGATAAGGAATTCGGTTCGGGAATAGTTAAAGTTACACCTGCTCATGATCCTAACGACTTTGAAGTTGGTAAAAGACATCATCTAGCAATGCCATTATGTATGAATGATGATGGTACTATGAATGAAATGGCTGGTAAATATAATGGTATGGATCGTTTTGTATGTCGTAAGGCTTTATTAAAAGATTTAGATGACTTAGGTTTATTAGATCATATCGAAGAAATAGTTCATAGTGTTGGACATAGTGAAAGAACAGGTGTAGTCGTTGAACCACGTTTATCTAAACAATGGTTTGTTAAGATGGATGTATTAGCAAAACAAGTATTAGAAAATAAGGAATATAGATTTGTTCCTGAACGCTATAAACAAGTGTTAGTTCGTTGGTTAACTGATATTCAAGATTGGTGTATAAGTCGTCAATTATGGTGGGGACATCGAATTCCAGCCTGGTATAAGGGTGATGAAGTTATTGTAAGTGAAAAATGTCCAGGTGAAGGTTATCATCAAGATGAAGATGTTTTAGATACTTGGTTTTCAAGTGCTTTATGGCCGTTTGCTACTATGGGTTGGCCACATGAAACAGAAACATTTAAAAGATATTATCCAACTAATTTATTAGTAACTGGTTATGATATTATTTTCTTCTGGGTTGCTAGAATGTTATTCCAAGGTATTGAATTTACAAAAAAGGCTCCGTTTAAAGATATTTTAATTCATGGCTTAATTAGAGCAAATGATGGTCGTAAAATGAGTAAATCCCTAGGTAACGGGGTTGATCCTTATGAAGTAATTGATAAATATGGTTGTGATGCCTTACGTTATTTCTTAAATACAAACTCAGCTCCAGGTCTAGATTTAAGGTATGATGATACTAAAGTTCAATCAAGTTGGAATTATTTAAATAAAATTTGGAATATTAGCCGTTATGTTATGATGAACACTAGCGGACAAGAGGTTTCAAATAAAGTTTTAAATTTGACTAGTAGATTTATTTTAACTAAACTAAATATGGTCATTCAAGAAGTAGATACATACTTTGATAAATATGAATTTTCAGAAGGTGCTAAAGTTTTATATAACTTTGTGTGGGATGATTTTGCTTCATGGTATGTTGAACTTGCAAAAGTTGATTTAAATGGTAGTGATGAAGAAGTTAAAAAAGGTGTAAGATGGACTTTAAATTATGTTTTATTAAATATTGCTAAATTATTACATCCAATTATTCCTTTTATAACAGAAGAGATTTATCAGTTATTACCTCATGAAGAAGAAAGTATAACAATAGCTAAATGGCCTATTTATGAAGAAAAATATAATGATTTAAAAGCATATAATAGTGTTAATAGTTTAATTAATTTAATTACTAGTATTAGAAATCAAAAGGCAGAAGTTAATAAACCACTTCAAACTCCAATTAATTTGAGTATTTATTTAAAAAATTCAGAATTATTCAATGATTTCAATCAACTAGAAAACTATATAATTCATTTTACTAAAGCTAAAACTTTAACTTATTTAGGTAAAGAGTTAGATTCAAAGGACTATAGTGTAGTTGTTTTAAGTGATTTAATTTATTATATACCACAAGCTGATTTAATTGATTTTGCTAAAGTTAAAGAAAATTTAGAAAAAGAAAAAGTAAAATTAGAAGAAGAATTAGCTAGAAGTCATAAAATGCTAAATAATCCTAATTTTGTTAATAAAGCTCCTGTACAAAAAGTTGAGTTAGAAAAGAAAAAATTAGCTGAATATGAAGATAGATATAAGGCAGTTATTAAGCATTTAGAGGATTTAAAATAAAATGTTTAATGATTTAAAAGAAGCAATAAATTGGTTAGAAAATAAGAAAAAGAAGAAAAAAAGAGAAGATTTATCTCGCATTACTGATTTAGCTAAGCAATTAGATATTTATAATTTAAATTTTAAAATAATACATATAGCTGGAACAAATGGCAAAGGTAGTACAGCTATGTATATTAATAATATTTTACTAGATTTAGGGTATAAGGTGGGGTTATTTACCTCTCCTTATATAATTAAATTTAATGAAAGAATAATTTTAAATAATCAATATATTGATGATTTAGATTTATTGAATTTAATAAATTATCTCTATCCAATTATAAATGATTATGAAAAGGAAAAAGATGATTTAGTTCCTTTTTTTGAAATATTATTTTTAATAACTTTGCTTTATTTTAAAAAAAATAATATTGATTATGCAGTTATAGAATGTGGTTTAGGTGGTTTACTTGATTCTACTAATTTTGTAAAGCCGATTTGTTCGATAATTACTAGTATTGGTTATGATCATGAAAAAACTTTAGGCCCGACTATTTATGATATTGCTAGACATAAAGCCGGTATTATAAAAAGAAATATTCCTGTAATTAGTATTAAAAATAATATAACTGATAACTATTTAAAAGAAGTAGCTAAATTAAATAATAGCCCTATATATTTGTTAGATGATTTAACAAATAGTGCTAATACAAATAATGGCGTTGATTTTATATATAAAAATACAAAATATCACACTAATTTAAGAGGACTATTTCAAGCTAATAATGCAAGTTTAATGCTTAAATTTTTAGATATTTTTTTTCCGGATACTAGTTATGATTTAATTAAAAATAGTTTAGCTAAAGCAAGTATACCCTGTCGCTACGAAATAATTGATAATTATATTTTAGATGGGGCACATAATATATCAGCTGTTAAAGAATTGGTTAAAACTTTAATTAAAGAAAATAAAGTAAATATATGTTGTATTTTTAGCAGTTTAAATGATAAAGCCTATGATTTAGTTTTAAAAGAATTAGATAAAGTAGTTAGTAATTATATTTTCCCTAAATTTAGTGACAGTAGGCAAACGGATCCTAATCTATTCATGGAACTAACTTCTAAACCTAGTATTGTTGTTTCAGATATTTTAGAAGCTTTAAATAAAAGTAAAGATTTAACTCTAATTACTGGTTCATTACATTTTGTATCTAGTGTTAGGTCCTTATTAAAACCCTAGTTTTAGGGTTTTTTATATATAAATTTTACAGGTATTTGACAATTAATATATATTTTGCTACAATATCAAAGATGTTTTACATCAAATTTGAGTCTACGAAAAAGAGGAGTGATTTATTTTGGACTCGATACCCTTGCAGATACTAGTCAATATAGTATTAATTTTTATTAACGCATTCTTTGCATCTAGTGAGATTGCGGTTATATCGCTTAACAAGACAAAGTTAAGATTCATGGCTGAAGATGGTGATAAAGTGGCTAAAAGATTGTTAAAATTAGCCGAAACACCAACAGGATTCTTATCAACCATTCAAATTGGTATTACTTTAGCAGGTTTTTTAAATAGTGCTTTTGCAGCTGATAACTTTGCTAGTGTAATTGCTGATGGAGTCTATAATGGTTGGGGTTGGACAGCTTTATCATATAATACTTGGAATACAATAGCTGTTATTCTAGTAACAATTGTTTTGTCTTATTTCACTTTAATTTTAGGTGAATTAGTTCCTAAACGTTTAGCTATGCAAAAATCTTATGGTGTTGCGAGAGTAACATCAACTGTAATTGTTCCTTTAGCTAAAATTATGAAGCCATTTATTTGGTTTTTAACTAGATCTACTAATTTATGTTTACGTATTTTACGCTTAAAAGTAGAGGCTGAGGAAGAACAAGTTACTGAAGAAGAAATCAAGATGATGGTTGATCGTGGTGAGGAAACTGGTACAGTTGAAGAAAAGGAAAAAGAGTGGATTGAAAACATTTTTGAATTTAATGATACTGTAGTTAGAGAAATTATGACACCGGTTTATGCTGTTTCTTATATTTTAGAAACTGATTCAAAGGAAAAAATTGATAATTTAATTAGAGAAACTAAGTTTTCTCGTTACCCTGTGTGTAAGACTAATTTAAATGATGTTATTGGGGTATTACATATTAAAGATTATTTCTTGAATAAAGATAAACCAATTAAAGATTTAGTAAGACCGGCTTATTTAGTCCCAGAAACAACTTTAGCTGATGATCTATTCAATAAATTAAGAGAAACAAAATATTCATTTGCGGTTGTTATCGATGAATATGGTGATGTATCTGGTATACTTACAATGGAAGATTTATTAGAAGAAATTGTAGGTACTATTTATGATGAACATGATAAAGTAGAAAAACAAGACTTTATTGAACTTGAACCTGGTAAATATTTAGTATCTGGTAATATGAATGTGTCAGATTTAGCTGATAAATTAGATGTTGAATTATCTGAAAATGAAGCATATGACACAGTTGGTGGTTTAATTTTATCTTGTTTAGATTATATTCCTAGTGATGGAACTAATTTGACTGTAGAAAAAGATGGTCTATCTTTTGAAGTTATAAAAGTTTTACATCGAAGAATTACTGAGGTAATAGTAACTATTATTCCTAAAGAGGAATCAGAAGAAGAAAGTAAAGAAAATGAAGAATAGGATTTAATCCTATTTTTTATTTTAAAAATATTTTGGCAGTCGTATTGACAAAGTGCCAATTATGATTATAATAGTAAGTGTTATGGAGGTAATTTATATGATTAAACCATTGAATAATAATGTTGTATTAAAAAAAGATAAAATAGTTAAAGAAACTGCTTCTGGTATTGTATTAAGCAATAAGGAAGAACAAACAGAATATGCTAAAGTTATTGCGGTTGGAACTGGTAAAGTAGATGAAAAAGGTAAAGTAAATCCAATTAATTTAAAAATTGGGGATAAAGTTATCTATAAAAATTACAGTTCAACTAATGTTAAGTTAGATAATGAAGAATATCTAATTGTTGATGCTGATGATATTTTAGCAGTTATTGAATAGCAGTTATTGAATAGCATACCGGTAATATGTCAATATCCGAAAATAAAGAAAAATTAGAAAATTAGGGATATAAGGACCAGCACAAA
>CALUXI010000034.1 GCA_944324705.1 uncultured Acholeplasmatales bacterium
TCAACTAATAACATTATAATCAGTCAAAATGATAATCATAATATCAATCTATTAGGTATTAATAATATGTTAATTGTCATGACAAGTAAAGAACTACTTATTATGCCTAAACACAGATGTCAAGAAATTAAAAAAATATTAAAGGAAATTAATAATGTGTAATTATTTAGTAAGTATAATTGTTCCTGTTTATAACACAAATGTTATGTATTTAGATTGTTGTTTAAATTCATTGTTACAACAAGACTATAAAAATTTTGAAATTATTATTGTCAATGATGGTAGCACTGATATTGAAACAATTAACTATTTGTCAAATATACATAATGATTATACCAAAATTGTTAATACTCCGGGGGGTTAGTGGCATAGCAAGAAATTATGGCTTAAGTATAGCAAATGGCAAATACATTTCATTTGTAGATTCAGACGACTATATTAGTAAGAACTTTATTTCTAGTTTAATGAATATAATAATTGAAAGCGATCTAGATATAGCAATATCTAGTTTTAATCAACAATTTGAAGATAAAACTATATTTAAGTCTAAATATCATAAGAAATGGCTAAAAAAACTTGTATCTAAGAAAGACTTCTTAAAATATGCTATTTGCCGTGCTGGATCAATAGGTTATGTTTGGAATAAAATTTTTAAGAAAGATTTTTTAATTAACAATAATATTAAATTTATTAATACCAAATACGCTGAGGATACCATGTTTTTATTAAATTGTTTAGAATATAATCCAAAAATTGGCTTTACTAATCAAACTACTTATTTTTATAGAAAACATAGTTCCTCATTAACAAATAATATAAAGGTAGATGACACTTATATTTTTGAACATGAAAAAGTTAACAAAATGATCGAGACGTCTTCTTTCAATAAGGAATTATTTAAATTTATTTATCGTAGACGTTTAGTTTTATTGTTTAAAACATCAAATAAAAATAATTGTCTGAAAATGGTTAAAAATTATATAAATAGTAATTTTTTAAATATATGTTTCATTTCCCTAATTTAAAAGATATGGCATTAGCTTTTTATGTCTTGTTATTTAAGTAAAGTTGGTGATGTTTATGAATATAGTTATAGATTGTAGATATTTAGGAATGTCTGGTATTGGTAGGGTATTAGAAGGTATTCTTGACAATTTGCCACCTGATCATAACTACTACTATTTAGGTAAAAAAGAAAGTATTCTTAAATATATAAATACTAATAATATAATTGAAGATTTTACAAACCCTTTTTCTTTTAAAGGACTATTCATTAATAAGCAAATTAATGATTATGATTTATTTTTTACTCCTAATTTTATTGTTCCTTTTAATATTAAAATAAAAACGTATGTAATAATTCATGATTTAATTTTTTTAGATGTTAAAGCATCTTGTAATGGTTTTTTTGATTATAAAATTAAAAAATACTTACTAAAAAGAGCGACTAAAAAAGCTAATAAAATATTTACAGTCTCTAAGTTTACCAAATCTAGAATTAATTATCATTTTCCTAGAACAAAAAAAGAAATCATTGTGGCTTATAATGGATTATCTAAATCAATCAAGAACTATAAAGCCTTAAATATAAATGTTAAGAAAAAAGACAAGCAACTAATATATGTTGGAAATATTAAAAAACATAAAGGCTTAGCGACTTTAGCTAGTGCTATGGAAAAGTTGCCGGAATACACACTATATATAGTTGGGAATAAAGATGGTTTTAGAACTAGTGATAACAAATTAAATGAATATTTAAACAATAAAAATATTATTTTTACAGGTAAGTTATCTGATAATGCACTTTACACATTAATAAGTGAATCAACCTTTTTAATACAACCAAGTCTTTATGAGGGGTTTGGCTTACCGCCACTAGAAGCATTATATCTTGGAACTAAACCAATTATTAGTGATATTCCAGTATTTAAAGAACTATATAATAATTTAGATGTTGTCTTTTTTAAAGTTGAAGATAGTCATGAATTATCTAATAAAATTAAAACAAGTGATTCTATTTGTCAATTTGACATTAAACAGATTGATGAATATTCATATAAAAATTTTGCAATAAAAATATTTAAAGATTAATTTAAGTGGTGATTTTATGATTCCTAAAATAATACATGCATGTTGGCTAGGTGATGCTCCACTGCCACAAAAGTATAAAGAATATATGGATGGTTGGAAAAAAACAAATCCAGATTTTGAAATAAGGTTGTGGACTGACAAAGAATTTAGTAAATACTATGATGATAGCTTATTTGTTAAAGACTGTTTGGAAAAGAAAAAATATGGTTTTTTAAGTGATTATTTTAGATTTACTGTTTTATATGAATTTGGTGGAATTTATATTGATACTGATATTGAAGTTTTTAAATCCCTTAATAAGTTTTTAAATTGTAAAATGTTTATGGGTTTCTTTATTGATTCTTCTATTGGTACTGCTTTATATGGAAGTGAACCTAACAACCATTTAATGTTAGAGTGGAAAAACAAATTATTGAAAGATTACGAGCAAAAAGGAACTTTTACTGTTAGTAATGATTGGATTACAGAATGGTTTATCACTCATTATGATGATTTTAAATTAAATGGGAAAAGACAAAGTTTAAAATGTGGAATTGAGCTATGGCCTAAAGATTATTTTGAAAGATATCAAATAAATAAAAAGAAAGATGGTGGCTATGCAGAACACCATTGTGACAATACTTGGAATGACAACAAAAAGTCTACAAAAGCAAGAATTAAAAAACTTATCCCTAGAAAAATAAGATCATATATAGGTCATAAATTAGCCCTAAAGAAAAAACCATTTTATGAACGTTATAAGAAGGACAAAAAATTAAAATGATTTATTATTTAACGATGTTTTCCTTTTCTGCCATTTTTTTATATTTGGCAGAAAGATCAAGTAAAAGCCTTAGAAAAATTTATACTTTTTTGGGCCTTTCTTTACCTATATTACTAGCCGTAATACGCAAAGATGTAGTTGGAATAGATGTTAATGTATATATGACACCAACATTAGAGGCAGCTGATAATTCTTCAAGTTTAAAAGGATTTCTACAATTAAAGTCTCTAAATAATACTTGGGGAACGGTGGATTTTGGATATTCATTAATAATATATTTTTGTTCAAAATATTTTTTCGGCTTGCATGGACTTTTCTTCATTAATGAACTTTTATGTTTGGTTCCAGTTTATTTTGGTATAAAATTATTTAATAGATATATGAGTAAATATAGAGCAGAAAGAATTATTCCAATATGGTTAGCTATATTAGTTTATTTATTTGTTTTTTATAATAGTTCTTTAAATCAAACTAGACAAGCAATATCTATGTCGTTGATGATTTTAACTTTTGGTTTAATGTTAAATAAAAAATATCTAATTACTATAATAATTTTTCCTATATCATTATTAATTCATTCATCATCCCTTGTTTTTTTAGGCGTTTTATTTATTTATTTAATATGCAAATTTAATATTAAATTTTTACAAATGTTATTAATTCTTTTTTCTATATTATTTTTGTTTTTTTATGATGAATTTTTTTATTTAGGCATTAGTACATTAATAAAAATAGGTATTATACGAGATAAATATATTGGGGAAATAATGGCAGGGTCTAGTGAATTTAATTTAAGTTTTTTGTGGCTAGTTGTTGTTTTTTTCTTGCTGTTTATCACAATTATAATGGATAAAAAATACAATATATGGATAGATAGATTTTTCTTTTTAAATGCATTTGTATCATTGGGAATGATGCTTTTTGCTTCAAAATATATATCATTTGGCAGATTACAACAGTATTTTTTATATTTTTTAGTATTTATAATTCCAGAATTTAAATTAATTTTATCAGATAAATCTAAATTAGATTTTTATTTACACATAGCTATTATTTTATTGTTTGTTTTTAGTTATTGGTTTATAGGAATAGGATTAGTTGATCCAACAGGTACTAAAGACTATTTGTTTTTTTGGCAATAGGAGGTTAACATGAAATATTTTTTAGATATTAAGAATATAGTAGATGAAAGACATGCAGGCTCAAAAGCTGTTCAAGATGTTAGGACTATATTATTAAAAAAAGGATATAGACCTATAATAGTTAGTCCTAAAAAAACAATGGCACTTATCTGTTTTATCAAGTTATTTTTAGTGATTCTGTTTGTTTTTAAAAAAAGAGATACTTTATTTGTTCAATATCCACCTCATTATTATAGATATTATGCAAATTTTATTTCTATACTAAGAAAAATAAAGAAAATTAAGACAATATTGCTAATACATGATGTTACATATATTAGATATCAAAGTTCTAATTTTAAAGTCAAAGAAATTAATTTTTTTAATAGGTTTGATTATGTTATAGGCCATAATGAACAAATGAATAACATTTTAAGGCAAGATGGTGTAAAGAGCAATTTAGTAGAGTTAAAATTATTTGATTACTTAGTAAATAAAAATGCAAAAATTAATATTAAATTAGCTACAGAAAAACAAGTAATAATAGCTGGTAATCTAGATTATAATAAATCTAAATATATATATGAATTTTTAAATGTTAGTAATTTTCCGGTTTCACTATTTGGAATAAATTATGATAAAAATAAAACATATAATAATCCTAATTGTAAGTATTATGGTTCTTTTAAGCCAGATGAGTTGCCTATGATATTAAATAATGGCTTTGGTCTGGTTTGGGATGGTCCTTCTATTGATGATTGTTTGGGTGATTTTGGTAAATATTTAAAATATAATAATCCTCATAAATTATCATTGTATTTAGCTAGTGGTATTCCCGTAATTGTTTGGAAGAAAGCAGCAGTTTCTAAATTTGTTTTAGAAAATAAACTTGGTTTTGTAATTGATAATTTGCATCAAGTTAATGATATCTTAAATAAAATAACTGATAATGAATATCTTAATTTAAAAAATAATGTGTTTACTTTCCAAAAAAAAGTTTTAAAAGGTTCGTTTTTAGAAGATGTTTTAAATGATTTAGAAAAAGAGGAAAACTAAAATGTATTTTGATAATCAATGTATTAAAGAGGAACAAAGAGGAGATACCATCATTAGTATAGAACGTAAAAAATTATGGCTTGTTCAATTAAAAATATTAGAAGAAATAAAAAGAATTTGTAAAAAATTTAACATTGAATATTTTGCAATGTCTGGCACATTACTTGGTGCTATTCGCCATAATGGTTATATTCCTTGGGATGATGATATTGATTTAGGAATGACCCGCACTAATTATGATAGATTTATTAAAGTAGCTAAAAAAGAGCTTAATAAAGACTTTTTCTTGCAATGTAATGAAACAGAAAATAATTTCTTTAGGGTTCATTTACAAGTTAGATATAGCGATTCTTGCATGTTAACTAAAGGTGATTTTAATCATAGTTATAATATGGGAATATGGGTTGATATTTTTCCATTTGATAAGATTCCAAAAGATATTAGTTTAGATAACAAATTAAGAAAAAAAGTAGCTTTTAAAAATAGATTATTAAATATGTATATGTATTACTATAATGATAATTTTATTAAAAAAACTATTAAGTATTTTCTTTCTAGATTCTATGTCATTTTAAATGGTGGTTTAAAAAAATCAATAAAAAAATATGATAAATTAGTTACTAAATATAAAGATTTAAAAACCAATTTTTATTATGATGAATTAACATGGGAACCTAAAGTTAAAAGATGTTTTAGTGAAGAATTGTTAACGAATTTATCTACCCATAAATTTGAAGATACTGAAATTAGCATTCCTTTTGATTATCATAATCAATTAATTAAAGAGTTCGGTGAAAATTATATGACTCCTATTAAAGCTCCAAGTTGTCATGGTCAAACATTTATTGATTTTAATAACAGTTATAAAAAATATCAAAGATTAAGTAGAAAAGAATTTTTGGAGTTGTTTAATAATGGATAGAAAAATTAAAACGAATGCTATATTTAATTTAATATATCAATTAACAGTTATAATTATCCCTCTTATTACTACACCTTATGTATCAAGAGTTTTAGGTGTAGATAATGTTGGTACTTATAGTTACACTTTATCAATTGTATCTTATTTTACCTTGTTTGCTGCCTTTGGTTTAAATACCTATGGTCAAAGAGAAACAGCAAGATTTCTTGATGATAAAAATAAAATTAGTAAGCTTTTTTGGGAACTAGCCTGTAATAGATTTTTAACTACGGGTATAGTTTTAATCGTATATTTTAGTTTAACATTTACTGTTTTAGAAACAAATTATACTGCGTACTACTTAATAATGACTATGAATATCTTGGCTATAGCTTTTGATATTACTTGGTTCTTTCAAGGTGTAGAAAACTTTAGAGCTATAGCTGTTAGAAATATGATAATCAAATTACTTTCTTCTATTTTCATTTTTATTTTTGTTAAATCTAATGATGATTTATTATTATATTTCCTAATTAATTCCATCGCACTAATCTTATCAGCGTTAAGCGTTTGGATATTAGTCCCTAAGTATGTCAATAAATCCAAAATAGAATTTAAAATGGTTTTATATCATTTTAAAGGTTCATTAGTTTATTTTATTCCTACAATAGCTATACAAATATATACAATATTAGATAAAAGTATGATTCAGTGGATTACTGGTTCTGTAGCCGAAAATGGATTATATGATCAGGCTGAAAAAATAGTTAAAGTGGCTATTACAATAATTCAATTTCTAAATGTAATTATGACATCGAGAATGAGTTTTTTATATCAAAATAAAAGATATGATGAGGCCAAAGATTTATGTGAAAAGTCCTATAGGCTTCTTTCAATATTAATGTTCCCCTTGTGTTTTGGAGCTATATTGGTGGCTCCTAATTTAATACCTTTATATTTGGGCGATGGATATGAGGGAAGTATAGTTTTAATGCAAATATTTTCGCCATTAATAATTTTCATTGGTTTATCTGGATTCGTGGGGTCTCATTATATGACCCCTATTGGTAAACAAAATATCAGTAATATTGCTCTTATAATAGGTGCTTGTATTAACTTTATCTTAAACACTTTCTTAATCAAATTATATGGTGCAAACGGAGCTGCTATAGCTTCTATTATAGCTGAATGTTTTATAGCTATTGCTTATATTTTTAATGCCCGTAAATTTATCAATCCGAAAAATTATTTAATTGTTAGTTATAAACACATTATTGCTGCTGCCATAATGTTTATAGGGACTTATTTTATAAGCGGTTTAATACAATTTCCAAATCTTAACGCTAATACCCTCAATTTAGTTATGATTTTGATTAAAGTGGTTTTAGGTGCAAGCATTTATTTTATAAGCCTATTAATATTAGTGGATAAAACTTTATTAAAATATTTAAATAAAGGATTTCAAATAATTACAAAATACAAGAATAATTAAAAAATAAGGGTGAAATAGTTTATGATTAAAAAAATAATTATATCCATATGTTTTCTACTAATAATTTTATGTATTTCTTCTTGTGCTAATAGAAATGTTGTCATCATTTATTCATCACTAGAAGACTTTAGGGTACAAACAATAGTAGATGACTTAGCAAAGGACCTCCCAGATGTAGAAGTTAAAATTCAATATTATTCAACAGGCACTCATGCTGCAAAATTAGAATTTGAGGCTGATGATACGCCTTGTGATATATTTTTAGCCTTAGAAGGAGCTTACTCTGAACATATTTCAGACTTGTTTTATGACTTATCCAATGATTTCGATACTAGTAGATATTTAGAAGACATCTTACCTCCAACAAATAAATACCATGTTTTTTCTAGCGAAGCTGGTTGTATTATTTTAAATACCAAATATTTACAAGAACACAATTTAAAAGAACCGACATGCTATGAAGACTTATTAGATTCTAGTTATAAAGGATTAATAATGATGCCTAATCCAAAATCTAGCGGTACTGGTTTCAACTTTTATAGTTATATTTATCAGACTTATGGCCAAGATTATACTTTAAACTATTTTGAAAAATTAAGTAAAAATGTTAAACAATTTTCAGAATCTGGTAGTGGACCAGTTAAAGCTATAGATAGAGGAGAAATAGCTATTGGATTGGGGATGGTTTCCCAAGCTGCTACTTTAGCTGCAAAAAATCCTAATATTAAAACAATATCTTTCGAAGATGGGTTGCCTTATTCAGCCTTTTGTATGGGGATTATAAAAGGTCATGAGAAAAAAGAAAATGTAATGCAAGTTTATAAATATTTATATGATGTTTCAATTCCAAAGGATAGAGAATTATATTTAGCTGAACCTTTGTTAAAATATCAAAATCTTTATAATCCTTACTATCCTAAAGATTATAAATTAGCAAAAATGGAAAATTTATACAATTTTTCCTACCGGGAAGAGTTATTAGATTTATGGAGATGGTAATATGTTAATTAGATTGAACGTTTTGAATGTATCAAAAAAATATCAAACTGACGCTTTAAAAGATGTGACTTTTAATTTATATGACAACGAATTCCTATCAATTTTAGGTCCCTCAGGCTGTGGTAAAAGCACTTTATTACGTTGTTTGATTGGTATTGAACGATTTGACAGCGGTAAAGTACTTTTCTTTGATATGGATAAAGAGATAGATATTACAAATAGTCGACCAAGAGATAGACACATGGGCATTGTTATGCAGAATTACGCTCTATTTCCTAATATGACCGTTAAAAATAATATTATGTTTCCATTAAAAAATAAAAAACTTCCCAAAGATAAAATTATAAAAATTGTCGATGATATATTGGAAAAAACTAATTTAATAGAACATCAAAATAAGTACCCTAATGAACTATCTGGTGGGCAACAGCAACGTGTTGCGATTGCTAGAACTTTAGTCTCACATCCAGATATTATACTCTTTGATGAACCAATGAGTGCCTTAGATGCTTCGACAAAAATTATTTTACGTAAATTTATTAAAGAAATTCAAAAACTCTATAAAATCAGCATCATCTATATTACTCACGACCAAGAAGAAGCTTTCGCTATGAGTGATCGAATTATGGTTATGAATCAAGGGGAAATAATACAAATTGGGACACCAAATGAAATTTATAAAAACCCTATTAATGACTATGTTAGAAATTTTATTGTTAATGAATTGAATGAAAAAGTTCGTTCTATATTGGAGAGTATAAAATGAATCTAACAAGTATTAATAAAACTAGCATATTAAAAATATTTTTATTAGTTTGTCTATTTTGTGGAATTATACTTCCTATCATTGTAATGCTATTTCAAATTGATGTCAAAGATTTTGAGGTTGTATTTATCAACGACAACTTCTTCCTATTATTATGCAATTCTTTTTTGTACACCATTATAACAACTATAGTTGTAACGGTCCTATCCCTACTTTGTGCCTATTATTTAAATTATTCTAATTTTAAACATAAAAACGTCTTTGTCATTCTATTTACCGTTCCTATGTTAATACCATCTATCTCTCATGGTCTAGGCATAACTAATTTATTTGGTACTAATGGGTTTATAGACAAACTATTTAATATTGAAATTGAAGCCTATGGATTATTTGGACTAATACTTGCTTCTAGTCTATACAGTTTCCCTGTTGCCTTCCTAATGTTTTATGATAATTTGAGATATCAAGATAAAAGAATTATGGAAGCTGCTGAAACATTAGGTATAGGAAAATTTAAGCAATTCTTTTATTTAATTTTACCTAATCTCAAAGCTGTTATTGGTTCTGTTGTTTTTTCTGTTTTTACTATGGTTTTCACAGATTATGGTGTTCCATTAGCTATAGCTGGAAACTTTAAAACCTTACCAGTTTATTTATATCAAGAAGTTATTAACAGACTCAATTTTTCCAAAGGTATTATCGTAGCGATTTCTTTATTAATACCAGCTGTAATAGCTTTTTTGTATGACTTTTTTATTAAAAAGCCAAGACAATCACAAGTTAATAATATGTCTCTAAAACAAACTAATCTATTCAATATTATTGCTTACATACTATGTATCTTGATATCATTCATAATTTTATTACCAATTATATCATTTACAATTATGGCATTTGTTGAATCTTTCCCTAATGACTTAACATTCACATTTACACATTTAGAATTTATATTTAACTATGGCCTTTTTGAATACCTATCTAATTCATTAATCATATCTTTTTTAACCGCAATATTTGGCACCATAACAGCCTTTTTTATCTCTTATCTCACAACACGTAAAAAAGGGAAATTAAATAATTTATTGCATATAATAACTATATTATCCCTAGCCATTCCCGGCATAGTTTTAGGGCTTAGTTACATATTCGTTTTTAAGAAGACATTCATATATGGTACCATAATTATTTTAGTGTTAGTAAACATAGTGCATTTTCTAGCATCTCCTTATTTAATGAGTAAAAACACATTAGAAAAGATTGATTACAACTATGAAATAGTTGGTGAAACTTTAGGCATATCTAGACTTAGAATATTATTTTTTGTAGTTATACCAAATAGTATTTTAACACTATTTGAAATGTTTTCTTATTTCTTCATAAATTCTATGATAACTATATCAGCTGTAAGTTTCTTAGCTAGTATTTTTGATATGCCATTATCACTTTTAATACCTACATTTGAGGCTCAGCTTTCGTATGAATCAGCTGCTATTGTATCACTGATTATTCTAATCGTTAACTTAATCTTTAAATGTATATTAAACACAACTATTAAAATATTAATGAAAGGTAAATTAAGATATGCAAAACAATAAAATAAATCGGGCAATTATAATTGCTGCCGGCTTTGGTTCTCGACTAGTTCCTATAACATTAAAAAGACCAAAACCTTTAGTTTATGTCAATGGTAAAATGATTATTGAAACTTTACTAGATGCTTTAGTAAAAGCGGATATAAATGAAATATATTTAGTTAGAGGATATAAAAAGGAAATGTTTAATATCTTATTAAATAAATATCCTAACCTTAAATTCATAGATAATCCCTATTATGAAAAATGTAACAATATCTCTTCCATTTATGTTGCTCGTAACTACCTTGATGAAAACACTTATATTTGTGAAGCTGACCTTTACCTTTCTAACCCAACCATCATAAAAAGGGAATTAACTACTTCTAACTATTTAGGAATTAAAGTAAAAGAAACTAATGATTGGGCATTATTAACTAATAATCTAGATATAACTGGGGTTAGTATTGGTGGTAAAGATTGTTATCAAATGGTAGGTATATCTTATTGGGATAAAACTAATGCTAAACAACTTCAAAAAGACATCGAAAAACATTTTATAGAGAAAAACTTAACTAACTTATATTGGGATGAAGTTCCACTTAAATATGCTAAAAATAACTATAAGCTTACAGTTAGAGAATGTCAAAAACAAGATATCATTGAGATTGATACTTATGATGAACTAAAAGCTATTGATTCATCATATAAATAAAAAATAAGAAAGAAGCCAGCTATAAATAAATCAAGCTGATTTTTAAAAAATATAAAAATGCATTTTATCCAAGCTTAAAAAA
>CALUXI010000035.1 GCA_944324705.1 uncultured Acholeplasmatales bacterium
GCCCAAAAATTTCTATTGCCATACTTATATTTCAAATTTGCATGTCTCTCAAATATCATAAGACTACTTTTACCTTTTAAATATCCCATAAAACTTGATACTGCTAACTTTGGTGGTATCATCACAAGCATATGAATATGGTCCTTCATTGCATGTGCTTCTATTATTTCTACTTCCTTATATTCACACAACGTTCTTAATATCTTTCCTATGTCACTTCTTAATTTCCCATATATTTCTTTTCTTCTATATTTTGGAATAAATACAATGTGATATTTACAATTCCATCTTGTGTGTGATAAACTACTGTCATCATTTGGTTTATTTGCCATTTGATTCATCCTCCTATATTTTGTTTTGGTTGCCAGACCAAATTACATTATATAGGAGTTTTTTGCTGCATCGCTACTGCTTTTCTATTCTCACCTGCATAGCAGGCGGTTTTTATGTGAGGCCTCGCCTAACATAATAAAAAAAACTACAGCCTAAGCTGTAGCCTCTTATATAATCATTGCAAAGTAAGTTGTTAAAGCAATCTCTGATAATATTAATACACTAAAGCACAAGGCTGTAACGCGAGTTAACTTGCTTTCATTTTTAACGGCTAAATAAATACCGGTCAATAAAACAAGACTTACTATTGCTAATATAATTAAATTTAACATCTTTTTAGACCTCCTTATTTAAGTCAGCCTAATTATATTTATTTTAAATGATTAAGCAAGTATGAAATCGTTTGATGTTTTTTGTTTAGTTATGAAAACTTTTTCATTTAAGTTTTCTACTACTATGACAAGTAAAATATAAGACTTGTTCATTTATTTTACTAATTAAATCCTTAACTTTAGTTAAATGATTTTCATCTAAAGAAGTAAAAGGATCATCTAAAATTAAAAAAGGAATCTTGTTATTATACATTTTATTTAATAAAGCCAGTCTAAAACAGAAACTACAAATAGTCTTTTCCCCTTCACTTAAATGCTCAAAAGAATGATAACTTCCTTCATGTTCATACATAATCTCAAGATTCTCAGTCATTTTAATATCTTTACAAATACTTTCTTCAATTAATTTAGCATATTTACTAAATTCATCTTGAATAGGTTTAATATATTTATTATTTATATTATTATTAGCTGTATTTAAAAACTTAATTGTTAAATCATATAACTTATGATTTTCTTTAATTTTAGCTAAATGTTCTTTTTCTTCTTTCAAGGCTATTTCTTTATCTTCTAAACTATTATAGTCTTCTTGAATTTTATTAATTTCTAGATTTAATTTGCTTCTTTCTTCAATATCCTTTGTTGTATCAACATCAATATCTTCTTCTTTTAAGCCTTTAAAGCTTTCTATTTCTTTTGTTAAATATTCATATTTTACTGAATCTAACTTAATTTCATCAATATTTAAATTGGTTATATTATGTTTTGATTTAAAGTTATTAATATAAGAATTAATACTTTCTAAATTATCATTAATATTAATAGGGTTCCTATTTAATTTTAAATTTTGATGAGCATTAACAAAATTACTTGTTATATTATATTTAGAAAAATAATCTTTAACTCTCATTTCAACCGGTCTAAATTCATTTTCAGTTGCCATAATTAAATTATTTTTCTTATCTTTATCTTTTTTTAATACTACTAAAGAAATAATTAAAGATATTAAAGAAACACCTGTTATAACTAAACCTAAAATAAGACTTAAGAAAATTAAGACTACCCCAATAATAAATAAAACAATAGAACAGCTAACCCAAATTAAGTATTTAGGGTTATTTGAAGTTTGTAAATCTTTTAATATTGTTCCTAGTCTTTCATAATCATTAATATCCTTATCAATAGTTTCATTATTTCCCTTTAAATCAAGGTTTTCTAATCTACTTTTTTCTTCTAATTTAGCACTTAATTCTATTAATTCATTTTTTGATGGCATTGTAATATATTTAGCTTCTAAAGCATTTAATACGCCAATTTTATTATTTCTATCCTCTCTTTTAAAGGCGTCACTTTTCTTAATTTCTTTGTCAGCTATAACCTTATCTAATTGATTAACTTTTTCTATAAGGCTAGGGATTTTTTTATATTCTTCTTCTATTTGACTTATTTCGCCATTAAGCTTTTCAATCTTACTTGCTGATTCTTTATAATAATTACTCTTTTTCTTACTATTTTCGGCATACAATTTAACTTTATCTTCTAGTTTTTCAATAGCTTTACTAAAACTTATTTCATCAAGTCCAATAGCTAAATTGTTTAGTTTAGTATTAATACTATCAGTTGAACCTAGCGTAATATCCGCATTTTTAATAAAGATACTTTTCATAAAACTTTCTTTATCAACCCCAAATATTTCTTCCCCTAACTTTTTTATTGTATTATTAGTTACCCCGTCAATTTGGAGAGTGTAGGTATCTTTAGCTCCCGAATTAGGGTTAAAAACTCTACTAACTACATATTCTTTACCATTATCTGTAAACTTTAAACTGCCACCATAAGTTCCCTTGTTATACGGGGCAAAATGGGCTCTTGTCGTAAATTTAGTCCTACTAGGTGAATCTAAACCATAAAACATCGCTAAAATAAATTCACATAAAGTTGATTTACCTTCCCCATTCGCTTTATAAAACTCATTAAACTTTTCATTAAAATTATAATCAATATTGGATAAAGTTCCAAAATTAATAATATGACAACTAACAAGTTTCATCTTCTACCTCACCCTTTAAGGCCTTTAAACCTCTTTTAATAATAATATTTTTTTCTGTTGTAGTTAAAGTTTTATCATCTAAGACAAGTCTAATAAACTCACCTTTAAGACCTTTATCGTTTTTATAATTTGTATAATCTATTTTAGTTTGAGTTTTATCTTTAAGTGTTACAAAATAAAAAACATCACTTAAATTGGTCTCAATTTCTTTTAAATCTAAATTAAAATCAATATCACCTTTTAAGATAATTTGATATAAATCATCTTTGTTAAACTTCATTTGTCTTAGTTTTTGACTGACACTATAATCACTAGACGTATCACTAATATCTACTTTTTCTTCACTAAATATTGGGTGACTATACTTAATAAATTCTGGTGTCATCGTAGTTGTATCTAACACAATAAAACCTTTAGGTCCTATCTCATCAAAACTGCGACCTGTTAAACATCCTGGGTAAGCATAACAAAATTCATTAGTCTTTGCAATACTTGACATATGGATATGACCTAAAGCTAAGTAATTAATATTTTTATTTTTTAATTTATCAAGATTAATGATATAAGGTTTAACATCATTTTTAATATCCCCATGTAACATTAAGATATTTTTATAATTAGGGTTTAAGTTTAATTTATTGTAAAAGTCATAATTAGCGTTATTAAATTCTAAACCACTAATAGCTATATCATCATAAATATAAGTAGTAACTTCTTCTTTAAAGGTTTTTAAATTCAGTATGCCTGAATTATCTTTAAATTTATCATGATTACCTCTTAAATAAATAAAATCAATATTATCATTTTCTTTAACTAAATTATAAAAATAGTCTTTATCTTTCTCTAAAGGATAATCACTATCAAATAAATCCCCACTTATTAAAATAACTTTAATATTATTATCTTTAGCATATTCTACTAAATTATTAAAATTCTTTCTTATCATTCTTCTTAATTCATCTCTAATTTCTTTAGTTTTTGCAAATTCTAATTTAGAACCAAGATGAATATCAGCTGTATGTATTATCTTCATATTAACTCCTAAATTATTTTATGTATTACTTTCTTTAAATATTCATAACACATTGATTCATTATATTCTTTATCTAAATTATAACCAATATAAGTAGTAGCGACACCTTTAGTAAAGATATTTTCTTCTTTACTAGGGTTAATTAAAATAACTTCTTTAACAGCGTTTCTTCTAATTTGATTATCTTCTTTATAAACAAGTAAACTATAATTATCAGTCGTTTCGACAATGGCGTCATATTTATTAGTAAAAACATAATTAGCATTTCGATATTTAATTTCAATAATTAAACTAGTTAAATATTTATCATTCTTATAAAACATTAAAGTAAAGTCTGGTTTATTGTGATTAGTAATAACACAAGCTAACTCATTATTACTAGCTTCTGTATAGTGTTTAACAAAGTTTTCATAAATCAATTTAACTTTAATATTATTTTTCGTAAATATTAAACTAGTATTACTTGTCACATTTTGAAGTTTCCTAAACTCACTTAAGTTAAGGCAGGTAAACCCCAAGTCTGTTAACACATTATAAGATATAACAAACCCATATAACTCAAATAAAAGGGAAGTACTTTTGTTCGCTATTTTTACTTCTTTATTAATATTTAATCGCGTATATAATTCTCGTAATTTATCATCTAAAAAATTATTATTATTTAAATTTCTTTTAATTTCTTCTATTTGTTTAATTTGTAAATTAGTTAAATCAATACTTTGATTTATATCATTTAAATCTTGTTGTAAACTTTTCACTTCATTAATATGGGCAACATTAACTTGATTACTATTATCTAATATTTCTAACTCATTGATTTGGTTTTCTAGTTTTATTTTATAATTAGAAGCTAAAGCCAATTCATTATTAATTTTTTCTTCATAACGTTTAATTAAATCAATAAGTTTATTTTTGTAAATATTAGTTTCATTATAAGAATTAAAAGAAATAGTTTTAACCACATTTAAAAACTTATCTTTAGGTTTAATTAATTCTTTTCTAATACTTTTAAAATTACTTTTGCCTAATTTAAATTGATACTTTAACTCACTTTCTATAACTTCAACTCTCACCTTACCAATTAAACCTAGTTTAATCCGTTCCCAATTTTTAATTAGATTAATAATATTTTCATAACTTTCAACATATATTACACTTCGACCTGGCCTAAATTTATCATAAGCTAAACCAGGTTTTAATTTTTCTAGATTGTCTTTAATTTTTTCAAGTCCTAATTCACTAACTTGTTTATTAGTATCAACTACAAAATAGGCCTCTATCTTCCCATTTTCCTTAATGAAGTCAATTTTATAAAGACCCGGTTCATACCCTAATTCTTTGTGACTGGGATCGGTGATATAATATTCATTTTTAGTTTCCACAACTAAACTACTATTATTAGTATGTTTAACTTCGTCATCTACACAGTAATTAAAACATTCAACTTCTACTTTGTAGGCCTTACCTGACTTTTGTAAACTAACTATTTCATGTTCATTAAACCTAAATATTACTTTATGGCTTAACGTTTCATTAATAGGTATTTCAATGATTTTATTTTGAATCTTTAAAGAAACTTTTAACTTATCTTGTAAAACCATATTTATCTAACTCCTTTTGTTTATAACTTAATTTTTCCCTAGTATAAGTAAAAGGAGATAGGATTTTATATTTATCTAAAATAGCTATTATTAAATTAATAATATTTCCTAAATTTAAACTATTACCATTAATTTTAGCAACAAAACAAATACTAAAGACATAATCAAAAGCTTCTTGAGGAGTCATAATATCTTTCATAAAATAATATAAAGTACCCATATTAAATAAATTACGATAAGAAAAATTATAACTTTGTAAATTATTCTTTAATAAGAGATTAAATTCGTCAAAGAAATCAGTCATTTCAGCACTTAATAAATTAACAATTTCCATATTACTAGGTAATTTAGGAATAAACTTATTAATATCATAATTATAATTAGATTTAATACCTTGATAAATCTTTTGATTATTTCTAAACTTCGCAAAAGATTCTTCTTGTAAATCAATTAAATTAACTCTATCTAATAATCTTTCAGATAACTCTCTTGTCGTTTCATCTTTATTAATAGTTCCTACAATCAGTAAGTTATCATATAACTTAATTTGATTTGGATATTTATCTTTATTAACACATTCTAAGCCTTCTGCATATAAATTAATAATTCTGCGATTATTTTCTAAATTAGCAATAAAAGGAGCAAAATAATACTCAATTTGCGCTAAATTCATTTCATCAAAGATAAGCATATGAATATCTTTCGGGTGATTATGGGCATGGACTAAAAAGCTTGCGAGATTAGTTTCAGTCGGGACAAACTCATGATTTTTTGGGTTTAAGAAACCTAGGATGTCAGATGGTTCCGTAAATGATGGGGATACCGGAATAAATAGTAGGGTATTATCTTCTTCACTTAATTTAAAGAATTTAGCATATTCTAAGGCCAGTCTACTTTTCCCAATCCCTGGGGTACCTGCTAAAATAGTAAGATTACGGGTACTTAAAGAAAAGTGAAAGTTATAAACATCTTCTTTATTGTAACTTAAACCAGATTCAGCTAAATATTTAGTAAAATCTTTTAAAACACTTAATGCTTCATAATCATTATTATCTACTTCTTCCTCTACTTCATTATATTCTTCTAATTTTAAATTTAATAATTTATTTTGTTTACTTAAATTTTGATTTTCTTTTTCTAAATTAGAAAAATCAGTATTTAAAGCATTTAATTCTTCAGATAAACTATCTAATTTATCTTGCATTTCTTCTATTTCATCTTCATATTCTTCTTTTAATTTCTTTATTTCTTCAGCATAGTCTTTAATAATTTGTTCTTTTTCCTTATTCTTAATATTAGCCATATTTTTTAATTTTTCTTCTAATTCTAAGGCAGAATAAGACTTTTCTACCCCTAATAATTTAAGTAGTAAAAAACTAATTTTAACATTATTAATATTCTCAATATCTTCTGTCGTAAAGTCATCTAAATTAATCTGACAAGCTAAAAAGACCCCAATACATAAAATCTGTAAGATATCTTTATTAGCCCCATCCTCATAGATTATATTAATTAAATTTGAGATCTTAGCTTTAGGTAAAGGAGAACCCTTTCTAAATCCTTTCCATAGATTTTTAATTAAAGGATTTTTAGTATTATCATCATATTCTTTTAGTATTTTACTTATTTCACTTAAAGGCAAAGTAAATATTAATTCTTCCATTTCCTCCTTACTTAAATTATCTAATTTCATTTCTCTAATTGTTTGTCTATCCATTGTAAAACCTCTATTAACCTTTTTTGTTTATTATACTACTATTTTTAATTTATTTAAATAGCTAATAAAAAAATCTTACTAACTATAATTAGTCAATAAGATGCGTTTTTTAATTAGTTTTTAAAGTAAAATTTCTAACAATAAAACATAAAATAATTGATAATAAGACATAACTACCTAGTAAATATAAATAATTTAATTGTATCTAAAGAAAAAGAACTAAAAGTTGTAAAACCACCTAAAATACCTATTTTAATAAAGTTATTAAAGGAATCAAAGTAAGTAAATACCTTGAACTGGCCTCTATACCTCCTAACAAATTGACTAACATTATTTAATTCCTTTTATTTTAGCATCAGCTGCTAATAATACTTCTTTATCTGTATCATAGGTTAAAGCATTTAAAGCTCTTTCTAAAGGTAACCATTTAACACAAATAACTTCTTTATTATCTACTTTAATATTATCTGATAAAGGTTTAGCTAAATAAAAAGTAACATTTTTAATCACTTCATAGTATGGAGAATAACTAATAGTTTTTTCAAATGAAGTATCTAATTTGACCTTTAACCCAGTTTCTTCAAAAACTTCCCTTTTCGCACAATCTTCTTTGCTTTCTCCCTTTTCAATATGACCTTTAGGTAAAGAAATATGTCCTAAACCCATCCACTCAATTAAATAATAAATCTTATCATTAACTTTTTTATAAACAACAGCCCCATAACTATATTCTTTAATCAACTTATCCACCTTCCTTACTCTAATTATACCATTAAACACCTCTTTTTGAAAACGTTTTCTATAGACTAAATAAAAAAATATTAAGGAACTCCTAATATTTTTATACCAAAAACACAAATTTCGATGTTTGGGTTAATAAGCATATAAACATAAACTTCTTTCTTATTACTTGTTTGAATATATAATTTAACATCTACTACTCTTAAAAACAACATTATTATATATTTACAGCATATAAAATAATAGTAGACACTTAAAAGTGGTATATTCTTTTATTAGATACTAAGCAAATACATACAACATTATTTTAAATGTCAAAAACCAATAAATTATGTCTTTATTAAGCTGTTATTTAAAAATATTACTTCTAGCAACTGTTTAATATTTTCCTAATAAAAAAAGTAGCTTAAAAGCTACTAACATCAAACATAACGATTTTTAACTTGCTTCGTAACAACTAATACACGTGATTCCTCACGTCACCTATATCATAATCTTTTTGTGTTTTATTTCAATGCCTTTAATAAAAACATTATATACACAATAACAAGTTTACATACAACACTTTTATAAATTATTAAAAGTATAATTTTAGCTTTAATTAAGGCACAAATTAAAGTTTTTACCATTAAGAACCGTTGAAAAAATGGTCAATAAAATCAAAAAAAGAGCTATAAAAGCTCTGGAATTTTCAGTGCCTACATACTACGCTTTTGATACATTGCACACCCTTACAACGGCAACTTTTTAGATTTCCAATCCATCAACCCATTCGATGACGTCATTATCCGAAACGCTTGAGCGGAATCTTTGCGGATCGAGCCACGTGACGTTTTCATCGTCTTCGGTTAAAGGAGTAAGGTTTCCAAGCGTATATCCAGAGCTTGCAGAAGTCCCAAATGGTATGATTGTTTTATTTGAGAAATCGTTGCTGGCAACAAAGTCTTCGATGACCCAGCTGAGTTCCTGCCACCAAACCGGTGCTCCAAGAAAAACGTAATCGGCATCGGCGAATTCCTCGAAATCGACATCCACAAGCTCGATGTTCACGTCCTCGCCTGCGAGAATCCTATTATGTTCCTCAACGACTCTGCTGCTTTGGTTCCCATAATTAAGGTCCGCGCTTGTATAGGGATCGACAGGTTCAAGTTCATATATTGCCGAATCGATATGGCCGGCTATGGTTTGCGCGACCCTTTCGGTGTTTCCCGTCGCAGAGAAATAAACGACGATTGCGTTTCCTGCCTTTTCTTCGCTTCCATCTGTATTCGAAGAATCGCCATTGTTCCCTGTATTTGGATTTCCACTATCAGTTTGATTTCCCGAGTCGCCTCCGTTTGAAATAGACGAATCATTAGTCGAGCAGCCGACCAAGGAGATAGCACCGATCAAAGCCGCTACAGTTAAGAACGCTTTTTTCATTTTATTTTCCCTCCGTTCTTTATTGTTTGTTTCTTCTTTCGACAATCAGCTGTCCGAACCACTCGATCATGGCAGGATCCTGATGGCTGAAGAAAGATGATGTCTTCGTGTCCAAAGTCTCGATGAGCTTCATGTCATCGCCGTCGAGTTCAAACGAATAGATATCGAAATTCTCCTTGATTCGCTCTTCATGGGTTGATTTGGCCAAAGAGACGATCCCTCTTTGATAGAGCCAACGAAGAATGACCTGGGCAACGCTTCTATCGTGTTTCTTGGCAATACTCATCAAGGTCTCGTTATGGAACATATTATTTCTACCTTCTGCAAAAGGTGCCCAAGCTTCCAAGATGACACCGTATTTATCAGCCCACTTTTTGGCTTCGATTTGCTGATTGAAGACATTGACTTCAATTTGATTAACCATCGGTTTAATATCGGCGAATAAACAAATATCTACGAGCCTATCAGGATAGAAGTTCGAAACTCCGATAGCTCTGACCTTGCCTTCCTTATAAAGTTTTTCTAAATCTCGGTAAGCACCGTAATAATCTCCAATCGGCTGGTGAAGCAAAATCAAATCGACATAATTTGTTTTTAATTTTCTTAAGGATTCAATAACCGAATCATAGGTCTTGCCTTCCCCATAATGATCAATCCACACCTTTGTGGTCAAGAAAATGTCTTTTCTTGGCACATCGGTTTCGGCCAATGCTTCTCCGACTTGTTCTTCGTTAAAGTAAGATTGAGCAGTGTCAATATGACGATACCCGGCTTTCAGGGCTGCTAAGACGCTCTTTTTGCAATCTTCCTTGCTGACTTGATAAACGCCAAATCCATTGGCGGGGATTTCTACCCCATTGTAAAGTTTTAAAGTTTCCATAATTATTTGTCCTCCATTTTTCCTATAAAATTAATGTGTTCCTTTACGCTCTTGTTAAACAATCCATCTACAAGATTCAAATCATGATTTACTTCCAATATATCTTTTTTGCTATTGACCATATATTGAAGATCGTTCATATAGCTATTAGCGAACAAAACAACCTTCCCTTTATATGATTTTAGTTCCTCGATAAAAGTTAAAACCGGCATCGGGACCGTATACCACCAAATCGGAGCGAACAGCAAAATCGAGTCATAGGCACCAAAGTCAATATCTAGCTTTTTGATTTCGGGATGAATATGTTTGCTGACTTCGTCCTTGGCTTCCACGTATGCGCATTCGTTATAGTCCTTGCTATAAGGCGTTTCTCTTTCGATTCTAACGACATCGAAGTTAAATTCCTTATTTACTTCCTCCACTAGCCTTTTTGTGTTGTTTGACCAGCTGAAGTATGCGATTAATGTCTTCATTTCTCTACCTCCGATTAAATTTTAAATCCTAATCATCAAAAACGTTTATATCGATTGATTAGTGTAGTATAATTATTACGAATAGTAGGTGATAAAATGTTAGATTCATATCTTCTGGAATATTTCAATGCCGTGGCTGAGGAAGGGACGACCCTTAAAGCCAGCGAAAAGCTAAATGTCTCTCAGCCTTCCGTTACCAAAGCCATCCAAAAGCTCGAATACGAATTGGGAATAGATCTTTTCGATAGAAGTCCAAACAAAATAGTTCTGAACGAAAATGGAAGAATTATTTCTGAATATATAAAAGACGCCATCTCAATCGACAAGCGAATAAGGGAAAAGGCCAAGGAACTCAAGCGAAAGTCTTTAACCATCCATGTTGAAATGACCGCGCCCGGCCCAACATTCAAGTACCCTGATTTCTTCTATTTTGAAAAAGACAACAATCCCCAAACCTTAGAAATAAAAGATGAGAAGAAATGTATCAATGACGTCATCTCAGGCATTGCGGATGTTGCCTTCATCAATTCAAAAATCCAAATAGAAGGCATTTATTGTGAGAAAATAATGGACGAAAAATTATATGTCTATCTTCCAAAAAACCATTTTCTATTCAAAAAATCGGAGGGTGTAACTTTTGAGGAGTTAGATGGTCAATCTTTCCTAATAGCCAAAGACTTAGGTCCTTGGGACAAAATAGTCGAAACTCATCTAAAAAAATCAAAATTCTTTAGGCAAGAACAAGAAAACCTCTCTGAAATCGTTAGTGCTTCTTCTATTCCT
>CALUXI010000036.1 GCA_944324705.1 uncultured Acholeplasmatales bacterium
TCATAAATTTGTAAATAAACACCCTTAGAAGAAGGTGTAGTTTTCTTAAGGAAAAAAGACATAAAAGGCACCTCCACTCAAATAACACCTTAACACCTTATATTATAACATAAGAAAAAAATATTTTCAAGAATTTAATGGCTTAAAATCAATAAAAAACCAACCTTGAAAATATTGTAAACTAAATTATGGGGTGTTAAATCCTAAATACGGGTATAAGTTTAATATGTATATACAATAAGCGTAAAAACAATAGATATATTTGTTAAATTTATAAGATATTTTCACCTATGTAAGTGTTATTTTTCTTGAATGACTAATGAAATATTGATATAATTAGCAATGGAGTGATTAAAATGAGAATTGGTGTTTTAACATCAGGCGGTGACTCTCCTGGCATGAACGCAGCTATAAGAGCGGTCGTAAGAACAGCCTTATCCTATGGTGATCAAGTATTTGGAGTTTATGATGGCTATAAAGGGTTGATAGAAGGTAAAATTCAAGAATTTGATCGTAAGGATGTTAGTGAAATATTAAATAGAGGCGGTACCATTTTAGGAACGGCCAGATTACCAGAATTTGCCTATGAACAAGTTAGAGAATTAGCTGTGAAGCAATTAAAGAAAAATGATATTGATTCTTTAATTTGTATTGGTGGTGATGGTACTTATACTGGCGCTTTAAGACTAACAGAGATGGGAATTAAATGTATAGGTATTCCAGGTACTATAGATAATGATATAGCATCTACGGATTTTACGATTGGCTTTTCAACAGCTTTAAGTACAGCATGTGATGCTATTGATAAGTTAAGAGATACGTCTTCATCACATCAAAGATGTTCTATAATTGAAGTTATGGGTAGACATTGTCCAGATTTAGCCTTATATTCTGGTATTTGTTGTGGTGCAGAATATATAATAACGAGTCAAACCGGTTTAGATAAAGAAAAATTATTACATGATTTAAAGAAAAATCGTTTACAAGGTAGAAGACATGCTATTGTTGTAATATCTGAAAATTTAACTGATGTTTATCAACTAGCTCAAGAGGTTGAAGAATATTCGGGTTACGAATGTCGTGCTACTATATTAGGTTATATTCAGCGTGGTGGAACTCCTACTCCTGAAGACAGATTATTAGCTTCAAGATTAGGTTCATACGCTATTGATTTAATACATGAAGATATATATGGCGTAGCAGTAGGTATTAGAAAAAATGCCTTAGCTTACACAAAATTAGAAGACGCTTTGAATATGACAGCAGATAGAGATATAAGTTTAGAAAATATGTTATCAAAAACACAATAAAGGAGAAAAAAGAAATGAAAAAAACTAAAGTTGTATGTACAATTGGTCCAGCTAGTGAACAAAAGGAATCTTTAAGAAAATTAATTGGCGAAGCTGGCATGAATGTAATGAGAATGAACTTCTCACATGGTGATTATGAAGAACAAGGGTTCCGTATTAAAAATGTTAAAGAATTAAATAAAGAAAATAATTGGCATGTTGGTTTAATGTTAGATACTAAAGGACCTGAAATTAGAACAGGTTATTTAGAAAATGATGAACCAGTTATGTTACATAAAGGTGATATTATTCGTGTTACTATGGATTATTCATTCTTAGGCAATAAGGATAAAGTTGCTATTTCTTATGCTGGTTTATATGAAGATATCCATGTTGGTGGTCAAATTTTAATTGAAGATGGTAATTTAACATTTACTGTTATTGAAAAAGACGATGTTAATCATGAATTAGTATGTCGTGTTGAAAATGATCGTAAATTAAAAAATAAACGTAATTGTAACGTTCCAGGCGTAATTTTAAATATGGATTATATTTCACCTAAAGATAAAGCAGATATTGAATTTGCATGTGATCAAGATTTAGATTTCATTGCAGCTTCATTTGTTCGTCGTCCTCAAGACATTGCTGACATTAGAGCTATCTTAGCAGCTAAGGGTAATGATCATATTAAGATTATTTCTAAGATTGAAAACCAAGAAGGTATTGACAATATGGAAGATATTGTTAGATTATCTGATGGTGTAATGGTTGCTCGTGGTGATTTAGGTGTTGGCGTTGATGCTTGGGATGTTCCTGAATATCAAAAACAAATGATTTTCTTAGCTCAATCTCAAGGTAAGATTATCATTACTGCTACACAAATGTTAGATTCAATGCAACAAAACCCACGTCCTACTCGTGCTGAAGTTAGTGATGTTTACAATGCTGTATTAGATGGTACTGGTTGTACAATGTTATCAGGTGAATCAGCTCAAGGTGATTACCCTTATGAATCAGTTTCTTATATGGCTAAGATTGATGAAAAAGCTGAAGAAGCAATCGATCATGATTTAATGATTGATAATGTAGTATATACTAAAGAAGAAGTATCAGATGATTATATTGTTGGTTTATCTGTAGCTACAATTTGTTCAAAATATGATGTAGACGCTGTTGTTGCTTGTGGTGATACTGATTTCGCTATGGCATTATCTACATATCGTCCTGATGCTGATGTATTCTTTGCTTGTGATAATGATAGAGATTGTCGTACATTATCAATTTATTGGGGCATTCAAGGTTTAGTTGGTACTATTGATGATGCATTAGCTGCTGCTAAAGAAAAATTAGGCTTAGGCGAAGGTGCTAAAGTATTAAAAGTTACAGCTACAACTTTAGAAGTTATTACATTATAAGTATTAAATTAATTGGTGTTAGCATTATTTAAGAGCTAACGCCTTTTATTTTTAGGAAGAGGTTAATATATGGCACAGCATGTAGTTGTCAAAGATTATTGTTTGGAATGGCAGCTAAAATATCAAGAAGAAAAAGAAAAGTTAATACCAATTTTAAAAGAGAATTATTTAGCTATTTATCATATTGGAAGTACATCTATTTTAGGTTTAACGGCAAAACCTATTATAGATATTATGATAGTTGTTAGAAGTTTAATTGAAGTAGATAATATTAAGGAAAAATTTATTGAACTTGGCTATGAATATTTAGGTGAATTTGGTATTAAAGGACGTAGGTATTTGCGTAAAGGTGGCGATAACCGAACTCATCAAATACATATTTTTCAAGTTGAAGACAAAGAAAATATTATTAGACACTTAGCTTTTAAAAACTATTTAGAAAGTCATGCTGAAAAAAGAGATGAATATGCTAAGTTAAAGAAAGAGTTAGCTATAAAATATCCTTATGATATTGAAAAATATTGTATTGGTAAAGATAGTTTTATAAAAGAGTGTGAAAGAAAAGCTTTAAAAGAATATGATTCTAGTTGGGACAATTTATATCTTTCGGCACGAAAAGTTCAATATCAAAGAATAATTTCTTCATCAATTGAAGCGGGATCAGTCTCAGCGGCTTTATTAACTGAAAATAATAATATTTATGTAGGTGTATGTATTGATACAGCATGTTCTTTGGGAATGTGTGCAGAAAGAAATGCCATAGCTAATATGATTACAAATGGTGAGAATATAATTAAACAAGTTCTAGCTATAAATAATGTTGGGGATGTCATTATGCCTTGTGGCAGTTGTCGCGAGCTTATGATGCAGTTAGGACATAGTAGTGAAGAAATATTAGTTTTATGTGATTATGAAAATAAAAAAAGTACTGCTTTAAAAAATTTACTTTCAAATTGGTGGAAATAAAAATTAAATTAATATTTGAAAAATGTGAGTTGACAAAGAAAAAATATTTTGCTTAGTATAATAAAAAATAGTATAATTGAAATGGTGATTTTTATGGAAATTAATAATTTTATTAAAACTATTATGGAAGATGATCTTAAAGAAGGACGTGTAAATGAAATAATTACTCGGTTTCCACCAGAACCAAATGCTTATTTACATATTGGTCATGCAAGAGCTATTATTACTAACTTTGAGTTGGCTAAAGCTTTTAATGGATATACTAATTTAAGATTTGATGATACAAATCCAGCTAAGGAAGGACAGGAATTTGTTGATGGTATAATTGCCGATTTAAAATGGCTAGGTTATACTCCTAAAAATGTCTTCTATGGCTCAGATTATTTTGAAAAAACTTATGAGAAAGCTATTTTATTGATTAAAAAAGGTTTAGCTTATGTTGATGATTTATCACAAGAAGAAATGTCTAAAATGCGTGGTACATTAACTACTCCAGGTACAAATTCACCATACCGTAATCGTAGTGTAGAAGAAAATTTAAAGTTATTTGCTGAAATGCGTGATGGCAAATATAAAGATGGTGAAAAAACTTTGAGAGCTAAAATTGATATGGCACATCCTAACATGAATATGCGTGATCCGGCAATGTATAGGATTATGCATATTGAACATCATCGTCAAGGTAGAAAATGGTGTATTTTCCCAATGTATGATTTTGCTCATCCATTACAAGATAGTTTTGAAGGTATTACACATAGTTTATGCTCTTTAGAATATGATAATCATCGTATTTTATATGATTGGTTCATTGAAAACTGTGAGATGGAACATACTCCTCATCAATATGAATTTGGTCGTTTAAACATCACTAATACTATTATGTCTAAACGTTATATTAAGCAATTAGTTGATAGTAAGAAAGTTAGTGGTTATGATGATCCTAGAATGCCTACTTTAGTTGGTTTAAGAAGAAGAGGATTTACTCCAGAAGCTATTAAAAACTTTATTTTAAGTACAGGTTTATCAAGAGTTAATAGTACGGTTGATAGTTCTCAACTTGATGAAGCTTTAAGAGAAGATTTAAAACTTAAAACTATGCGTAAGAATGCAATAGTTCACCCATTAAAAGTTGTAATTGATAACTATCCTGAAGGACAAATTGAATATTTAGATTGTCCAAATAATTCTGAAAATGAAGAATTAGGTAACCGTAAAATAGCGTTCTCTAAATATTGTTATATTGAACAAGAAGATTTTTTAGAAGAAAAACCTAATAAAAAATGGAAAAGATTAGCTAAAGATGTAGAAGTTAGATTTATGCATGCTTACTTTGTTAAATGTAATAGTGTTATTAAAGATGAGAATGGTAATATTGTAGAAATTCATTGTACATATGATCCTGAAACTAAATCTGGCAGTGGTTTTGAAGGTAGAAAACCTAATGGTAATATTCATTTTGTAGAAGCCACTACAGCTTTAAAAGCTACTTTTAGACAATTTGAACCATTAATGCTTGATGAAACAGCAGAGAATAAAGATTTAGATTTTATGGAAAAATTAAATCCTAATTCTTTACATGAATACGAAGGTTATGTAGAAGAGTCATTTAAAGATGATAAAATTGGTACACGATATCAATTTGTTCGTAATGGCTATTATATTTTAGATAAAGATAGCACAGCTTCTAATTTAGTATTTAATAGAAGTTGTGAACTTAAGTCATCATTTAAATTATAATAAGTGGGGGCTTCCTCACTTATTTTATTAAAGGAGTATAATATGGTTTATCGTGATTTTTGTAATAGTAAAGTTTCTTTAATCTCATTAGGGACATGGCAATTAGGTGGTAAATGGGGTGAAAAATTTAATAAAGAAGAAGCTTTGAAAATATTAGAAACAGCATATACAAATGGAATAAATTGTTTTGATACAGCTGATATTTATCAGGGTGGTTTAAGTGAAAAGACAATTGGGGAATTTATTAAAGATAAAAAAGATAAAATTTTTGTAATAACTAAATGTGGTAGAAAAGCTAATCCTCATACTATAGATAGTTATAATAAAGATAATATATTAAAGTATGTTAATTCTTCAATTGAAAATCTTGGTAAGCCATTAGATTTGATTTTATTACATTGTCCACCTAGTGAAGTATATGAAAATAAAGAATTATTTAGTTATTTAGACTATTTAAAAGAAATAGGACTTATAAAAAATTATGGTGTTTCAGTAGAAAAAGTTAGTGAGGCTTTAAAAGCTTTAGAATATAATATTTCAGCAATAGAAATTATATATAATATGTTTAGATTAAAGCTAGAAGAAGAATTATTTGCAAAAGCTGAAGCCAAAGGAGTTGGAATTATAGTTAGAGTGCCTTTAGCTAGTGGCTTATTAACAGGGAAATATAATCGTGATACTAAGTTTGGTTTAAATGACCATAGAACATATAATAGAAATGGTGAGTCATTTGATAAAGGTGAAACATTTAGTGGTGTAGATTATGAATTGGGATTAAAGGCTGTAGATGAATTAAAGGCTTATTTTGGCGATAATTTAGTTGTTCCTGCCCTAGCTTTTTGTTATCAAAATAGTGCTGTATCAACTGTTATTCCAGGTGCAAGTAATCATATGCAAGTATTAGAAAATATTAAAGCTATTGATTATAAGTTCAGTACTAAAGATTTAGATAAAGTTAAAGAAGTTTATAATAAGTATATTAGAGAAAGTGTTCATAAGTTATGGTGATATTATGCAAGAAAGTTTTATTAAAGAAATAATTCCACAAATATTTTTAACCGATTCTCCTAGTGGTTATGATATTGAGGTTAATAAAGTAATAATTAATATTTTATTAAAATTAGGATATGAGTATGAAGTATTAAATAAAAATACAATTGTTGTTAAAGTAGAAGGTCATGATAATAGTAAAATTGTTGCCACTTCAGCTCATGCTGATACTTTAGGTTTAATGGTTAGAAGTATAAATAGTGATGGAACTTTAAATGTTACTAATGTAGGAGGTCCTTTAGCGCCTACTTTAGATGGAGAATATTGTAAGATTCAAACTCGTTTTGGTTCAAGTTATACAGGAACTATTTTATCAAAAAGCCCATCTGTTCATGTATATTCTGACAGTAAAAGTATGCCAAGAGATTTTGAACATTTAATTGTTCGTATTGATGAGGTAGTTAAGAATAAAGAAGATGTTTTAAAGTTAGGTATAAATAATGGGGATTATGTTTTTATTGATCCTAAAACTACTATTACAAAATCTAATTATTTAAAATCACGCTTTATAGATGATAAGGCTTCAGTTTGCCTTTTACTTGGAGTTTTGAAAGAGTTAAAAGAAAAGAAAGTTAAACCACATTATATGACATATTTTTATTTTGTGCATCAAGAAGAAGTAGGACATGGTGCTAGTGCTTTAGCTAAAAATATTAGTGAGTTTGTAACATGTGATATGGGGTGTGTGGGACTTGATTTAGCTGGCAATGAAGAGGCATGCAGTATTGCGGCTAAAGATAGTGGTGGTCCTTATAGTTATGAATTAACTAATAAATTAATTAAATTGGCAAAGGAAAATAATATAAATTACGTTGTAGATATTTTCCCTTTTTATGGTTCTGATGTTGGGGCAGCTTGGCGAGCAGGAATTGATTGTCAGGGAGCATTGATAGGTCCTGGTGTTGCTGCTAGTCATGGTATGGAAAGAACACATTTAAAGGCAATTGATGAAACAATGAAATTGTTATATTTATATTTAACAGCATAATAGTTATAAGTTTTAGAAAGGAGCTTTAAGATAATGTATGATGTTATAATAGTCGGTGGTGGTCATGCTGGCTGTGAGGCAGCATTAGCAGTTGCTAAAATGGGGCTTAAAGCATTACTTGTAACGGGTAACTTAAATATGGTTGGTTCAATGCCATGTAATCCTTCTATTGGGGGTCCGGCTAAAGGTGTTGTTGTTAGAGAAATTGATGCTTTAGGCGGTTATATGGGTAAAAATGCTGATTTATGTCAAATTCAAACTAAATTATTGAATAGTTCAAAAGGCCCGGCAGTTTGGGCTTTAAGATTTCAGGAAGACAAACTACTTTATGTAAAAGAAATGAAAAAGCATCTTGAAAATACAGAAAATTTAACCTTAAAAGAAGCAATTGTTGAGTCATTAATAATTGAAGGTGACGAAGTTAAAGGTGTTATTTTAGAGGATGGTAGCAAAATAATTTCTAAAAAAGTAATATTAACAACGGGTACTTATTTGAACAGTAGAATTTTAAGAGGTAAAGTTATTTCTTTAGAGGGACCTGATAGTCAAAGAACTAGTTATGGTTTATCAAAACAATTAAATGAATTAGGATTTGAAGTTCAAAGATTAAAGACTGGTACACCGGCACGTATTTATACAGATACTATTGATTTTTCAGCAACTAAATTAGAGCCGGGGGATGCTAAATTACGTAGGTTTAGTTTTGATCCTGGTTATGAATCAATTTTAAAAGTTAGCGTTCCTTGTTATTTGACATATACAGATACTAAATTACATAAATATATCTTAGAACATTTAAACGATAGTGCTATGTATGGTGGAATAGTTGAAGGTGTAGGTCCTAGATATTGCCCATCAATTGAAGATAAAATTGTTCGTTTTAAGGACAAAGATAGACATCAAATATTTTTAGAACCTGAGAGTTTAGAACTTGATGAAACATATATTCAAGGCTTTTCTACCTCAATGTCAGTAGAAGTTCAAGATAAAATGATTCATATGTTAAAGGGATTAGAAAATTGTAAAGTTAAAAGATATGCGTACGCTATTGAATATGATGCAATAAATCCTTTAAACATCTATCCAACTTTAGAGACAAAAATAATAAAAGGATTATACACGGCTGGGCAAATTAATGGAACATCTGGTTATGAGGAGGCAGCTGGGCAAGGTTTAATAGCTGGCATTAATGCAGCTAGTTCCTTAATTGGTAAAAAGCCATTAATTTTAAAAAGAGACGAAGCATATATTGGGGTAATGATCGACGATTTAGTAACTAAAGGGACTAAAGAACCATATCGATTATTAACTTCTAGAGCAGAGTACCGTTTATTATTAAGACATGATAATGCTGATTTAAGACTTAGAGAATATGGTTATTATTATGGTTTAATAAATGAAGAACAACATGAGAAGTTTATTAAGAAAAAAGAATTGATTAAAAATTATTTAAATTTATTTAAGGAATATAAGATAGGTTTAAATTATTTAAATACTTATTTTGTAGGCCAAAATTTCAAGGAATCAAGTACAATCTTTAATTTGTTAAAAAGACCAGATATTAGTTGTGATGATATCTTAAACATTTGTAAAAATAATGAATTATATTTAGATGTCATTAATTTAGATGAAGAAGTATTAGAACAAGTAGAAATTAGTATTAAGTATGAAGGTTATATTTCTAAAACAATAAGTCAAGCTGAAAAAATGAATATTTATGAAAATATGTTGATTCCAAGTTCTATTGATTATGATAAAGTGGGAAATATTGCCTTAGAAGCAAGAGAAAAATTAAAAAAGATAAAACCACAAACTATTGGTCAAGCTACTAGAATTAGTGGTGTAAATCCAGCAGACATCAGTGTTTTAATAATTTATATAGAGGCCAATTATGCAAGGTAAAGAGGCTATTTTAAGTATATTTCCAGGCTGTGATGTTAAACTTAATACTTTAGATACTTATTATAAGGAATTAGTAGAAACTAATGAACATTTGAATTTGACGGCCATAACCGATTATGAAGAAGTTTATATTAAACATTTTTATGATTCATTATTATTAACAAAAGTTATAGATATTAATGATAAAAATTTATGTGATGTCGGATCTGGAGCTGGTTTTCCTGGCATTCCGCTAGCTATTTTTACAAATTGTAAAGTTGTAATTATTGATGCATTACAAAAAAGAATTACTTTTTTAAATAATTTAATTAATAAATTGAATTTAGATAATGTCAAGGCTATACATGTTAGAGCTGAGGATTATGTTAAAGAAAAAAGATCAAGTTTTGATATAGTAACAGCAAGAGCTGTTGCTAAACTCAATATATTAGCCGAATTGTGTTTACCTCTAGTTAAAGTTGGTGGTTATTTTGTTGCTTTAAAAGGAAGTAATGAAGAAGAATTAAAAGAAGCAACAAATGCCATTGCTATATTAGGAGCAAGATTAGAAAAAACATTTACTTTTAACTTACCTAATAATTATGGAGTTAGACAAATTTATTTATTTAAAAAAGTAAAAGAATGTAATAAAAAATATCCTAGAAGTTTTGCTAAAATAAAAAATAATCCATTGTAAAGGTGATAGTATGTATAAATTAGGTGATATAGTTTTTACAAAAAAGAATCATGTTTGTGGTTCAAATAGATGGAAAATTATAAGAACTGGTGTTGATATTAAGCTTGAATGTTTAGAATGTAAAAGGATAATTATGATACCTTCTTTTGAACTGGATAAAAAAGTTAAACCAATTTTAAGTAAAAAAGAATTAATTATTAAAGAAGAATACAATAAGAGTATGGGGAAAGAATAAAACTTTCCCCATATATAATATATATAAGGATAGGCTGATTGGTAGTTTATAAATATAATTTAACCTAATATTAAAAAATATTAAAAAAATAAAAATTATGCTTGATTTTAATTAATACTTGTAGTATCATTAAAAAGCACTTGAATAAAGGATGTTTTTAATAATTATGGTTGGGTAGCGAAGAGGCTAAACGCGGCAGACTGTAAATCTGCTCCCTAAGGGTTCGGCGGTTCGAAACCGTCCCCAACCACCACTAAAAAAATTAAAATTTGTTGTTGACATCCTATAGTCGTTATGATATACTAAACAACGGCTGATTTGAGAAGCCAACAAATTTAATCTTTGAAAACTATATATGACGAAGCGTGTCGAAATTAAATAACAATTTCGATAAGGAAATTGAGCAAAAAGA
>CALUXI010000037.1 GCA_944324705.1 uncultured Acholeplasmatales bacterium
AAAAAGCCGGTCACTTACTTAATCGAGTAGGTAATCGGCTTTTGTAGCATAACAACTGTAAAACTCAGGTTATAACACATCCATTCATATTTAAAAACAATAATAACTAAGTATTTATTTTTACAGCTATTAAGAGTATCATATTTATGGAGGTTAATCATGAAAGTATTAGTAATATTAAATCAAGGTTTTGAAGAACTTGAAGCAACCGGAACTATAATAGTGTTAAAAAGAGCAGGTTATGACTTAACTTTAGCTGCTACAACAAAGGAAATTAAAGGTAAACATGATATAAATTATAATAATTTAACTTTGTTAAAAGACTTAACCTATGCTGATTTTGATTTGTTATTTTTACCAGGCGGAGGCTATATTCCTAATGAAGAAACTAACGAGGCTATTAAATATTTTTATGAACATAATAAATATTTAGCAGCAATTTGTAGTGGACCCACTTATTTTGGTGAACTTAATTTGTTAAAAAATAAAAATTACACTTGTTTCCCAGCTTTAAATAAAGATTATTTAGGTAATTTTAAAAATACCTATGTTGTTTATGACAAACCTTTTTTCACTGCTAGAAGTGTAGCAAGTAATATGTTATTACCACTTAAAATTGTAAAAGTTTTAGATGGTGATGAAGCATTAAATAAATTGTTAAAACAAATGGAATTTATTGATAATGATATTATAAAATATCTATGATAATTAGACATTATATGGCTTAAATATAACATTTTTTAGGATTAAGCATATATTATAAAAAGGTCTTAAAATATAGTGAACCCCATAAGTTGGACCAAGTAAAATTGGAAAGACTTATGGGGTTTTATTTATGAAATTAATATTAGAAGACAAACTAGAAACATTTTACATCAAATATATTATCTTTTTTAAATAAATAAAGAGCAAGACTGAAGTTAGATTAGTATCATCCCCATCACACCTAAAAATACGAACATCTTAGTTCCTTATTTATTGTTATTGAACCTTTCCTAATAACCAATCTAAAGCATTAATTTTTCTTATCCCATTATAATTTGTTTCTGGATCATCATCTAGTGTTAGAATAAATTTTTGATAATGGTCACTAATCTTTTCTAATGAAGCTAACTCTCTTGCTAATGTTTGATTATCTCTTGTAGTTGCTGCTACTTGAAAATATATAATTTTATTTTCTTTCATAGCAACAAAATCAACCTCTAAATCATTAATCTTACCAACATATACTTCATAGCCTCTTCTAATTAATTCTAAATAAATAACATTTTCCAAGGTATGACCTGTATCATACGGACTAGACCCTAACAAAGCATACCTTAGCCCTATGTCAACAACATAATACTTTTCTAAGGTCTTCAAATATTCTTTACCCTTTATATTGTATCTATTAGCTTGATAGATTACATAACTTCCAATTAAGGCATTAATATATTTTTCAACTGTTTTAGAATCGATTTTTCTACCATTAGACGTTAGAGTGTCGGCAATCTTTTTACTAGATAGTTGATTGCCAATGTTATCAAACAAAAAACGTAAAATACTCTTAAACATTAAAATATCTGCTATTTTATGTCTTTGAACAACATCTTTTAATATAATTGTATTTAATAAACCATCTAGGTAATCCTCTATAATCTTTTTATTTTTATTTAGTTCTAATACATATGGAAACGAACTAAATTCAATATACTCACGATATTTTCTTTGTAATTCATTTTCATTGCCTGTACTCAATATGTATTCTTTAAAAGAGAGTGGTAACATTTTTATTTCAACATAACGCCCGGATATTAATGTTGCTATATCTGAGGAAAGCATATAAGCATTAGAACCTGTAATATATAAATCGATATTCTTCTTTATAAATAAGCTATCTACAACTTTATGGAAATCTTTAACATTTTGGACTTCATCTAAAAATACATACATCTTCTTATCAATAATTATTTTAGATTTAATATATTCATAAAGATGTTTAGGCTCTAACAATTCTTCATAATCGTAATCTTCAAAATTGATACTTATAATTTGGTCAGGAGTAACATTATTAGAAATCAAATAATCTTGATAAATTTCAAACAATGTCGATTTACCACACCTTCTAATTCCTGTAACAATTTTAATAAGTTGTTTATCTTTAAATGCTATTAACCTGTCTAAGTACTCTCTGCGAATAATATTCATAGTTATCATTCCTTTCTTATCTTCATTATACATTTAAATACCTAATATTTCAAGTTTTAGGAATGTATTACAAAAACTTTTATTTTGCATATAATTTTAGGAATGGTTTTGAATTAAAATAATTAACTAAACTACTATTAGTTAGCTGTCATAATTATTATGTCATTTTTGTACAAAATGCAAACACACAAATTTATGTTTATAATTTTTACATTTAATCATTATCTAAATCAATTAAAATTTTATTAATATTAAGATAAGTAAATGCTAATCATTATGCTTTAATAAATTCTTAATTAGAAGTTTAACATGAGGTCAGTTATATTAAATACTTATTTGTAGATCATAAAACCTTGTTAATGGCAATATAAAAATGTACAATTGAACATTCTTATTTTAGCGCTAACATATATAGTAGAGTGAATCAAATAAGTTAGACCAAGTAAAATTGGAAAAACTTATGGGGTTTTATTTATGAAATTAGCATTAGAAGACAAACTAGAAACATTTTACATCAAATATATTATCTTTTTTAAATAAATAAAGAGCAAGATTGAAGTTAGATTAGTATCATCCCCATCACACCTAAAAATAAGAACATCTTCGTTCCTTATTTTTAAATTAAGTAAGGATTTTGCTAATGGAGATTCCTGGCTCTAATTTTTACGTTTTGTAAATCATATTTATTTTAATAAAAATGCCATATAAAGTGGTATAGTATATATATTATTTGAATATCCAATATTTCCATCTATTAATTTTATAGCTTTAGAAATATTATTATATTTTTTATTATTAAGAACTTCTTTCAATGATTTGCTATTGCCATTAGTTGATTTTACTTCAATCAAAGTTAGTTCATTGTCAATTATCTCAACAAAATCTATTTCAAGCCCACTTGATTTGCTGTAAAAATAAAGCTTTTTACCTGATTTAATTAAAGCTTCCGCAATAAGATTTTCAAATATTGCACCTTTATATACTTTTAAATTACCACTAAGTATATTCCCTACTGTCTCTCTTTCTAACATCGAAACAAATAATCCTGTATCCGTTACATATACTTTAAAATCATTATCTTTTTTATTTCCTTCTAAAAGTAACTCTAATGAATTTAAATTATAACAAATTTTGATAAAACCAAACTCTTCTAACCAACTAATGGCATTGCGATATTTTCTCCCTTTAGCATGGCTATCAACAACTGAATACTGAAATTTTTTGTTTTCTTTAGCTAATTGATTCGGTATCGAATTATAGACTTGCATAATCCGAATTAATTCCGTTTTGTTAATAGTTTTTTCCTCGTTTTTATCTAAATGTTTACCAAAATCATCTTTATATTGTTCAAGAATATATTTTTGAACGTCATATACTTGGTTTAAATCCTTAGTTAATATAAAAGTATTAACAGCATCGGGCATTCCACCAACACATAAGTATTCCTTAAAATAGGACATCATATTTACATTAATAGAATCACTAACTTTTTGTTTTTTTAAATAGCATTCTTTCAAATAGTTTATTGTTTCATCATTAATTCCTCTAGCCCATAAATATTCTTGAAAATCCATCGGATACATTTCTAGAAAATATTCAAAACCAGTTGGTATACCTTTGCTCTCCTTTTTATTATAGCCTCTTAAGCCAATCAAAGACCCAGTAGCTATAATATCAAATCTACCATCTAACATAAAAGGTTTAATAGCTGAGCGGGCATTAACACATTCTTGTAATTCATCGAATATTATAACTGTTTTATTAGGAACAAATTTTGTTCCAATTAAAGAACCAGATAAATCTCTTATCATGTTATCTACGATTAAATCACCATCAAAAACTCTTTTAATTGACACATTATTCATAAAATTAATATAAACAACATTATCATAATTTTTTTGCAGAATTCCTGAACTATTGTAGTCTTACCAACTTGTCTTAAACCTTTTATAACTAAGGCTCTTTTTTTGATTTTAAGTGATTCTTTCCATTTGTAAATTTCATTTAAAATCTTTCGTTTAAATAACATTTGTAAGTCACCTCAGTCTTATTTTACACTTTTTTATATCGAGTTTTAATTTAATTTTACACTTGAGATTAAAATCTAGAAGAAACATTCCATTAAAGTGGTGTGTTTTTAATACATACTTCACCTAGCTTTGATAAAGTGTAGTTATTATATTTAGTTTTAGAATTAATAACTTATAGAAATATGCTATTTTAGTATATTAAATTATCCGAAGTAGATTTTTTAATAAATACACCTCCTCGTATTCTTGAAAAAAATTATTCTTTTGCATAAACATATGTACTGATTACTCTAAACTCTATCCATCACGCAATACCTATGTTTAATCTTAATAAAAAACAATGGTAACTATTACAATCACCTGTTTATACATTAAGTAAAATATCCTCCATCCGTTTTAATTTTTAATAATATAAACCAATTAATTCTAGCCCCCCAATTAATTTAAAGAACCAAAATAAAAAAGGCGTTACTTTTTATGTAACAACCTTGTTTTATGTGTAACCGAAACAACTATTACGAACCCTTCTTAGAAGAGATAGGTGTGCGAATAATACTCCTTTGGTGAAGCTACGTATAGTTAAACTTATTATTTTTTTACCTTTTTATTATAAATAAGACTAAATTTATTTAGAAGGTTAAGCAGTTTCATTGTACAAGAGTTTGGCTATAGTCTCGACATGAATAGTAACATAAAAAAAACTAAATTTAAACATCGTTGTGGTTTCAAATAAACTAGATACTTTTCATCTATTTCCGCTGACAAACACGAAGGATATGTTTAAGACTAGATGTCTTTTACTATAATATCATCTATAATAGCTTTAATATTTACATAATTTACAAGCTATTTCAATTAAAAATTAAAATGAAACAAAATAAAAATATTTTACATAAAAAGTCCATTTATGATACTAATATTAAAACTATTTCTATCTATGGATAACAATAAAACTTTTCTAATTCCTATTATAACCATTTTCTTTAGTTTTAAACACTTTTTTCCAATAGTTTTCTCTATCTATAATTTTACTTGTTTCAGTCTTTTTTTCAAATGTTTCAATTATTGTATATTCAAAATTTTCCTCAAAATATTTATCGCCTTCTTTTTGGTAAAGTTCAATTAATGCTTGGTTCCCACCAGTCTTGTTATCAATATAGTTTGACCACCTTTGTAAAACACCTTCTACTCCATACGCAGAACCAATATAAAATTTACCTTGTTTCTTATCTGTCAAACAATAAATACCTTTTATGCCCATAAGTGCAGCACGATAATCGTAATATTTGTGTCCATTTAAAATGTGTTTTAGTGTTTGAAAAGAAAGATGTACTTTATCAAATCCTTCAAATTTTATTGGTTCATATACATTGGGAAGAATCTCAACAACTTCTGCTTCATTTATGAAACGATTCATTTCAAAAATGTATCGTGAGAAAGTATTTCCTTTATGAATTCTGATTATTAATCTTCCTATTAAACCTTGAAATTCTTCTATTTCAATATGTTCACAGGCTCCTCTTTTATCAACAGTTGGAATCGATGTTATCTCGCCAACTGAAATAAGAAGCCACTTATTTGGATCATCTTGAAGTCTAACAAAACCAAAACTCCACTGTCCTATTTTAGTATAATTTCGATTATTACCATAATGGGACGCATAATTAAAGTCAGTATCTCTATTGTATTCGTCACTCTCATACCAATTTGAAAAATGACTTCTACCATTCCATTTCATATTTAATCCAATCTTCGAATTATCAATTTGATCTGCAGAAAGATGCAATATATCATTAAGCATTAACTTTTTCATCACTACTTACCTCATATAATTTATTATGTTTAATAAATACTTCTTAATTTTCAAAAATGATTATATTTTTATTTAATTATAGAATAACTAATAATATAAGTTACTTTATCATTTATCAATTACAAATATTTAAATATAGTGCTAATCATTTTGATTGAAAAGTATATTCAAACTCTTACGTCATTTTTCCGCTATTGAGTTTTTAGATATTTAGCGACTTTATCTATTTCTGGAAACAAAAATGCCTCGTGAATATTAAGGGTATCTAATTCCTTTAAAATCGTATCTCTATTTTCTACTGTTATTTCCACTAAAATTTTTTCTCTTATTCTTGTATCATAATCATTAGGATATTTAGCTAACCCACATAACAAAAAAGCTCCACTTTGATTTTGTATTCTAGGGTTAGTTTTTTGCGGTTGTACAAAAAAAGAATTTAAAATATCTTTAGCATAAATTAATTTATCAAAATTCTTTTCATATCTAATCTCATGGTATAGTTTTTCAATTATTTTACCGTTATTCGGTGCATCAAATTTAGCAAAGTAACCATCACTTTTTATTTTTCTAATACAAGCATTATATATTTGTTGTTGTTCATCAAGTGAGAATTTTGCTAGACATGCCAAAATTACTGCCTTATCGCTGTCTGAAAATAAAATATTTTTGTATGCCTCAGCAAATACATATACCTTACCTCTATCTGACTTATCTTTATCAGTAAAATCTTTACAGGCAAAAAACAAAGCAACTAACGGATTAGTAGTTACATCTAATAGCCTTGTTGGAGCATCATAATGTTGCATTGTCACTAAATCATTTAAATGTGACTTGTATGGAAAATAATTAGAGCATAATACTTTAATATTATCATAATAATATTTTTCTCTCCTATAATTAGACCCTCTAACACAACTTGGTTTTAAATCGTAAGATTCATCATATAGTCCTCTATAAAAAAACATTATTTTTTGATTCAACTCTTCATCATTTACATTAGTGTCAAAGCCAATTGTAGGTATATATTTAGAATATGTATTGTAATCATTATATATACGATTTCTTTCAAAAAAATCTTTCTCTGATTTTATTTCTTTTTGATCAAATTCTATTGTCTTATCAATAGTATCAAAGCCATAATCATTATTAAATATTTTTTTAAAATCCTCTTTTAAATTAGCAATAACATCAATGTATTCTTTCAATGAATAAATAGTGCATGTTTTTACTTTTCTAGTTTTAAATTCCATAATCTTACCTGCTTATTTATTAATATTTTAATTTCCCATTTAATTACTAATTAATTAGTAAATTTAATTGTTTAAATATATGTATATATTCAAATTGCTGTTGCACCCATTAATATAAACTTAATACATAATATTTTATATCATAAGTTATAGCTAGTTGTAAATATCCTATGATTGTTTGAATTCTTTGTAGTACTCTATCTTAGTATTAATACAGTACTTTTCATTGTCACAAAAACCATTATAACCAACTTCTCCTATTATCAACTTAATTTCACTAGGTTTTTTTGAGTAGTCTGGGGTATATGAATCAATAACTTTTATCAAATCATCAACAATCTTCATCATTAATTACCAACTTTCCTTCTATGTTATGCACAAACTCTCTACTAAACTTTTTGAAGATACTAGCTACATACCTTCAAATGAAACAAATCTATTTTACAAATCAACCAGCGCCACTTTTTTTATTATGCACTCTAATAATTCTCATTTCATCAATATAATTAAATCTTTTCAAAAAAACAAATTAACAATATTTAAATCAATTCTTTATATTATAAATATAAATATTAACAATATTATCATACAAATAAATAATACACTAGCAGATATTAAACTCTTATTAAAGCAATGATATTTTCTATTAGCAATTTTAGAATTAATTAAAATCTGCATTTTCAAGTCATTTAGTACATCTTCATCTTTAATTTTTGATGTATCTTTTATAAACTCTTCTTTACTTAAAGTTGAAATTGTACCAAAAAAGAATATTGAATTATTGTTATCTTTAGCCTTATTTTTTCTTGCATATAAGGACATAAAACTAAAACAAAATACACACGCATAAGAGCAAATATATGCCAAAATAATAATAACAAACATAGTACTAATAGCTGGATTGGAAGAAAAATCTATTATGCTTTTTATATCATCAATTTTTACAACTAATAGTCCTGAAAATAGTGTTACCATCGCCATCAAAATTGATGTTTTAGTGTCCAAATTACGTATCCATTCATTAATCATATTTAATGTATTGTAGGCATCTTCCCTAGTATAACTTTTATTCTCCATACTTAATCTCCCATATATTACCAACTATATTCTTACAAGTACCCAGTTTATTCTTATCTACTTCTTTAATCAAATCTTTATTCTTAATTTGATTATAGGTCGCATCATCGAATAGCACCTGTCCACCTTCAGCTTGATTACAAAGTTTGCACGCATAGTTAGTAATGGAACTTGGGTAGGCAACCTTACAAGTTTTGTTTTTGCCTCTAGTCCCAATTCTATTTATAAAGATGTGTCCGGTTCTAATACCAATACCACAACTAATCTTCCAAGAATCTTCGACTATTTCATTGTATACATCTTTTAAATAATCATTGATGGTCTTTGCTGCATTAAAAGCTTTTTCACCGGAATTTTTGTTTTCATCACCTATAAATGAACAAAGCATACCATCACCCATAATTTGATAAACTCTACCACCATTTTCTTCTATAGCTGTTATCACTAATTTGGCAAACATTTTATATATCTTTGTCATATTTTTTTTGCCATTTTCATCGGTCATATCTGTAGAGTTTCTCATATCTACAAACATGATACTACAAGCTAAGTTATACACCTTAATTCCCTTTGGTATTTGGTTGTCATAACGATGGTCATAGATGTTTTCCACTTTAATCTTAAGATTTTTAATTTGATTTAGTTCATTTTTCAACTTTTTTATATTCCCTGAATCCATATACTACTCTCCATAATAATTAACATAATTATGTATATTATAACATTTTTAAATCAACAAATAAACTTAAAAAACGACCTCCCATCTTTGCCACTTTGATTTCAATAAATTATTAACTCAACGATTTTTTATATATTATATATATAATCAATCGTT
>CALUXI010000038.1 GCA_944324705.1 uncultured Acholeplasmatales bacterium
AAAAGACAAAGAGAAAAACGAAGAAAATTAAATAACAAAGTCAAGGCGTTCACGCACAAAAGCGTGAGCGCTTTTTTTATACCCTGCGAAAAAAGTTGCATTATAAAAGCCCGCAGTCCTTCCGCGCGAATTTTGGAAATTTTATCGTTTTCAAAATTCAATCGAGAGGACAATTTTTTTGCAGACAATCAAGTACATATTTGCGGACGGCACGACAAGCGAAATCGAGGTTACGGACGAATTTTACACTTTATACGCCGAACTTGTGCAACAGGAAAAGCGCAACCATTGGAAAGAAACGCGGCGGCATATCTCATTGGAAAACTTAAACGAAAACGGGATAGATTTTGCAAGTCCTGCCGCCGATCCTTTTTCCGTTCTGTTACGGAGTGAGGACGAAGAGCGAATACATAGAGCAATGGTGGCACTATCGGACAAGCAAAAGCGGCTTGTGCAAGCGGTGTTTTACGAGGGTAAGAGCCTGCGGGAAATTGCGCGGCAAGCGGAAGAACGCAAAAAGCGTATGAAAGAAACGCTCATATATGTATTGCCCGCCGATCTTCTGCACCGATGACGGGCAATGCGCGGGTGGACTTAGTATTACCAGTCCACCCCGTAACGTGTAACACATTTTCACTCTTTGCGGGGGTATTATGGACGATAAGATTAAAATAGATTTATCTGTATCGGACGAAACGACCGAAACAAAAAGAAATTCACAGGCACGCGACTGGTGCTTTACGATAAACAACCCCGTGCAAACCGAACAAGAATTTATGGAGTACCTGCAAACCGTAAAGGACTTGCGCTATGTGGTCTTTCAGCGGGAACGCGCTCCCGAAACGGGTACGGAACACTATCAGGGATATTTTGAGTTCGCTCAACCGAAATGGTTTAGTGGTATCAAAAAGTGTCTTTCAAAAGAAAATATCGGCGTTGACGCGCATATCGAGGACGGCGAACGCACCGACTTAACCGAAATTATGCATGATATAGAAACCGGAATGAGTTTTTACGACCTTTCCAAAAAGCACGGCAACCGCTTTATCCGTGTTATGAAATGGGCAAAGGAACACAGGCAATCGCACTTGGAAAATATCTATAAACGCACTTTTAGGAAAATGAAAGTCTATTACATTTACGGCTCGGCGGGGTGCGGAAAGACAAGTTATGTATTCCAAAAACACGGCTACGATGACGTGTACCGAACAACGAATTATGAGTTCGGCTGGATAGACGATTACAACGGCGAAAAGATATTGTTCCTTGACGAGTTCCGCAGTTCGTTCAAAATCTCGGAAATACTGGACTATCTGGACGGGCAGCCGATAAGAATTAGAGGGCAGCACTATAACCGCGTGGCTTGTTATGATACCGTGCATATCGTTTCCAACCTCTCATTGAAAGAGCAATATACGAATATACAGCAAACAGAGCCGAAAACGTGGGCGGCGTTCTGCCGACGGATAACGGAGGTATATGACTTTGACAAAAGCAAGGATATACCCGTGAACAAATTCACGGGAGAATTAAGAAAGCCGCCTACGCTCATAGAGATTGCAGACAGCGGTGACTTACCTTTTTAACCTCGTTCGGGTGGGTTTTAATCAACCATAGGGGGAATAAGTTTTGAAAAAAGAAAAGGCATTGCCGCTTGGAATAAGCGTGATTTACTTTAATGACGAAAGCAAAAATATATATGCCGATTTGTCGCCCGACAAAGAGCAAGCGAAAAGGCTGTCATTGCGTCTTTATAGATCCGCTTTGACATCCGTTTGCGTGGAGCGTGCCGAAGTCAAGGCGTTAGCCCCGACTTGCGACTAACTGTTTGCCATACAGCGGATAATCTGAAAGCGGCAAATCTACTTGGCAATAAAATTCGCGGTGATTTACCTTGTATATTATGGTGTGCGTTTTTGCCGCTTTCAGTTCCACCAGAGGAGTATTATTCGCACACCTATTTCTTCCCAGGAGGGTTCGCAATAGTTGTTCCGATTACACATAAATCAAGGTCGTTACATAAAAAGTAACGACTTTTTAATAATTAATTATTGAGGAACTAGGATTAATTAGTTTACATTACACTTCTACAATTAAAAAAGGAAAGAAAGCCTTAGATGTAGAATCAATAGAAGAATTAATAAAATTACTATAAACTCAAGTTGTAGCTACCATCCTACAACTTTTAATCGTGTTTTAAAAAATGTTCATATTTTACTTTTTAAAAAATAAAAAAGCTCGCAACTAAGCGAAACTTTGAATTCCTATTAATGGCAGGGGTAGTAGGATTCGAACCCACACTAAAGGTTTTGGAGACCCGCGTGCTACCATTGACACCATACCCCTAAAACAATACTATTCCTAACAGCTTTTAGATTTTATCATAAATTTAAAAAAGTTTCAATATTATTTTGTTTTTTATGAAAAAAATGTGTAAATTATAGTAATTACTTTATAACTAGTTTATAATATAATTAGTTAATAGATGTTAAGGAGTTGATATGGTGTTTAATAATTTTTTGTTAACTGCCGGACAAATTGAGACGATTCAAAATATAATAGTGTGGGTTCCTACTGTTTTATTTTGTTTAATAATTGTTTTATGGGTTATACGAGGTATAACGAAAGGTTTTAGAAAATCGACAATTCAATTTATTTATATGTTAATAGCTATAGTGCTATCTGCTGTAGTTTTTTATGTTTTAACAAATAATGATGGTGCTACATTATATAGCATATCAAAAAGTGTCTTAGGTAATTCCATCAATACGAATGAAACTTTAAATATTATTTTTGTTCAAAATGATAATTTTATTGATGGTTTAAAAGATGTTTTGTTAAAGTATGTAGCAGAAGTTAATGGTGGACTAGAGAATGTAGCAATTGAAATTTATAGTCAATTGGTTCCATTAGCAATTATCATTATGAAATTGATAGCCTTTACCGTATGTGTTATATGTTATTATATTTTTAAATTTTTATTTTGGATTCTTTACCTTATTTTCTTTAAAGAAAAAAGACATAAGAAAAAACTTATTAGAAATGGGAAAAAATATAGGAAGCACCGCATTGGTGGTGGCATAATAGGTTTAGTTAGAGGGGCACTTGTTGGCACAGTAACTATTGGTTTTATTGGTACAGTAGTTTATGTTACGACAGCGACAAGAAAGCCTAATGAGAATGTTACTTTTACAGATGGTACATTAAATACATTTTATGATTGGAATAATTGCTTAAGAGCTTTAGGTGATGAAGGTATTTTGAAAATGTTTAATAACATAAATGTTGATAATGCGCCATTTTATATCTTTTTTGCAAACATGATTGCTAGTGCGGAAACTGAAGATGGCAACACTGTTTACTTAACTAATGAATTAGCAGCAATCTCTGGAATTGCTCAAGATATGATTGATGTTTTAGGTGTTTATGCTCCTAATATTAGTGTTAATGGTAATGCGACAGAACAAATGAACATTATTTCTGATTTATTACAATCTGATGCTAAATTAGAATATAATGGTCAAGAATTAACATTTGAAGAAGCTTTAATAAGTGTTGTAGATAAATATCAAGGTACAGAATATAGTAAGAATTTCTTAAAAGTTACTATCGGGGCTACTATTATGGGTATGAAAGAAATAGCTCCTAATTCTATTTATGCTAACACTGTTACGGCTATGTTTGAAGACACCGGTGATGGAAATTATTTAAGTCCTTATGATTTAGTTACTTTTGAAGATTGTAAATCTTTATTAAAAGGTGTAATTAAAGCTGGATCAGAAATCTTAGATGCTGTTAGTTACCAACAAAATAACAAAGATTTATTAGGTGTTACTAATCGTTATTTATTGGTTGTTGAACCTGTCTATGAAGCAATGCAAAATCTATCTATTTATACAAATTATGAAGAAGATACAATAGTTAATGGTGAAGAAATAGTTGCTAATAAAAAGACTAAAATGAATAAGGCTCTTGATAATGCAGCTGATTATTTCTTTACTGAACTAGCAAATCAACAAGTAGTAGCTGAAGAGGATGCAACTAAAGATGTTCCATTTACTAATCCTTATGCAGGTAAGGAAATTAATTGGTTAGATGATTTTGATAGTATAGTTTCAGCAGTTGGTGATGTATATAATATTAGCTCTGCTACTGAGAAAGTTCAAGTTGATGAAAAATTAGATTTTAAACACTCATTAACAAAAGTATTTGGTGACGACTATTCTGAAAAAGACGTAATTAATAGTTCATATGAAAAATTAACGGATAAAATAAATAATGTAGAGGCTGTTAATATTTTATTTGAATCAGATTATATGTATGAAGCTTTTTATGATAAATTTACTACTTCATTAGTTCAAAGTATTAATGGTTCAGTTCCTACTTCAGAAATTAATTTGCCACGTGATATTAAGTGGGGAGATACTTATGATGAAGCTGGTAATATAATTGAAACTGGAGAATTTAGAACTTTATTTGAAACTATTAAAGATTTAATTAAAGAAGGGTTATTGATTAGTATTGATTTTAACAATATTGATTTAGCTTCATTAAATAATACTTTTAGTATTTTAGATAAAGAATCAGACAATAATCAAACTGTTTTAGAAAATATGTTTGATTCTAAGTTGTTATATTATGCAACAAGTTTAATTATTAGTAATATTAATAGTAATGATATTAGAACAATAGTTCCAGAAGAAGATACATATCAACATCCTGAAGGACAGATTTTAATAGAAAAAGAAGAATTAGTTAATTTAGTAGATAGTGCAAGACCAGTTTTAAATAAACTTGTTGATGAAGGTTATAAGACTTTTGCTGATTTAAATAGTAATATGTCTAAATTATTTGATATTATAGCTGATGATGAAGTAAAAAATAGTATTATCAGTTCAGATATTTTAACAGCTACTTGTTCAAATATGGTTGTTAAAAGTACTAAAGGTGATTCACCTTTAAAAGAATATTTAGCAATACCTACTGACTATAATATTGATGAAGAAGAAATTAATCAAGAGATAGTAAAGAAATGGATTGGTTCAGAGGGTGAATTTTCTAGATTATTAAATGCAATTACAGCTATTGATTTATCAGATATTTTAGATGAAAATGCTAATAAAGATAAGATGTTAGATAAAGTCTTATTATTAAACAATCCGTATAAAGATACGACTGTTGGTGATGTAGTTTTTGCTTCTGAAGTTATGTCTTTATCAATGTCTAATATGGTAACTACTAATGAAGATATCAAAGATTATATAGCGGTTCCTAATGCTGCTTATAGGTCTGATTATGAAGAAGGTAAAGATAATTACATTAAAACAAATGAATGGATTAATTTAGTTGATGCTTTAGAAAAATCATTTGGGGTAGAAGAAGATGGTGAAACACCTTTAAAAGAACAATTAGAAAATTATAATCAATTAGTTAGAAATGTATTTATAGATGATGATTTAACATATGAAGATAAGAAGGATACTTTGTTTAAATCTTATATATTAGAATATAGTATGGTAAAAAACATTTATTCTAACTTAGAAGGTCAAGATTTAGGTTCTGATTTAACTTTAATTATTCCAGAATATTTAAAAGATAATGATTATAGCAATTGGTTAGCTATTAGAAATTCTGAGGATGAGTATAAAATAGATAATTATCAAGAATTAGGTAATGTCTTTGATGTCTTTAAAGTTACTGGTTTAGGTAAAATCTATGGTGAAGAAAACTTCAATGAAGAAGCCGGGAAACGTGTCAGTGTATCATCATTAATTATTAATAAATCTGATTATAATGCTGATGGTACGATATCAAATAAGACTGAAAAATTTGCTAAACAAGACGCTATTAATAAGAGTGTTGTTTTAACAGCAACTACTTTAAATACAATCTTACAAACTAATGCAGTTAGTCTTCCTAAAGATTATATTATTGAGGGATTATTAATTAAAAATGAAGATGAAAAATATATTTATGATTCAGAATTGACACCTAAGACTATTACTGAAAAATATGGAGAATTAAAAGAAGTTGTAAATGATATTCCTAATATTTTCAGTGCTTTAAATGAGTTAGAATTAGATGTTGAGGAAGGTAGTAATGTTATAAACATTGATGCTGATGCTATCTTATTATTAAATGATGAATCTATTAAAGAAGAATCTAATAAAAAAATTGATGTGATTAGTGGTTCTAACGTTTTATCATTAACATTAACAGATACTTTAGTAGAAGCTTCTAAAATAGAAAAATTGCCAGAAGGGTCTTATGAACCTAAATTAGGTTCAAATTTTATAACAAATGATGAATGGCTTAGAATTGTTGATGCCATTGAAAGCGAAGATAGTGGTTTAGGCATAAAAGAAAATGTTGAAGAAAGACTTCAAGAACCACAAAATTTAGTTAAAACACTATTAGGCGAGGAAGTTACAGATAATCCAGAAAGTGATGAAAATTATGTAGCTAGAAGAAATGGTGTATTATCTAGTTTAGTTTTAGAAGAACTAATTGTTAAAAATATGAAAGATACATTAGATGAAGCCGGAAACAATCCTGAAAACAATATAGTAGTCCCTTTAGATGTTAATTGGTATAGAAAAGATGCTCCTGAAACTAAATCCGAAGTAGTAGTATTATTAAATGTATTCAAGATTTTAGGTTTAGGTAGCGAAGAAAATATTGATTATAATGAATTTATAAATAATAATTTACAGGCAGAAGATATTTTAGTTTTAAAAGATGATAATGACGATCAAATTAAACATAAAGAAGCATTACAAGAAGAAATGTTAGATAGTTTTGTTTTATATGCTACAATGGCTAATAATGTTTATGAAGTTGAAGTTTTAAGTAAACCAGCTGAATTATCTAAATTAGAGAATGGTGTATCTTTAGAAGAAACAACTTGGTATCAAAATAAAGAATTAAATAATTTGTTTGAAGCTACAAAATTATTAGGTTTAGAAGCTGAAGATAATACTATTAAATTTAATATGAATGACATATTAGAAGGTTTAGTAACAAAAGATGATTATAACCCTATTGCTGAATTAGCAAATAGTAGTATTGCTTATTTAACTATTTCTAATCAAGTATTAGAAGTAGCACTAAATGAAGAATCAAATTTAAAACTAATATTACCTTATAGCGAAATAACTAAATTAACAAATTATAATGAGAATATAATTGATAAAGATGAATTACAAGCTATGTTAAATGATTTGGATTATTTAGGTATTAACAGTTTTACAGGTAGTGGTCAAGATATTGCTGTTCCTAGTGAAGTTAATGAAAATATGTTTAGTTCATCTATTATTAGAGCTACAATTTCTAAGCGTATTATTGAACAAACATTAGATTCTTATGGTTCTTGGGAAAATTTACCATATTTAAGTACTGATGTTGATTTTAAAACTAATATTAGTGCTATAATAGATGATGATGGTAATTATATAGTCTCAGAAAGCAACGCAAAATATAATATCTTTAGTAAAGAAGAGTTGCAAAACTTCATAAAGGCTATCAATGAATTTAGTACAGAAAATGGCTTTACAATTAAAATTAATAGTGTAGAGGATTTAAAAAATATTGACACAAGTATATTAGAAAGTAATATTGCTTACTCAATTATTTCTAAAGCTTTACTTGGTTTAGGTGATATAAGTGGTTTGGAACCGACTAATGTGGAAGGTTGTTTACTAACTATTAATAGTCAATTAAAGAATCAAAATATTGAATCATATTCTAAAGAACAAATCAAAAGTTTAATGCAAGCTTAATAAAAAGGTGCCTTATGTTGAGGCACCCTTTATTTAAGCAAAAAAAATAGGACTTAGAGTCCTAGTAATTCTAAATCTGGGGCGTATAACAGGGATCGAACCTGCGCGTGCTGGAGCCACAATCCAGAGTGTTAACCACTTCACCATATACGCCATATAAACATGCAAGGAATATTATACATATTTTTTGTGTTTTTGCAAGTGTAATGTGTATTTTTTGTAAAAAAATATTTATCTTTAAGTTAAAAATTAAATTATGATTGATTTATCAA
>CALUXI010000039.1 GCA_944324705.1 uncultured Acholeplasmatales bacterium
AAAACCCTAATTTTTTGCCTTAGTTAAGGCTAAATTAGGGTTTTCTTTTAATTGAACTGTTGAAAACGGGATTATAAACTTTTTTTATTTCTTGTAAATGTTTTTTTATGCATTTTCTAATTAAAACGCTTACAAACACCTAATAATAATACTTTTTAGCTAATATATTAAATAATTTTATAAATAAATAGGCTGTTATTAAAACTAAAATATAATAAATTATTAAATAATACCAATAATATAAATTAATATCTTTTAAAAAAGTCCCTAGAGATAACTCATAAATTACATAAGATGTGTCACTATAATTTAAAATATTTTTAACAATAAAGGCATGTCCTATTACTACTATTAACCCTAAAACATAAGGATATTTATGACCTCTATTATAATAAACAGTTAAACAAAGTAAACTAGATACATATAGTAAAGTGTGATTTAATCTTGCCATTTCTAAATAATATCTAGTGTTGTGCAAAAAAGATTCAGGCGAAATAATACTTGCTAGAATATAGAATAAACCACTAAAAAATGCTAAAAATGAGCCAAATTCTCTAACACCTTTAATATGAAATAAAATTCCTAGGCTTAAAATAAAATAAGATACAGCTGAAAATTCTACCGGATATTGATTGTTTTTTTCTATTACTAAATGATAATAATATTCAGCAATTTTATAAACTAATAGATAAACAATTATGATATATAAAACAATCTTCAAACCTACTTTATGATATCGCAAAATATATATGATAAGAGGAATTAAAATTAATAAACAGCTAAATATAACTCTAATTGAAATCATCTTAATCCCTCAAATCATTAATATTAGGAACTTCTTGATACCATAGATGTTTACTAACATCGATAGAATAGAAACAATAAGGTTCAAACCCTAAAATATTTGATGAAGCCCTAGTCATTGCGATTAACATAGTCTTACGTTTCGCCTCTGGATTTGTATTAAAATCAGGTACCATTTCTGTTTCTAAATCTAAAGCATATAAATATGGGTCGACTGAAAAACTCATTAATTCTGTCTCACTAACAACATCAGATAAATTTACTCCTCCACCCATTTTCATAATTGGTAAATTAACATAGTTAACATTTTGATCAACCAATTGATAGTCTGTTTCTTTTTCTATCAATAATCGTAAAGGTAGATAATTATCATCTGTAACTTCAACGCCTCCTACCCCACCATGAGCCAAAATCAAACCTTCAATATCTTGGAATAACAACGTTGAATAATCCAGTTTTTTAACATCTTTATAATCATAAAATCGATTATCTCCTTCTAACGTTAATAAAGTAGGATATGACGTATAAGCCATCTCACTTGGAAATAAAGGGATATAGCTACCCAACAACAAACTAAATAAAGATGTAACATTAGTTTCTAAATAAGAGCCATTAGATAAAGTATCTAACATAATAGCTGATAGACCACTATTATAAAAGAAAGTATCGGTAACTGTTAAATAATTATCATATTTTTTATTTCCATTAAAATCATATAATTTAGAACTGCTATCTAAAGTTTCTTTTATTACTTCATTATAAGAAATAATTTCTTCTTTAGTATAAGGCATCTCACTAAAACCAAAGAAAGCCCCACCTGGCGTATTTAATAGAGCCGCACTAGTTAATATTGAATCGGCCTTATAATCTTTACTAACTACATTACTTGATGGATTTAAAAAATCCTTAACTAGAAAAGATATATTATTATCTAGATAAATTCTTTTATCTAATTCAACTCTTTCACCTTTATTAGAACCAGCCTTAATTAAGAACTCCATACCATTTTGTAATAAACAATTATTAATATTTAAATTAGATGAATATGATCTAATAACATTTCTACCATTTTCTAAAATTGAATTATTAATACTTACATCATCACCATTAACTTCTAAAACAGTTCCTGTATATTCTAAATTATAAAAATTAGAACCAAAATCACAGTTTTTAATATGTACATCATTAATACTTATATTATCTCCATCAACATAAAACCCAATATTATCTTGACCATATAAGGCATATATTGCATAAGTATAATCCTGTAATCCTAAACTAGATTTAGTTTTCGGAGCTCCCACTGATAAATAAATATTCGGACCTCTAAATAAATCCGTATTTCTTAAAAGTGGGATTGTTGTCGTAGTACTACCATCTGTTATTTCTTGCGTATCAGACGGATAACATAAATTATGTAAATTGATTGTAAAACCATTACCATAAAAATCATTAGTAATATGAATACCTGCCACAATAGTCGTAGAAACATGTTCGGCTAATCCATTCCATTTATCAATAAAAGAATGATTAAAGGTCGTTGTAAATTTATATACTTCATTTTCAAAATTAAAACTACCATTTTCATAGTTACCAAATAAGACAGTATCTTCACTATTTGTCAAATTTTTAAGTGATTCAAAATTAACCCTTTGAACAATCTTTAAACTTTCATTACTATAATTAGTAGCTAACAATAAGTCATTATAAGAATAAACATTAACACCATCAACTACCAAAAACTCAAGTCTAGTTTTAGTTTCAACTTCATTATATTTATCATATACTTCAATATAAGCATATCCTTCATCTAAAACTTTTAAAAGATTATCTTCTAAACTAAATTCTATATTATTAGAATACCTAACCTCTAAATCTTCTTCTTTTAAATCAATTAAAGTAACTTCAATTTCTTCTTCATTAGTTAGTTTATTATAAGTCTTTTCTTCAACATTACTATAATCTAAATTATATAATCCAACCGCATACTCCCCACTTATAGAACTATTGCTAAAACCTCTTTTGAAATTAAGTAAAACCCCACCATTAGAACCAAAGATATGACAATTAAAACCTTTAGCCACATTACCTTTTTCATTTTGACAACTAATAACACACTCACCAACACTTAAAAAATACAAATAATATGAACCATTTTCATACCTAACTTCACAAACTTCAGGATTACTAGATGACCAAATTAAATTATTTCCTTCAGCTAAAGGATAATCTTTGTCATATATAGCCGTAGCCTCTAGTTTTATTTTTTCTGAGCTTAAAGAAAAACCTTCATTTTCTTTATAATTAAAATTAATACTTGTAATATCTTGTTCTACTTCTTTTATTTTATTTCTAGCTTCTACAAAGGCAATTATAGCTATTATAAAAGGTATTATAAGTAAGATAATGATAGCTTTCTTTCTCATACGCTCACCTCATGATTTAAGAAACCCTTATTAAGCTTTTTTCTATAATTTATTAATAAGAAGAATAAAGTAACTACTTCTAAACCAATAATAATTAAATAATAATATAATTCACTTATATCTACTAATAAACTAACTATAAAAGCAATCAATATATAAAATATAGGTAAAATAAAATCTAATAACAAACTAAAAATAGAACTTTTCGTCATTAAATCAGTATATAAAGAAGATATATTAACAATAGCTAAAGTAACTAAGCCAATAATTAATAAAAAGCCAAAACTTAATAAGCTTATCTCTTTAGTTATTATTAAAACAACTAAGGAAATCAAATAAAATATACTAGATATAACATAAGGTACAATTAATTTTATACTTAATTGTTTAAAACTAGATATAGGAAAAAATTTAAGCTTAATTAACATACTCTTTTCCTTATCTAAAGCTATACTAGATGATGAATTTATTACAGAAATAAATAAAATAATCAATATGGCATCAATACTTAAAAAAGTATTTGGATATAAATATCTAAAATAGTTCAAATTACCTGTACTAAATATTAAATTAACACCACTAATAACTGCATAAATTAATAATGGTTCTATTAATATTAAAGATAAATATGAAAATATACCATCATTACTATTAAAAGCTAAATATAATTCTTTTTTTATTAAAGCCATATTAGAACTTGTAATTTTAATATTATGTTCAAGAATTTGACCTTTACTTTTAACATAATCATTTAATAAATAATGTTTATAATAAATTCTAAATAAAATAACTCCTATAACAAATACACCAAAACAAATACCAACTATAATAAAACTATTAATACCTTTAGAAAAACCTAAAGATAAATTTAACATTTGATAAATTGGGTAAATATTTTTAGCTATATTTGTAATATTATTAATACTTGTTGTATTAAAGAGAGAATTAATATTATCAAGTCTAATTACATTGACAAAACCTTTTAAAATAAAATAATAAATTATGGCTAAACTAAAGGAAATAATTATTATACTTACTATAAATAATATATTATTTTTCTTAATTAAATTATAAACATATTTAAAACAAATACTAAATAACAAACTTAACCCAATTTCTAAAAAAGTTAAAACAACAATACTTATTATATTATATAAATAATACAAAGAATTATAATCTAGTTTCACACCATATATACAAAATATAACAAATATACTTAATATATTATAAAATAAAGCTTTTAAATAAATATATAATAATTTACCAAATAAAATATTATAAATATCAATAGGTTTAGATAATAATAAAACTCTTTCATTCTTATTTTTAAAATAAGCCTTATTAACATCTTTAACTAAATATAAAGAAATTAATAAACTAATTAAACTTACAATAATAACTATAAAAGATTTATTAAAACCACTAAAAACATTTAATTTATCATAAAAAATATTATAAAAATATGCCAATAAACCTACTAAAATAAAAATCCATAATAAAGAAAATAAAAGATTTAAATAAAACTTATAACCTTTCTTTTGAAAAAGATGGGATGAAATCAATTCACGATAAAATATTTGTAACATCAATTTCCCTCATTATAAATATCAAAAAAGATATCTTGTAATTTATAACGATATTTAGATTCTTTTACTAAATCATATGTAGCTACTATTACCCCATCTTTTATAATAGCAACCCTATCACAAATCTTAGAAACCAATTCAATATTATGACTTGTCACAAAACAAGTTTTACCTGATTTAGTATATTCTTTCATCATTAAAGATAATTCATTAGCCGTAAAAGCATCCAATCCTACTGTTGGTTCATCTAAAACCCAAACTTTAGGATTATGAATTAAAGAACTTATTAAACATACTTTTTGTTTCATACCATGAGAATACTCTTTAATTTGTCTATTTAAATCATAATCAGAAATAGCTAATCTTTTCTTTAAATAATTTAAATTATTAATATAATTTTCTTCACTAACTTTATAAATAGAACCTACAAACTCAATAAACTGAAAACCTGTCATGTCCTCATAACAAATAGGTTCAGAAGAAACATAACCAACAGACTCTTTAGCTTTATTAGGACTTTTAACAATATCATAACCATTAATTAAAATAGTACCACTATTAAAAGGTTTAATACCAATCATAGATTCAATAGTTGTAGATTTACCTACCCCATTTTTCCCAATAAAACCAAATAACTCTCCCTCATATACTTCTAATGATATACCTTTTATTACTTCTTTTTTACCATATGATTTATGTAAATCTTTTATTTCTATTGTTATGTTTCTATCCATAAGGTATACCTCCCGTTTAAAATTTAAGCGAAGACATAAAATTTATTTGTACTATCATACTTAAATTTCTTTGTTAAATTATTATTAGTTGTTAATAAATTTTCTTCCCCACAAAATTTGGCTATTGAACCACTTAAATTATTATCAACCACTATGAAATTACCTTGAAAACAAATATATGATTGATTGTTAAAATAAGCAATATGATTAGTCATATCATAATTTTGAATTGATATATAACTGCCATCTAAACTATCAGCTAAATTACTATCTTTACAACGATATAAATTATTATTAGTCTGATTATTAAAAACAAAAATAAATATTGAATTATTTCCGGTTATTATATTTTCCGTACTATTATATTGATAAGTCTTATCAGTTAATTCATTAGAATTACAATTTGTAGGATCCATTAATACATAACCATTAGATATAAGTGGTAAAGTATAGTATGCACAAACATTCAATTTTCTAGTCCATGTTGAGCCAATTCCTAAAATACCACCACTATAATTTACCATATTAGGTCCTGTTTCATAGGCTTTCGCATATAATCTAACATTATTATTACTCTCTACTTCTTGTTTAAATCCACTTACATTTGTAATATTAATATTTCCGCCTAACATATAGTTATGATATAAATCAGAAATATTATCATCAAATGTAATTTTACCTACAACATCACATTTAGCCGCTTCCAAACCAAGCCAAAAAGACTTAACATTATCACCATAATATATTAAACTTCCATACCATTCTTTATTCGTGTTAGTGCCTTTGGCTAAATCTAAAATACTTTTTGTCGTATCTTTTAAATACATTTTATCCAAAAATAATAAACCACCAACACTATGCCAAGATTGAGAACTGAACAAGGTACTACCTGCAAATGAAACAGTGTTTTGTGTTCCAACTAGTCCATGAGATAAGTAAATTTCACTATTAGAATCAACATAAAAATTAACTCCTGGCATAAATATTAAGAACTGTTTTACTACAAGTATACTATTATATAAAGCAAAATCAAAATATGGCGGGATCCAAAATTGAGTCTTCCCAAAATGAATATCAAAATTCATAGATGAATAATCAAAATTAAATAAAATTTCATTCATATTAATATTTAAATTATGGGCTTCATATCTATATTTTTTATTCAAATCATTACTAATAATAAAAGTATTAGTTGTTAAACTAGAATTAACATATGTACTCCGTTCTAAATAGCCGTCAATCCCTTCTTTACTAGAAATTTCTATAAATGCTCCACTTCCACTACCACCAATAAGAAAAATATCTCCTGAAGCTGTACCACTTGAACCCAGTGAAATTCTATATTTACTATATACCTTAGCTCCTGGTTCAATTTGAATCTTACAATCTAAATATGGCATTCTAAACATTGTGAATACAGCATCATTATTAAAATAACTAACTGGCATAGAATCTTCTCTATACATATCTTCAACAACTAAAGGAGAATATAAAGTGGCACCACTTTCTAATATTATTTTACCAGTACCAACACTATCTATAACACTACCCCATAAATCTAACATACCGCCATTTTGAACTATTAATGTCTTACCATTTAGGTCTAATTGGCAAAAATCACCTATTAAATATCCTTGATAATTTAATTGAGTTTGACCTTTATTAGCAGGATTTCCAGCATCAGGACCATAATAACCAGTTCTACCACCTATAGTCATAGAGCCCAAAATTCTAAGATCGTTTTCTAAGACCACTTTATTAGATATATTATTATCAGACAAACCAATGTAAGAATCCTTCCCAGATTCTTTAAATACATCACTATCAGTAGGACTATAATTTGTCGTATCACCATCTATTTGAAAATTAAATGCTTGATTCTTATTAATAACTTCATTTTTTAAATTTATAGTATTGTTGTTTGCGGCACCACAATCACTGTTACTATTCCCTGGTTCTGAGTAACTTGTTCCTATATGAATCTTAGATTCAGAAACACTTGAAGTAAAATTAACATTAGAATTTACCTTGTAATTTAAAGCACTTAATCCATTTGCATCAATCCAAGTATAATTTCTATAATAGTCATACCATTTATATCTAGAAGCGGTCCACTCATCACTTTTTTCACGCCTATCAAACTCTATTGTTTTTGGTAAATCTTCATTTTTAATTTGATAACCATTATCTACTTGCATTGTTTTAATAACTTGACCATCCTCAATAAAAGTAACGACTTTCTTTGAGTTTGAGTCAACAGGTAAACTAGGGACCTCAATTTTTTGATTCAAATTAGTAACAATCAAAAAGGAAGCACTAACTATAGATGTAACTAAAGCTATACTTATAATCATTAGAAAAATAACTTTTAACTTCTTCATCTTATACTCCCTCGTATAATATGTAGTGTAGATTTAGGTATTAGATACCTAGCTACATATTAGTGTTTTTGAAGTCCTAGTGTTA
>CALUXI010000040.1 GCA_944324705.1 uncultured Acholeplasmatales bacterium
TAAATTTAAAAAGTGGCCATTTAAGCCTAAAATCAAAAAAAGTCTGCACACCCCTAGTCAGCGACTAAGAATGTATCAGACATGTCGTTCTAATATGGAGCCATAGATGGGAATCGAACCCACATCATCTGAATGGCAATCAGATGTACTAGCCATTGTACTACTACGGCGCATTCATAATTATACCATAAGTCATTATAATGTCAATTACTTTTTTTATTTTTTAATTAAAAATTACTTTTAATTATTAAATTAAATGAGAGACTTATAATCTCTTATAAATAATAAATATCTAATTATTTGAATTTAAAGCTTAATAGGTGCTATAATTAACGAGTATTGGAGGCTAAATTATGTATAAAGCTAAATTAGATTTAATAAATACTGAAAAAGCTATTAAAGATGTTAAAGATATGTTTGAAAAAGAATTGGCTTATGCTCTTAATTTAACTAGAGTATCGGCTCCCCTTTTTGTATATAGTAATTCTGGGTTAAATGATAACTTATCAGGAGTTGAAAGACCAGTTAAGTTTGATTCTCCTAAGTTTAAGAAAGAAATTGAAATTGTTCAATCTTTAGCTAAATGGAAGAGAATGGCTTTAGCTCATTATAAATTTAAAGAAGGTACTGGTTTATATACCGATATGAATGCTATTAGAAGGGATGAAACACCTGACGAATTACATTCTATTTATGTCGATCAATGGGATTGGGAAAAAATAATAAATGAAAAAGGTAGAACTATTGATTATTTAAAAGAAAATGTTGAAATTATAGTTCATACCCTCCATTTAGTTCAAAATGAAATAACTAAAAGATATCCTAATTTAGACAAATTTATTGATGATGAAGTTAAATTTATTACTACTTCTGATTTAGAAAAAATGTATCCTAATTTAAATCCTAAAGAAAGAGAATATGAAATTACTAAAGAATTTAAAACTGTCTTTATAATGCAGGTAGGTTGGCCACTAAAAAATGGTAAACCTCATGAACTAAGGGCTCCTGATTATGATGATTGGCTATTAAATGGGGACTTACTTATTTATCACCCAATACTAGATATGCCTTGTGAAGTTTCTAGTATGGGAATTAGAGTTAATAAAGAGAGTTTAGAAAAACAATTAACTTACACTAACAAATTAGAAAGTTTAAAACTTGAATATCATAAAGCTATTATGAATAATGAATTACCTTTAACAATTGGTGGAGGTATTGGTCAATCAAGAATATGTATGTTATTATTAAATAAAATTCATATTGGGGAAGTTCAATCTTCCTTATGGCCTGAAGATGAATTATTAAAAGCAAAAGAGAAAGGAATTGTATTACTATGAATTATCGTGCAAGACAAGAAAAAATTTTAGATTTAATGCCAGAAAACTCAATATTTTGTTTATTTAACCCAAGATATAATGAGGATGCTGGAATCTATGATTGTAATAGAAACTTCTATTACTTAAGTGGGGTTACGGAATTTGATGATATTTTATTATTAGTTAAAAATAAAAAAGAAACTAAAACTAAATTATATATTCATGAAATAGACCTACAACAAGAACGTTGGACTGGTAAAACCTTAAGAAATGGTGAAGCTAGAGAAATAGCTATGGTTGATGATATTGGTTATATTAATAATTTTTATAATGATATCTTTAACTATATTGATAAAAAAACTAAAATTTATATCCTATTACCTGAAGATGACACTAAGAATTATTGTTATGAAAACTACTTTATGCGTAAAATTAACAATGAAATAAGAGCTAATTTTATAAATGGTAATAACCTATTAAAAGAATTAAGAACTATTAAAACTAAGGAAGAAGCCGACTTAATAAGACAAGCTAACTTAATTACAGATAAAGGTTTAATAGCCATCCTAGATAACTTAAAACCGGGTCTTAAAGAATACCAAGTTGAATCATACTTTGATCAAGCTATTAAATATAATGGGGCTACTGGTTATTCATTCCCTACCATAGCTGCTAGTGGTATTAATAGTACATGTCTACACTATAGTGCTAATACTTGTACCCTAATGGATGGGGATTTAATCCTATTTGACTTAGGAGCAAGTTATAAAACTTATTGTGCTGATGTATCAAGAACCTACCCAATTAATGGTAAATTTACAGATAAACAAAAACAAGTTTATGAAATAGTTTTAAATGGTCAAAAACTAATTGAAAAACTAGCTAAACCAGGTCTTACTACTAAAGACTTGAATAATAGTTTAATTGAATACTATATTCCCCATTTAAAGAAACTTGGTTTAATCAAAAATAATGATGAAATTAGAAAATACTACTTCCATGCTGTAAGTCACCACTTGGGAATGGATTGTCATGATTTTTGTATCTATGACAAACTAAAACCAGGTTGTATTATTTCTAATGAACCAGGTCTATATATCCCCGAATGGAAAATAGGTATTAGAATTGAAGATGACTTATATATTACAGAAGATGGTAATATTAACCTATCTGAAGGAATCATTAAAGAGGTTGCTGATATTGAAAACTATTTAGCTAAGAGAAATAAATAATGATTTACTTTAAAAATGATTATCAAGAAGGCTGTGCTAAAGAAGTATTAGAGGCTTTAATTAAAAACCAATTATGAAAAGACAGTAGGTTATGGCTTTGATGAATATTCTCAAGCAGCCCAAAACCTTATTAAACAAGAAATAGGTGTCCATAATGCCGACATTCATTTTCTAGTCGGCGGAACCCAAACTAATTTGTGTGCAATCTTTGTATTAAGGCCTTATGAAGCCGTAATCAGTTGTGATACAGGTCATATAAATGTTCATGAATGTGGGGCTGTTGAAAATACTGGTCACAAAGTTATCTCTGTTCCTAATATTGATGGTAAATTAGATTTAACTGCTTTAATTAAAACTATTGAAGAACACAAAAGTTTTCATATGTTAGTACCAAAAATGATCTATATTTCTAATTCTACTGAATTTGGTACTATCTACAATAAAAAAGACTTAATAACATTACGTGAAATTTATGACAAATATAATCTATATCTTTTTGTTGATGGTGCTAAATTAGGTTCCGCATTAACTAGTAAATCTAATGATTTAACTATGGCTGATTTAGCTAAAGGCCGTTTACTTGGCATTCAATTTATGGAATTATTTACTAATAATCTATTCTATAATTTAGCAAAACATGCTAACCTTATGGCTGAAAATTTACGAAAAGTTTTAGCTAAATATAATATTGAAGAATATATTAAAAATGATACTAATCAAATTTTTATAAAAATGAATATCAATTTATATAATAAAATTAAAGATAAAGTAGAATTTGAAATTCAAAACCAAAAAGAAAATTATATTCAACTTAGATTAGTTACTAGTTTCGCTACTACAAGTAAAGATGTCGAAGAATTAGATAAATTATTACAAGAAAACTCATAATACACAAAAATGCCCTTAGGAATTTCCATAGGGCTTTTAATATTTACTTCTAGAAAACTTCTAGATTACTTCTACTTACTAGAAGTTAATATTATTAAATAAATTAATAAATTTTAAGACTAAAGAAAAAGGCTGAAAAACTTAATTTCCAACCTTTTTTATTTTACTTCAGTAATACCATTTTGAATATATCGTTTTAAAAATTCTTTTGTTCTTTCTTCTTTCGGATTAACAAATACTTGATTAGGAAGACCTTGTTCTACTATATATCCATTTTCCATGAATATTACTTTATTAGATACATCTTTAGCAAAACCCATCTCATGGGTTACAACAATCATAGTAAGACCTGTTTTAGCCAAATTTTTCATAACATCTAATACTTCCCCAACCATTTCTGGGTCTAAAGCTGAGGTAGGCTCATCAAATAAAATAATTTCGGGATCCATACATAACGCTCTAGCAATCGCTACTCTTTGTTTTTGCCCACCTGAAAGTTCTGAAATACGGTAGTTCATTCTATCTTGCATATTAACACTAGTTAAATGTTTAATAGCTATTTCTTTAGCATCTTCATATTTTCTTTTTAATACTTTAGTTTGGGCAATAATACAGTTTTCTAAAACATTCATATTATTAAATAAATTAAAACTTTGGAAAACCATAACTACTTTAGATCTAATATGATTAATGGTTTTAGAGTCCACCATAATATTTGGATTATCAGCTATAGCTTTTTTATAATCATTTTCATTGTAGAAATTTCTCTTTAAAACAGGATTTTTTCTAACTTCTTTAAACTCTTTTTTAGCATCTTTTAACTTAGCCAAATATTCCGTTTTTAAACCCTTTAATTCATTTATTTTTTTATTAAAGTCTTCTACACTATAATTACTTTTTTCACCTTTTAATTTATGCACTTCTAACTTATGCTCAATTAGCTTATTTGACCAAATAGCTACTTCATCTTCGGTTCTAACTAATTCTTCATCATATAAGTTTAAAGCTTTGTTATACTCTACATAGTTAACAAAATCATCTTTACAAGAATTTATATTGAAATAAACCTCATCATTAAAACTAAGCGTACCACGTGTTGGAGTTTCCAATAAATCTAGGCAACGCAAGAATGTTGATTTACCACTTCCAGAAGGCCCAATAATAGAGATAACATCTCCTTTTTGTACTTCTAAATTAATATCTTTTAATACTTTATTAGCCCCAAAATATTTAGCTAAATTAGAGATTGTTAATATTGCATTACTCATTATATCTCACTCCTTTTAAATCTAAATGGATTAAGACTAAATTTAACTCCATCTAACTTTCTTTCTACTAATTTGAATATTAATGAAGCTATTAAAGTTAAGATTAAATAAATTAATGCTACTATTAGTAAAGCTTCTAAATAAGCAAATGTTCTACCACCAATTGTAATATATAAACGATAGTAAAGCTCAGTTACCCCAATAACATTTAAAACAGATGAATCTTTAATATTAACAATTAATTCATTACCAATCGTTGGTAAAGCATTACGTAATGCCTGAGGTAAGATAATTGATAAAGAAGTTCTTGAGGCAGACATTCCTAAAGCTCTTGCCCCTTCTTCTTGACCTTTATCAACCCCGTTCATACCAGATCTCACAATTTCACCCATATAGGCAGCCGTATTTAGGGTTATAACAATTAAACCAGCAATAAACCAACCATTTAAAATATTTGAAACAGCTTCAGGGAATTGAATTAAAGCCCAGTTAAAACCTAAGGCTTGACAGCCGTATTGGAAAACTAAGGATTGTACCATCATCGGTGTTCCTCTAAATATGATTGAATAAATATTACAAATTCCTTTAACAATATTTTTTAATACTACTTTTACTTTATTATCGGTTTCTTTAACTTTAATATTCTTACCATAAGCTAAGAAAATACCTAAAATTAAACCAACAAAAGTACCAAAGACTGCTAATATTAAGGTAGATAAGATACCATAACCAATTAAATAACCATAATTAGATAAGATATCTCCTACTCTATCAAAATTAATCACTTTAATTCTCCTTAAGCTAATGAAGCAGAACGAGTGGCTGCTTCACCCATCATTGTTTGTCTTTCTGAATCACTTAATTTAGCTAAAGCTTCATTTAAGATATCCATCAATTCAGTATTACCCTTTTTAATACCAATAGATACTTTCATACCATTAACATCTTCACCTTGTAAGAAACTATCATCAACATATAAAATAGATAAGTTGTCACTAATATTAGTCATAGCTTCAACAACTGGAAGTTCAGCAGGCATAGCAAAAGCTATATTTTCAGCTACTTGTTGAGCGGCTAATGGGTAAGATGTAGTTGCCGTATTATGTTTAATTGTGTTATCTTCACTAACAAAATAAGTATCAATAAAACCATCACCAACAACATTAGCTTGACATACTAACACTTGACCACTAAAGGCAGCTAATAATTCTTCATAAGTAGCTGGGTTTTCTTCACTATTTTCTGGGAAATAAGTATTTAAGTCATCTGTTTTAATTAAGAAAGCTAAATCACTAGATAAGTAAGGATCCGTAAAATCAATGGATTCTCTTCTCTCTGGAGTATCAGTCATACCAGCTAAAATCATATTAATAGTTCCACTATTTAATGATGGAATTAAATTATCCCATACCATACGATGAATTTCTACTTCAAGACCGGTAGCTTCTGATAAATATTTAGCAACTTGAATATCATAACCATCCGCATATTCACCACTAACCCCAGAGATAGGTAATGTGTATTCACTTTCAGCAAATGTTGTCCAATTAAATGGTTGATAGTTACATTCCATTCCAATAACTAATTTATCATTCCCAACAGCATTGTTTTGGCAACTAGTTAAAGCTAAAGCTCCTAATCCTCCTAAAAATAATCCTTTTAATAAATTTTTCATGTTATACCTCTTCTTTTTTATTTATATTTAAAAATAAAAAATGCGTCTATTAGAATAGACGCTTAAAAACTTAAAATATAGTACAAAAATATTTAAGCGCCTCTACTAACTAAATTAGTAGGAGTGACATAGATATTCTCTATATCCCCACGAGCTAACTACGCCTAATTAGTCGTTCGGCAAGCTTGCCTTTCCCAAGTTTCTTAGGATGCCTCCTCCACAAGGTACTATTCTATCTTGCTCCTCTTATCATTTTTTATTTTTATGTCAATATTATAAACTTTTTTTATTTCTTGTAAATGTTTTTTTATGCATTTTCTAATTAAAACGCTTACAAACATCTAATAATAATACTTTTTAGCTAATATATTAAATAATCGGGTTTTCAACAGTTGTAACGTCCATATTTCAAAATCAAAAGTCTAAAAACATTGTAATTACGTTGTTTTTAGATT
>CALUXI010000041.1 GCA_944324705.1 uncultured Acholeplasmatales bacterium
CATTCCCTCATTACTATTATACTATAATATTAGAAGTAAAAAAACTAAGAAATAACTCTCAGTTTTAGTATACGAAATAAAAGGAGGTCGCCCTCCTTTTATTATTTATTTTCTTCCATTGAACGCATTACAGCACGTACTTGTTTTTCAGATGGAGTACGTCCCATTTGACTTAACATTGCTCTAACCATATTTTCATTAATTGGTGGATTTTTCTTTAAATATCTCTTAAATACAAAACGGGCTAAGAAAAAGCCAATAATTGCGCCGACAATAGCACAAAGAATTCCAATTAATAGTACATAATACCATTCCACTAACTTCAACTCCTTAAATATATTAATAAAAACGCATAAAAATGATACTATTTTTTATTTTTAATTGCAAGTAGTTTTAACTTTAATATAAAAAATTATCTAGTTAGACTAAGCTAATTTTGTTTTAGTTTATGGACTTTTAGCCTCTTAAATGCTATAATTTTGACAAGGAGGATAACAATATGCCAAGAAAAGTTACTGATTCTTGCATTCAATGTGGTGCTTGCATCGGCGAATGCCCAGTTAGTGCAATAAGCGAAGGCGATACTCAATCTATTATTGATCCAAGCTTATGTATTGATTGCGGTGCTTGTGAAGCTGTATGTCCTGTTGAAGCAATTGTAGAAGAATAATTATATATAAAAAGGCCTATCAAGGCCTTTTTTATTTATTTTATAGAATTTACTATTTCTTCTGCTAAATTTTCTAAATCTAATTCATTTTGTTTATTTGAACTAGATTTAATTGTAATTTTTTTATCTAGTATCTTAACACTTTTTAGTTTATTAACTTCCTCTGTCATTATCTTATTAGCTAAAGGTCCCCAAGTTCCATTTTCTATTAAAGCAAAAGTTCTTTTTTGTACATTTAATTTTTGCATAGTAGCTAATAAACTACTCATTTTTGGATAAAGCCCTAAATTATAAGTAGGACACATTAAGACAATATGACTAACTCTAAATACTTCACTAATTAAATAAGTTTCATCTGTTTGACTAACATCATATATTTTAATATTCTTTAGGCCTTTTTTGGCTAATAAAATCGCTAAATTATTAGCTGCTTCAGCTGTATTACCATACATAGAAGCATAAAAAATTACTACCTCTTTATCTTCAGGTTCATAAGTTGCCCATTTAATATATCTATCAATAATCAAATTAAAATCTTTGCGCCATAAATAAGAATGAAGTGGGAAAATTTGTTTAATTTCTAAATCTTTAATCTTATTATATGCATTACATACATTAGCACCATACTTACCAACTATATTAGCATAATATCTTCTTGCTTCACTAAAATAAGTTTCATCTTTGACTTCATCATAAAATAAATTTCCACTAAGAGCGCCAAAACAGCCAAAGGCATCAGCTGAAAATAAAGTTTTAGTTATAATATCATAACTAAACATAACTTCAGGCCAATGTACCATAGGGGCAAAAATAAATTTTAATTCATGATGTCCTAAATTTAAAATGTCACCCTCTTTAACTTCTTTTTTATTAACTATATCTAAATTAAAGAATTGTTTAATCATTTTAAATGTTTGTACATTAGATACTACTGTAACATTAGGATAACGTAACAATATTTCTTTTATCAAGGCGCAATGATCTGGTTCCATATGATGAACTACTAAATAATCTAATGTCCTATTTTCTAAAGTTTCTTCTAAATTTTTAAAAAACTCTACACTCTTTAAAGCATCTACAGTATCTAATAAACATGTTTTATCATCTAATATTAGGTATGAATTATATGATACACCATTAGTAAGTGGTATATAATTTTCAAAATCTTTTAAACGTCTATCTGATACACCTAAATAATATATATCATTATTAATTAATTGTTTCATAATCAAGCCTCCGAGAGTGTATTATATTTTATATTAGATATTATGCAATTAAAATAATACTGAAAACGTTTACTTATCTCCCATAGTACTTATTAATTTTCTCTTTTATAGTCTCAGGTATTACTTTTTTAAACGGAAATATTACAGAATTTAAAACATGATCACTAAATACTTTTATAAAATTAATTGTTTTATAAAAATAATTTTCTGACAAAAATAAACCATTATCTCTTCTACTATGAATTTGAGCCCCAAAACTGTTTGCAAGTCTAGCAAAACTTAAAGAAGGAACCCCAATATCAGCAAAAGGTGTACTATCAGATGAATAAACACCAGTATAAGCATTTAACGCAAAACCTACTTCTTTACTTAGAACTTCTAAATAATTAGCAATCAAATCTTCACCTGATACACAACAAATATCTTTACCTATATTTACAGCTGTCATATCTACATTAATAACTAAACGGAACATATCCTCTCTATGTCTACTACTATAATCTTTACTACCTAAAAGCCCCATTTCTTCAGCCCCGAACCATATAAAACGAATTGTTCTTTTAGGCTTGTTTTCTAGATAATATTTATATAATTCTAAAATAGTAGCTGAGCCAGTTGCGTTATCATATGCTCCTTTAGAAAATCTAACTGAATCATAATGAGCAGTAAACACAACAATCTCATTATCAATACTTCCTTTAATTTCACTTATTATATTATGACTTGTTTTCTTTATCTCTTCTTGTTCAAGAACTAAAGTAACCTTTTTAACCGAACTAACTATCATCTTTTCAGCATCAATTGCCCTAATCATAAATGAAGGTATTTGGCCAAAATTTAAATGTCTATCTCTTAAACTCTTTTCTAAAAGATCTGTTTCGTTTACATCATCATATAAAGTACCAGAAATAGCTATAATAGCTTTAGCTCCTCTTTTACTTATTTCTTCATATAATTTATAGTTAAGTGCAGTTAAAACTAAACAAGCTTTATTAGCAATGTTTAAATAATCTAACATTTCTATATCTTCAACAATTACTAATTCTAACGTTTCATTAATATTTCCACTTCTTTTAAAACCTTTAGCTTCACACTTAATATTATTATATATTAAACTACAATTTACTATATTAGAATCTGGTATTGTAAACCCTTCTATTTCATAATTACCATTTAATTCTTTTATATAATTAGTAATAATATTAATAGCTTTTTGTTCAGCCTCAGAACCAGCTATACGTTCAAATGTTAAATCTTTAACTAAATCAAATGTATTCAAAATAATCACCAAATTAATTTTACCACATTATTATGGCATTAACAATTTAAAAAAGCCATCTTCATTGAAAGAAAAATAACTATTGCGTGTCCATATTAAATGTTCTACTAAAAGGAAATTTAAATCATAACAATATTTAAAAATAAAATTAGTTAAATGTTTATCTTCCCTTGATGGAGTAGGATTTCCTGAAGGATGATTATGACAAATTATAAAGCATGGTGCATCATACCGTAATAATTCTTGCATAATATCTCTAATATTCATTTCAACATTATTAGCAAAGCCTTCTCGTAAAATTGTTTTTTTAATTACTTTTAAATTACTATCTAAGCTAATTAAAATAAATCTTTCTTTAGTAGCATATAAGTAATCACCTTTTACATATTCATATATTTTATTTGCATCACTTAATTCTTCAGTCTCAAAACAACTAATTGCTCTTTTAGCTAATTCAAAGGACGCTAATATTTTACTAGCTTTACTAGCCTTAATACCTTTAACTTTAGCTAAATCTTCATAATTCAAGTAAATTAATTCTCTTAAACTATATTTTTCTAACAATTTATGAGCTAATTCAATAGCTGATAAATCTTTACTCCCCGTATTTAAAATAATAGCTAATATTTCATCATCACTTAAATAATTAGCTCCTTTATTTATTAATTTTTCTCTTGGTCTATCTTTAATATTTAAATCTTTAATAAGCATAAATTCCACCTCTATAAGATATATGGACCAAATTTTCTAAAAATTAAAAAAATCCTAGAAAATCTAGGATTATTTATTAATAGGCTTGGTGATTAGATTCGTTTCCTACTTCTTTAATATCACCAACTGCAGCTTCAGTAGTCAAGAATAATCCAGCTATACTACAAGCATTTAAAATTGCTGAACGTGTAACTTTAGTTGGATCAACAATACCAGCTTTAAACATATTAACCCATTTACCAGTTTTAGCATCAAATCCTTCACCTTCTGGCTTTAATAATTGTTCTTCAACTATATCTTTACCACTGTATCCACTATTTTCGGCAATTTGATGTAATGGGCTTGATAGACTATCTAATACTACATTCATACCACGTTGGATATCTACGACATTTGATTTTAATTCATTTTTAATTTCTTTATAAACACTTATTAAAGCAGCACCACCACCAGATACTATACCTTCACTAACAGCAGCTTTAGTAGCATTTAAAGCATCTTCTAATCTCAATTTCTTTTCTTTTAATTCAGATTCAGTAGTTGCACCTACTTTGATTAAAGCTACACCATTTGCTAATTTAGCTAAACGTTTTTGAATTTCTTCTTTCTTATATTTAGAAGTCTCTTTAGCTAATTTGCTTTCTAAATCAGCCATACGATTATTTATATCTTCCTTACTACCACAACCATCAATAATTGTTGTAGAATCCTTTTCAACAATAATTTTTTTAGCTTGACCTAAATCATCCATAGTAACATCTTTTAATTCAAGATTTAAACCTTTATCAATAAATTTAGCGCCACAAATTAAAGCTATATCAGCTAAACTTTCAGTTTGGTTATCACCAAAACCAGGAGCCTTAGTAGCTACTACATTAAATGTACCACGTAATTTGTTAACTACAATTGTATTTACTACTTCTTGATCCATATCTTCAGCTACAATAAATAATGGACGATGAGCTTTAACAATTTCTTCAAGCAATGGTAAAATATCTTGAATATTATTAATCTTATAGTTTGTTACTAATACTAAGCTATCTTCCATTGTAATACTTGTTTTATCTAAATCACCAACTAAGTATGGTGAAATATAACCTTTGTCATATTTTAAACCTTGAGTTACTTCAAGACTTGTTTCAAAACCACGTGATTCATCAACATTAATAACTCCATCTTTACCTACAGTTTCCATAGCTTTAGCAATAATATCACCAATTTCTTTAGAACCACTAGAAATAGTAGCAACATTAGCTATATCAGCTGAAGTTTCAATCTTATGTGAATGTTCTAATAACTTTTCAGCCACTAATTTACCAGCTTTATCAATACCTTCACGCATTAATTGAGGGTTGGCACCACGATCTACTTCATTTAAACCGTTATGAATCATAGTTTGAGCAAGTAAAGTAGCTGTAGTAGTTCCATCACCAGCAACATCATTAGTGTTATTAGCTACTTCATAAATTAATTTTGCACCCATATTCATAAATGGATCTTTAAATTCAATTTCTTTAGCTATACTTACACCATCATTAGTAATAAGTGGTGAACCATAACCTTTATCTAAAACAACATTACGACCTTTAGGCCCTAATGTAATACTAACTGTGTTAGCTAAGGTATCAATACCTTCTAACATAGCTTTTTTAGCATCTCTGCCAAATCTAACTTCTTTAGCCATAAAATATCCTCCTCGTATAATATGTAATGTAGGTTTAGGCTTTGGATAAGCCTAACTACATATTAGTATAATTGAAGTCCTAGT
>CALUXI010000042.1 GCA_944324705.1 uncultured Acholeplasmatales bacterium
AACCCTAATTTTTTGCCTTAGTTAAGGCTAAATTAGGGTTTTCTTTTAATTGAACTGTTGAAAACGGGATTATAACATATTTACTAAAAAAAGCACATCATATAAATGACATGCTACATATTGTTCCTTCTTCTAATTTCTGCATCCTCAGCTAAGTTTTTCATATAAGATACATCTTTAGCTAATGTTTCTGATGAAACACTAATTCTACTTATTAATGCATTATTTAATTCTTTATTATAATTAATCTCCCTTGATAAATAATCTATCTTATTATTAATAGTACTTTGATAAGAATTGATAGATTTCAATATTTCTTTATTTTGTAAACTAATATTATTTGCTAAATTATTAAAACAATTATTCATATAACTAGCTAACTGCATAGTATTATTATTAATTGTACTAGTAATATTTTTAGATGCCTCTATTATTAAGCTCTTTAATTCATTCATTTCTATTTTCTTATCAACTAATTGTAATGCTTCTTTAATATCATCAGCTCTATTAGTTTCTATATAATAAATAACTAAATCTAAATTTTTATAATCACGCGGATCTAAGAATGAATAGGTTTTTACCAATGAATTATATAAGACACTATTTACAAAAATACAAGCATCTAATAATTCTCTAGTTTCATTTAAATTAGTCATAGTTTTTGTCTTATCTAATTCCAAAGTATTTAAACTGCTATTTATCTGTTTAATTTTGTTTTTATTATCATTAATTTTTAAATAATTAATTCTATTTTTTTCTTGTAAATAATTTGCTATAAAAGTTGTTTCATCTAAATTAGATAATTTAGACTTTATTTTATTACGTTTTTCAGTATTACGCTTATTAATTTCTAAATTATTTTTTAAATTAATAATTAATTTAACCAAGTAAGCTATAAAACCACCACTTGGTATAACTATCATAGCTACAAAAATAATATTCTTATAAACTACACCCAAATCGTAATTTTTTATTTTAGATGTATCTCCTTCTGCCCAATCTAACATTTCCTTAATAGCATTATCTAAATAACGCCAATAAAAAAATAATCCCAAACCTATTAATAAACAAATACCCAATATTGTAATAAACCCATTTAATATAACTCTACTTTTTAAAAAATCATTGTCCTTTTTATTAATACTATTTTCTAATTTAGACTTTTCTCTTCTATAGGCATCATTAGCTTCCGCTCTAAAATCCTTGCGACTTAGTTTATCATTTTCCTTTTCATAATATTCTAAATCTTTTTTATTTATTTCAATATCCTCTATAATTTTATTTAATTTTTCTTCATTATATTTGTTTTTACTACTATATTTATCATAGTCTTCTTTATTAATAGATATTTTAGATATTCCAGCTCGTAATACATATAAATTAGCTAATAATTCTTCTTTATTCATATAATCACCTAGAAATAAGATAAAAAACTATTTAATTTATTCAATATTTTTTATTAATTAGACAAAAAATATTAATTATTATATAATTACACTTGGTGATTATTGTGAGTTTTGATGGTATATTTTTAAGTAAATTAAAACAAGAATTAAATATTTTAAAAACAGGTAGAATTAGTAAAATTAATGAAATAAGTGATAATAACTTTATTTTTACGATTAGAGCTAATTCTATTAATTATAAATTATATTTAGGGTTTAATGCTCAAACTTCCCGTATTCATTTAACTAATAAAGATTATGTCAATAATCCAAGTCCTAAAAACTTTACTTTATTTTTAAGAAAAAATATTGAGGGTTATTTTATAAATGATATCTATCAATACCAAACTGATCGTATCTTAATTTTTGAACTAGTTGGTTATAATGAAATGAAAGATAAATCAAGTAAATTATTAATATGTGAAGTAATGGGCAAATTTTCTAATCTAATCTTAACTGATAATAATTATCTAATTTTAGACAGTTTGCATCATGATGGTGTAGGGGAATTTAATAGAATCATATTACCTAATGCTAAATATACCTTCCCCACTACAACTAAGTTAAACCCTTATGAAGCTAACAACTTTGATTTTACTCAAATTACTACTCCTAAAGACATCTTAACTAACTTTTTAGGTACTTCTTATAGTTTTGCTAATATTGTTTTTAAGACAGATGATATTAAAAATAATTTTAATAAATTATTAAATAATGAATTTAACCCTAGCATTTACAAAGATATTAATGGTAAAACCGATTTTTATTACTACTATCCAAACCCAGTAAAAACTTATTCTACTTTATCTGAGTTATTAGATGATAATTTTTATCAAGTTGAAAAAGAAAATCAAATTAAAAAAGAAACTCAAGATTTAGCTAAATTTATTACGAGACAAATAAAAAAATACCAAGAAAAATTAATTAAGTTAGCTGAAGAAAAAAGACAAGCTTTAAATTGTGATATTTATAAATTATATGGGGAATTATTACTGCAAGCCCCTAACTTGAAATTAAAAGATAAAAAGATTACAGTTTTAGATTATTATGATAATAAAGATATCATTATTAATTTAGATGAAAGATATACCATCTTAGAAAATAGTCAAAAGTATTATAAAAAGTATCAAAAAATGAAAAAATCAATCTTCTACATCGATGAACAGACCAAGATATGTGAAGAGGAAATTAACTACTTCAATCTCTTAAATGAACAATTAAAAATAGCTAATTTAAATGATGTTTTAGAAATGATTGAAGAATTAAAAAAATATAAATATTTACCTGCTAACTATAATAAATCTAACTTAAAGAAAAAACCTAAATATCTCACTTATTTAGTTGGAGACACCTTAATTTATGTTGGGAAAAATAACATGCAAAATGACTACATTACCCATAAACTAGCTAAAGGGAATAATTTGTGGTTTCATGTTAAAGATGGGAGTGGAAGCCACGTAGTGATTGCTAAAGATGATAATTTTACAGAAGATGAAATTAGAACGGCAGCTATGTTAGCTGCATATTATAGTTATGCTAAAGATAGTTCTAGTGTAGCAGTTGATTATACTAAAGTTAAATTTATAAAAAAAATTCCTGGTCAAAAAGGTTGTTTTGTTAGTTATACAAGACAAAATACTATTTATATTGATCCTGATAAAAATTATATTGAAAATTTAAAGGTGTTAAAATGAATGAATATAAAAAATTTTCTTATTACTATGATGAAGTTATGACTACTCTTGATTATGAAGAGTGGTTTGAATTTATAAAACCTTATATTTCTCCTAACACTAAATTATTAGATTTAGCTTGTGGAACAGGTTCCTTTTTGATGTTATGTCATAACTATGGTATATCTTGTTATGGTCTTGATTTATCAGAAACAGCTATTGAAATAGCCAAAGAAAAAGCTAAAATCAATCATTTTAATATTGACTATCAGGTAGCTGATATGACTAATTTCTCTTATCCGTTTAAATTTAATTTAATAACTTGTTTTTTTGATTCTGTTAATTTCTTAAAGAATAAGAATGATTTAACTAAATTGTTAAATAGTGTTTATGATGCTTTAGATAGTAATGGTTATTTTATCTTTGATATATTTTCTAAATATATGATGCAAGAATATGAAGATAATAGTTTTATTAATGATTATGATACTTTTAAAATAGATTGGCAAACTAAAAAAATTAATTCTACTACTTTAGAACATAATGTAAAAATATTTGAAGATGATAAAACTTATGAAGAAAAATATTATGAATATTTCTATGATTTTAAAGACTTTGATTTTTCTAAATTTAAAGTAATTAAAATATGTGGCGATTTTAATGATGATTTAGCAGATGATGACGAAAGGATAATATTTGTTTTACAAAAAAGATAAGGCTTAATTATGTTTTAATTAAGCCTTTTTTTATATATTAATCTGGAAAGGAAGTATAATTATGGTATGTACCATTCTCACCAGCATTTCCATTTGAATTCCAAATGCCTGTTCCTCCAGAGCCACCATAACCTATAGAACCGCCATAAGCATCTCCACCTCGACCACCATTTCTGCCGTTTCCTCCGGCTGTAGGAGTTCTACTTACACTATCATCATTTACACCATTAGCGCCATCGCCTCCATTACCACCTTTACCGCCGATATAACCAGAGCCGCCAGCACCACTATGACCACCATTTAGTCCTGTTCCATCACTAGGAGAGAAACCATTTCCACCGTCTCCTCCATTACCCATTTGTCCTTCTTTTTCTACATAATGAGTTCCGCTTGGATAATCAACTTGTTCAAAATTACATCATCTGCATTAGCAATAGGATTTTCGCTTTTATACCTACTACTTTTAGCATATTCCTTACCAAGAACACTACAATTAAAAAATAAAACACCAACTAATAATATAGTTATCATAAACAATTTTTTCATATTTAACACTCCATTCTTAATGATTATTACTTATAATACTAAAAACCTTATCATAGTCATATAAACCCATAATATAACCATTAGAAACTTCACTTGTAGCTTTTACAAAACTATCTTTAAATAATTCTTTATAATTGCCATAAATATCTTCATTTAGAAAAGCTTCATAATCTAAACTTAATAAATCTTTATTATCATTTACTTCATAGCGTGGTAATAATAAATATTTACTACCATCTTCCTCTAGTACTTCAAGTCTATGGAAATTTTTATAGATGTTTAGGCCAAAATTAGGAACATAAACACAAGTTTTATCTTCATATTCAATTGGGAAGGCTTCTAAAACTTCACCCGTAACTGCAAAAGCCTCATTTAACTTTTTTTGATTATCAGCTTCTGAGGTTTTAAAAGTATAATAAGAAGGACTAGCATTAAAATCATTAAAGATTAAATCATATTTTACATACAGTGTGATATCTTTATTTATTGCTTTAGCTAAAGAAACATTTTCTTTTATAGTGGCATCTTTCTTTTTAGCAGCAAATATTAATTGATAGTCATCTACTTTAAATTTAATATTAGAAATACCATCTACCACATACATCTTTAATTCACTATAATCTTTGTCACTTGCTAGCTTAAAAGCATTTAAATATTTACCATCAATAATCTCTTCACTAGCATAACTTGAAAAATGATAGTTATAGGGATCATGAGAACGCATATCTTCATAATTTAAGCCTTCATCTTCATATTTAGGAAGAGCATTAGTTTTTAAATATAATAAATAATACTTTTCATCACAAGCTTTATATTCCGTTAAATAAGTATAATATCTAACTTCTAAAGACTTATTAACATCAGCACTAGCATAACCATCCCATAAATAGTTATAGGTCATACTATTACCAGGAACGACTAATTCATATTTTAGGTCATAATTAGCTAAATCAGAAATTAGATTTGCATCTTTAATTTCCTCATAGCCCTTATAATTTGTATCACTATTACTACAAGCAGTAAGTGATACAGCTAGTAAACTTAATAATAAAACTAATACTTTCATTTTAAACCCTAGTATAATTAAATTGTACTTTTAATTATACTAACTCCTTTCCATAAGTGTTTTTATAGTTATGAGTACAACATA
>CALUXI010000043.1 GCA_944324705.1 uncultured Acholeplasmatales bacterium
GCTTTGAGACGATAATTTGTTTCGTGCTTAGTTTTTTTATTCTGATATTCAATATTAAGTGGCAAATTTCGGTTATAACATAATTTAAAAAATTATTAAATTATTTTTATTTTATTCTCTTAGTTTTTTATTGAAAACGTTTTTAATTTATTTAATAAGACTATCAAAGCCCTATTTTAAATTAAGAATAAATTACTTTACAATCATCACTAGTATTCCAATTAGCATTCCAACTATCTGGGATATTATCCTCACCATAAGGAATAGTTAATGTTAACCCTGTACAATGATAAAATACTTGTCTACCTATTACTTCTACTTCAGGTAAAGTTAATTCTTTTAAATTTGTATTACCAAAACAATAATCTTTAAGTTCTTTAATAATACAATTATCAGCAAAGACAATCTCAGTTAAAGCACTAGCACCATAGAATGTTTGAGCTTCTATAATTAAACCATCACTTTGTCCAAAAATTACTTTCTCTAAAGTCTTAGCTTGAAAAGCTCCCTTACTACCTACAACAGTAGAACCATCAGCAAATACTACCATTTTTAAATTTTCACATAAGTAGAATGCATAATCGCCATATTCAACTAATGTAGATGGTAAATAAAGTTCTTCAACTACAGCATAAGTAAAGGCTCTTTCTCCTACACTTACTAGTCCTTCGTTGAAATTAATTATTATGATAAATTAGTGATTGTTTGACTAAAGTTAAAACATAAGGAATTTCATTACCAAAATGTCCTAAAATTAGATATATCTCTACAATATTCTTTTTCATCGTTAATTTACATTTAGGAACATTAATAAATATTTTTAATTTATACTTTAAGAAACAAACATCAAAAATATTAGTATTATTAATTTTAAAAGCTATATACGTTTTTTTAGATTATATACTGATTTTAGCATCAAAACATTTAAATTTAAATAGAAAAAGCATAAAACCTGTGTCTTATGCCTTAACTATTACTTTTCTTATTTCAATAATTAACCATACTAAACTGATACCTAAAATTATATGGCCAACTCCAGCAATGCCTGATATCATACTATTAATTCCATTAGTTAAATTAGGATTGACTACTTGTAAAATACCTCTAACTATAAACATAATAATAGTTAAATTTAACCCAATTTGATAAGTTATTAAAACTACATTAATTCTCTTATTTGTAATATTAAAGTTTTTTTCTAATAATAACAATATTATAAATACTACAAATCCTAATATAAAATAATGAGTATGCACGATACTTAAATAAGTATTGCCAGTAAAATCATTAAATTTTGTGAATTCTCTAAAAAACACTCCACCTATTAAAGCTAGTATTAAATAAATTATTGAAATATTCAAATATCTTTTCATATTTTCTCCTAACTAGATTGACTATTACCTATTTTATCATAAACTATTCTTAAACGTTTATGAAGTGGGGCTGTAATAATTACTACTATCAATGATAATAATAAATTAAAAGGAATTACAGCTAGTAAGATGTAATATAACATAAAGTTATCAAATGTCACATTAGTAATATGACCAAAAGAAATTAATTTAAAGGCATCTGTACACATACCTAAAAGTGGTGTCATATCCCCACCAAAATAAAAATCAATATAAAATGGGATATTGATATAAATATTAGTTATAATTCCTAAACATACCCACATAACCGGAACTGAGATAAACGCAATTAATGTCTTATATTTCCAATTTGTCTTGTAAATAAAGGCACAAGGTAAACAAGTTCCTAAACCCATAATTAAATCTGCAAGTTCCCCAACATACATAGTTGAAGTCATAGGTAGTTTAATCAAAAACCGCATTAAAACACAGATACTTGCATCAATAGGACCTAAGACAAACGCACAAATAATAACTGGAATCATTGATATATTAATATCAAGGAAACTTGGGAATATTGGTAAAGGAAATTTAACCAATATGTAGAGTAGTGTTGTTAAAGCACTAAATATAGCAACCATAACTACTCTTTTAACTGTAATATTCATTTTTTCACTCCTAAAAAAAGACGCCTATAAAAGGGCGTCAAAATAGGAAAAACTTCTTCCATCCGGACTATAACCGTTGGTTAGGGAATTACACCCTATCATGCATAAGCTCGCGGACTATACCGCCAATTAGGAATTTCACCTCACCCTGAAGTTTATTTTTAATGTATGAAGTTTTTCTAGCTATATATTAAAACTATTTGTTTCTAATGTCAATAAAATAATATTAAATAATTTATAATCTAATTTATTTTAATATACTAATTATATTCGTTTTTTTTACAAAAATTCATAATTCTTATTATTGTACTATTTTTAAATATTAATATAATAAAAATTGGAAATATCTCTTTTAAAGGTATTTCCAATTTTGCTTAAAAATATTAACTTATTTTAACATTAATTCTATTACTTTATTAGTATAGTTAACTGGATCTTTTATTTCTAAACCTTCTTGAATTAAGGCACTATCAAGTAAGAATTTTGCATAATCATTTAATTTATCTTTATCATTTTGATAAATATCTTTTAATTTATTAAATAAAGGATGATTAGGGTTAATTTCTAATACTTTTTCTGCCTTAGCATTGCCATCTTGGGCACTTAATACTTTTTCCATTTCTAAAGATATACCACCTTTAGCACTAATACATACTGCCCCATCAACTAAGCGTTTAGATAATATTACATCACTAACATCATCTTTTAGACTTTCTTTTATGGCTTCTAATAATTCTTTATTTTCTTCTTTTACTTCATCTATCTTCTTATTTTCTTCTTCTGTTAATAAATCTAAATCACCTTGAGTAATAGATTTAAATTCAACCTTATCATAATCATGCATTACTTGTAACATAAATTCATCAACATCATCTTCAAGAAGTAAAACATCATAACCTTTTTGTTTTAATAAAGCCATTTGTGGTAAAGCTAAAGCTTGTTCTTTTGTCTTTTGAGCTACATAATAAATATTCTTTTGTCCTTCTGGCATTTTTTCTTTATATTCTTTAAATGTAATATATTTATCATTATTTAAAGAATGTAGAATAACTAAATCTTGTAATGCTTCTTTTCTAGCCCCATAGTTTTCATAAAGACCATATTTTAAAGCTCTACCATAGGCTTTAAAGAATTCCAGATATTTAGCTTCATCATTTTTAAGCATCTTAGCTAATTCTTGTAAAATCTTCTTTTCAACATTAGTTGCTATTTTCTTAATTTGACGATCTTCTTGTAATAATTCACGACTAATATTCAAAGGTAAGTCAGCACTATCAACTAAACCTTTAACAAAATATAAATAATCAGGAATTAAATCTTTACATTTATCTAAAATAAATACACCTTTAGTATATAATTGTAAGCCTCTTTCATCCTTATCATTATATATATTAAATAAAGGTTTACGAGGGATAAATAATAAGGCATTATATGTTAACATACCTTCAACACTAACAAATATATTAGCTAAAGGATCTTGATAGTCAACAAACTTTTGTTTATAGAAGTTATTTAATTCTTCATCTGTAACATCTTTTCTATTTTTCTTCCATAACGGAATCATTGAATTAACTGTTTCAAGTTCAAGATGAGTACTTTCCTTATCTTCTTTTCCTTCTTCAGGTTTATCATATTTAGTAACCCAAGTTTTAATTGGATATCTAATATAATCAGAATATTTTCTAATTAATTCCTTAATTGTATATTCATCTAAGAAATCACTATATTTTTCATCTTCTGTGTCTTCTCTTAAATATAGAGTTATTTTAGTACCATCAATTAATTCTTCACTTGAACTAATTGTATAATTTTCAAGACCTTCACTAGAGAATAAGTATGTTTCATCACTACCAACTTTATGTGATAATACTTCAACTTTACTTGCAACCATAAAGGCACTATAAAAACCAACACCAAATTGGCCAATAATATCAGATGTATTAGCTTTGTCACCTAATTGTTCTAAAAACTCCTTTGAACCACTTTTAGCAATAGTACCTAAATTTGCTTCTAATTCATCCTTTGACATACCAATCCCGTTATCACTAATAGTTAAGGTTCTATTTGTTTTATCAGCCTCAACAACTATTTCATAATCAACTGTAGGAATTGTGTGATCTGTTAAGCTTAAAAATTTTCTTTTATCAATAGCATCACTAGCGTTTGAAATTAATTCTCTTAAAAATATTTCTTTATGCGTATAGATTGAATGAATCATCATATCTAATAGCTTTTTTGTTTCTGTTTTAAATTCTTTTGTTTCTATCATCTAAAATCATTCCTTTCAACAAAATGTATTATAATTCTTTTAATTGGCACTGTCAATATATTAGTGCCAAATTTTCTTGACTATTAATTATTTGATGGTATAATTAAGAGGAAAGGATTTGATATTATGTCTAACAATTTAAATATAGCTACTGCTTATGATGACAAAATTAGAATTTATGCATGTGACACCACAAACATTGTAAAACATGCCCAAGATATTTTTAACTTATGGCCTACAAGTTGTGCTGCTTTAGGTAGAACCTTGACGATTGCTTTAATTATGTCTTATATGGAAAAAATGGATAGTAAAATTACTATTAAAATCGACGGGGACGGACCTTTAAAAAACATTACGGTAGTCGCTCATAAAGGTGAAGTTAAAGGTTTTTGCCACAATCCTGGAGTTTATCTAACAAACAATAATGGCAAACTATTAGTCGGTCAAGCAATTGGTAATGGGACACTAACTGTAATTAAAGATTTTGGCTTAAAAGAGCCATTTAGTTCTACTACTGAACTTGTTAGTGGAGAAATCGCTGAAGACTTTGCTTACTACTTTAATCAAAGTGAACAAACTAATACTGCGGTTGCCTTAGGAGTTTTATTTGATAAAGAAGGTAAAGTGACTAATGCTGGTGGTTATTTAATACAAGTAATGCCTAACTGCCCTGATTCTACTATTACTAAATTAGAAGAATTATTAAAAAATATTAAACCTATATCTAATTTATTAGCTGATGGTCTAACAAGCGTTGATATTATTAATTTATTAAGTGACAACACTGCTAAAATATTAGAAACATTACCAATTAAATATCATTGTGGTTGTTCTAAAGAAAGATTTTTAAATGGTATTAAATCTTTAGGTAATGATGAAATTAATAACTTAATAAAAGATAATGAGGACTTACACATCACTTGCAATTTCTGTAATGTTACTTATACTTTCACTCCGGAAGATTTAAAAAAATTATTGTAAAAGATAAAAAGACCCTTTAATTAATAGTCTAGTTTAATGACTTTTCTATTTTAAGGGCCTTTTTTTCGTATACTAAAACTGAGAGTTATTTCTTAGTTTTTTTACTTCTAATATTATAGTATAATAGTAATGAGGGA
>CALUXI010000044.1 GCA_944324705.1 uncultured Acholeplasmatales bacterium
TGTTGGATTTAATAAATATATATTTTATATAGAAAATTATTTAATTACTACTTGATTTTTCTTATCTAATTTTATGTGAAAACGTTTTTACATAAATAGTATACCATAAAAAAATATAATTAAAACTAAATAATTGTTTATTGAAACATATAATACTAAAAAAGTCTTAATTTGTAAAAAAATTAAGGCTTTTTTTAATTTTTATAATCTACTATATATATTCTTATGCTCTATTAAATATCTTTCATTTATTATTACAATGAAATAATTGCTAATATAATTAATTACTATACTAGATACTAGTGTCACAATAAATATATCTTAAATATACCCGTCATAAATAATTGGTTAAATAAATAAAATGGGTAACTTACTTTATCTGTTAAATTAAATAATTTAATTTCCTTATTGGCATATAAAAAAGTTAAACCTTGAACAAATTTAGAAAAGATAGTATAAAATACATTATCAGCAGATGAATAAAGAAAGAATATATGATATACAAAACCATCGAAGCTGCTAATATACGATAAATTGACAAATTATTAAAGTTTTTTTTACGTTCCATAAACACTCCCCTTCAAAACGTAAAAATTATACCCTTCAACTGTATATTTTTGTCAATCATCAAACAAAAAAAGGAATAGCCTTTAACTATTCCTCGTTTTATTATTTACATAGATTCATGAATTGTTCTGCTTATTACATCATCTTGTTGTTCTTTTGTTAATTTAATAAAGTTAACAGCATAACCAGAAACTCTAATTGTAAGTTGTGGGTATTTTTCAGGATGTTTTTGAGCATCTAATAATGTTTCTCTATTAAAAACATTAACATTTAAATGATAGCCACCATCAGCTACATAAGTATCTAACATTTGCACTAAATTATCTATTCTTGACATTTTTATTCCTCCTCATCATCTTTACCTAGTGAGCCTGGGGTCACTGAGAATGTATTTGATATACCATCTCTTGCGTAATCATATGGTAATTTAGCCACTGATTCAAGAGAAGCTAGGGCTCCATTTTCATCACGACCATGCATTGGGTTTGCTCCCGGAGCTAAAGGTTCTCCAGCTCTTCTACCATCTGGAGTATTACCAGTTTTCTTACCATATACTACATTTGAAGTAATAGTTAAAATTGACATAGTCGCTTCTGAATTACGATATGTATAATGTTTTTTAATTTCATTCATAAATTCTTTAACTAACCATACTGCTATCTCGTCAACTCTATCATCGTTATTACCATATTTAGGGAAATCCCCCTCAGTTCTGAAATCTGTAATAATTCCATATTCATTACGAATTGGGTAAACTTTAGCATATTTAATAGCTGATAAAGAATCAACTGCACATGATAAACCAGCTATACCAGTAGCAAAGAATCTATGAACATTAGTGTCGTGTAAAGCCATTTCTATTGCTTCATAAGAATATTTATCATGCATATAATGAATTAAATTTAAAGTATTAACATAAAGACCAGCTAACCAAGCCATCATTTGTTTATATTTATAAATTACTTCATCATAATTTAATGGACCATCACCACTAATACCTTCAAACAATGGTGATACTTGTAGTGGTTTATTAGTTGTTTTATCTAAAAATAATTCATCTTTACCACCATTTAAAGCATATAATAAACATTTTGCTAAATTAGCTCTAGCACCAAAGAATTGCATATCTTTACCAACACGCATTGAAGATACACAACAAGCAATACAATAATCATCACCCATTGTCGGACGCATTAATTCATCAGATTCATATTGAATAGCTGATGTTTTAATAGACATTTTTGCACAATACTTTTTAAAGTTAATTGGTAAATTTTTAGCCCATAATACTGTTAAATTTGGTTCTGGGGCAGGTCCTAAATTATCTAAAGTATGTAAAATTCTAAATGAATTTTTAGTTACTAAACTTCTACCATCAACACCCATACCACCAATTGATTCAGTTACCCAAGTTGGATCACCTGAGAATAATTCATTATATTCCCTAATACGCATAAACTTAACTATTCTAAGTTTCATAACAAAATGATCCATTAATTCTTGTGCTTCTTGTTCAGTTATAATACCTTTCTTTAAATCTCTTTCAATATAGATATCTAAGAAAGTTGTATTACGACCAATTGACATAGCGGCACCATTTTGATCTTTTACCGCAGCCAAGTAACCAAAATATAAAGCTTGAATAGCTTCTTTAGCAGTTGAAGCAGGGCCAGATATATCTTTCCCATAACTTAAGGCCATAGCTTTTAAATCTTTTAAGGCTTTGATTTGTTCACTTAATTCTTCTCTATCTCTAATTCTATCAGGTGTCATTTCACCATCAATTAAAGATTTATCTAATTCTTTATGTCTAATTAAATAATCAACACCATATAATGCTACTCTTCTATAATCACCAACGATTCTCCCTCTACCATATGTATCTGGTAATCCAGTTAAAATATGGGCAGTACGAGCTCTACGCATTTCTGGAGTGTATGCTGAATAAACCCCGTCATTGTGCGTTTTTCTATATTTAGTAAATATTTCTTTAACGCGTGGCGAAACTTCATAACCATACATTTGACAAGCTTCCATAGCCATTCTTATTCCTCCAAATGGTTGTAAGGAGCGTTTGAATGGTTCATCAGTTTGTAACCCTACAATTTGTTCTAAATCTTTATCTAAATAACCAGGTTCATGACTAGTTATAGTTGAAATAATGTCTGTGTCAGCCTTTAAAACCCCACCAGCTTCTCTTTCTTTTTTTGACAAATCTAATACAATTTGCCATAGTTTTTTAGTTGCTTCAGTAGGTCCGGCTAAAAATGAATCATCGCCATCATAAGGTGTATAATTCTTTTGAATGAAATCTCTAACATCTATTTCATCACTAGACCATTTACCAGGATTAAATCCTTCCCATGCTTTAAACAAAACAATCACTTCTTTCTTATTTAATATGTTTTGATAATACCAAAATTATTAAATAATTACAATTAATATGCTATATTTTTTAATTAATTATTAGTTTTAGTAATATATTTTTGATTAGATGCTCGAGGATTCTTATTAGTAGGTTCTAATAAATTTTGTCTTAACAATGGAGCTAATATATTTATTCTAAAATATGGTCTTGAAGATATACCAATATGTTCTTGAATTTCTTTTCTAGATTTAGGAGTTTGACAAAATTCTAAGATTTTAGCACTATATTTATCATTTATTATTTCTGAATTAAAATAATTAACTAAAGTATCATATTCAATAGGTTTTACTTTATTCTTAATTAAATTAAAGCTTAATAAATTATTATCTAAATCTTTAATAAAAATTGGTTTGTTTTTATTTTCTAATATTTCTAATTCAATTATTAATTTGCTATCTAATTCAATTTTATTTATTTCATAATTTAAATTAGGTTTAATTTTATTATCTAATATATTTTTAATAAAATTAATATCTTTATCTATCTTATTTAAACCAATCACGGTCTTATCTTTTAAAATACCAAAATAAATAAGCCCACCCTCTAAATTAGCTAAAGCTGATACATATTTAGCCCATTTTAAATAATTTTTATGATTCACTTTTTCTTTATATACACTTATTTTATTATCATTCATTAATATCATTTTTATGCACCTCTGTAATATGTAACTGGTATTTCATTTTTCTCAACTAATATTTGTAATTCATGACTAAATATTTTAGATAGAATATCATATATTTTTCTAGCTTCACAAATTCGCATTTCAGCATTACCAAACTCTTTGATTTTCATTGCTTCCTCTTCTAAAAAAATAGGGTCTAATTTTTGATAACATTCAGAAACATGAGGATGTAAAGAACAATAATGTTTATGCATTAAAACATCTAACTTATTATTATCTTTAGTAACAATATGAAATAAAGTTTCTTTGTCACTTATTCTATTTTGAACATTAAAACTTTCCTCAACACTATGAATATAAGTGTTCTTAATTTGATTAACACCGATTAATAAAATTTTAGCATCAATGTCATATAATCTACCATAAACTCCTAATGGATTACATGGTGTATTCATGTTTTCTTCACCTTTTAAATAAGTTTTTGCTAAACTACCTAAACCTGCCATACTATGAGTAGGATGTAAACTTCTAACTACCCCTTTTCTTTCTAAAAACAAGGTTGGCAAAATTCCTACATTAGGCTTAGATTTTATAACATCATAAACATCACCATCATTTTTAATGTAACCCCAAGTATGAGTTGGAAATAAAAGTAATCCATCTTTAAAGTAATCAATTAAAATATCTAGTACTTCATTTGCATCTATATTACCAATTTGTTTTAAAGATGAGTGAATTAACACTCTATCACTACTTTTTAAGCCACTATTTTTTAAATCATTTATTATTTTTTCTCTTAATTTCATTTTTATGACCTACCATCTAATTCGTTTAAACATTTAATTGCTAGATTCAGAAATCTTTCTTCACCAACTGTATTAATTTTAAAAAATACTGCCCTTGAACCACCACTTGTCACCATCTGTACTTCAGTTAAACATTCATCACCAACAACAAGAACAGTTAAAGATACCCTGTTGCCACCAAAATAACTATATCTTTCATATGTCAAAAAGGAAATTTTTAAATTATTTCTTTCAATTTTACTTTCATTTTCTATAGTAACAGATGTTGATATATTTTTAAAATTATTTTTAATGTATGAATATACTTTATCAAATCCCATATTTAATTTTATTTCATATTTCATAATATTTCCCCCTCGTATAATATGTAGTGTAGATTTAGGTATTAGATACCTAGCTACATATTAGTGTTTTTGAAGTCCTAGTGT
>CALUXI010000045.1 GCA_944324705.1 uncultured Acholeplasmatales bacterium
TTTTTTAAGCTTGGATAAAATGCATTTTTATATTTTTTTGAAATCAGCTTGATTTATTTATAGCTGGCTCCTTTATATCACCTAAAGTTAATTTAGCTACTAAATCACCTGATAAATATGATGAATTATAACCTGAACTACGCATTGCATGACCACCAGCAAATCTTAAACCTTTTAATATCTTTTCATCATACATAGTAGTCAATCTTGCCATCATATTATCAAGATTAGCTGTATAGTAACCATAAATTGAACCATCTGGAGTTGAAGTATAGCGAGCATATGTAAGCGGGGTAGCAACTTCTATTTCTTCTATTGCCTCTCTTATTTTACATCCTGTAGCATTTTCAAAATTATCAATAAACTTATTAGCTATTTCATCCTTTAAATCAAAATAATTGCTTTCATTTATAGCTTTATCAAAAACTTCACTGAAATAAAGAGAGGTCATATACAATATAGTAGTTCCTTTTGGTGAACAATTTTCTAAAGCATTGTTAAGGACTACTGTAACTTGAGAATGATTATCTAAAGTTAACATTTTATTATAAGCTTCTCTAGTATTTAAACTATCATAGATAAAATAACTATAACTATTTAAGCCTAATTCTTCTTTTGATTTATTTAGACCTAAAAAGATTGATAAACCTCTACCTGATAGTTTTCTAAAACTTGATAATTTCAATTGTTCTTCTGGAATTAAAGTCTTATCTTTTATTAAAGATTCATAAACCATATCCGGAGATGCATTAGATATGATGTGTTTAGTTTTAATAACTTTACCACTATCTAAAACGGCTCCTTTTACACCATCTTTATCTACTAATATTTCCTTAACTCCATCACCATAATAAATCTCACCACCACTTAGTTTAATTTCTTCAGCTAAAATAGAACTAATTTGATGAGAACGTTCTACCGGAACTTGAGCTTTTAAAGAAATATAAAGATAAACCATAATACAATAATGAACAAAACCAAGTTCATCAGTAGGAGATCCTAAATATGACCAATAGGTATTAATTATCTCTTGAGCTTTTTTAGGCATTTTTATTGCTTTTAAAACAGTATCAACACTATATGTAGCAACCCGCATAAAATTAGGATAATTTTTCATTAAAACTTTGGAATCTGGTTTACCATGACTTTCATTTAAATACCTAGTTGCTTGTTGAATTTCTTTTCCTAGTTCAAAAAAAGTTGTAACTGATTTTCTAGAACCTGGTACATATTCTTCCATTTTATTAATGAAATTATCAATTCCAAAAGGCATTTCATAAGTTTCCTTAGTTTTGGCATTAATAACTCTAAATGCTTCTGGTACATCAACAAAATGTAATTTATCATATACTCCTAATTCCTTAAATAAAGTATATAAATTACCATGTTTTTCTTCATGACCTAAATCACAAAGTTCATGTAATGAAGCTTCAAAATAGAATCTTCCTCTTTTAAACCCTGTAGCAAAACCACCTGGTAAAATATGTCTTTCAACTAACAATACTTTTTTCTTACTTTTAGCAAGCCTTAAAGCGGCTACTAATCCTCCATTACCTGCACCTATGACAAGGGCATCATATACATTTTCATTCATTTTAAATCACCATCTCTTCTTAAAATACTATAATATATTTTTATCTTTAATTAATATAAAAAGAAATACGTCATAGCTATAATTATTCTATCACAAAAAATATAAAATATAACTATTTTTTAATATATAATACATAAACTTATAATAAATTCCTATTTTATGCATATTAATGCTAGCTTAATTGTAAAAACCTAGATTATCTAACAATATATTAATAAATATCAAAAAAAGGTAGAAAACTACCCTTTTACATCTAATATAGTATTTATAATTTAAAGTTATACTACTTATCTAAAAAACTCTCATTTCCAAAAATTAATCAATCTCTTTTATTACTTTAGCCGGAACTCCTACTACAATAGTATCAGCAGGGACATCTTTGTTAACAACAGCCCCGGCTCCAATAATAGCTCCATCACCAATTGTTACACCCGGTAATATTGTTGAATGCGCGCCAATCCAGACATTCTTACCAACACGAATTGGTTTAAAAGTCATAGAAGCTCGTTTATTAGGATTTACATCATGATTGATAGTTGCAAAAACTACTTGATGGCCAATTAAAGTATTGTCCCCAATATAAATGCCACCTTGGTCTTGAAAACAGCAACCAGAATTAATAAAAACATTTTTGCCTAGATGTAAATTCTGACCAAAATCAACATATAAAGGTGGGAAAAGTTTAACACCTTTATCAATTTCTTCCTTTGTTAATTTACTAAGTAAATCTTGTAATTCACTTTGCGTGTGAAACTTATTATTTATATCCATTAAAACAATTTGAGCTTCATAAGCAGCTAAATCCATGAAACTAGCTGCATCTCCATTGCCATCAACATAGCCTTTTTCATTAACGATTTTTAAATATTCTTCTCTTGTCATTCTACTCACCAACTAAAGAAATAACAGCTTCAATATCCCCATCACCTAGGGCTTCATCCCAATTTGCTAAATCACTAACATGTCCAATTTTTGTATAACGCCACGAATTAGAATCATAAAACATAACAATTTGATTACCTTGATATAAAACTACGTCACCCGGATAAGTCATCATTTGACTATCATTTCGTGTTAAGGTTGCACCTAAAGACCCTACTTTTTCAAAGCCACCATAATCTTTAAGTTCTAATCTTATCGGTTCTTTTGCTAACATATCAATAAGCTCTTCTACAGTTTGATTACTTTCTAAATCTAATATAAAATTATATTCATTAATTTGAATATTTAGCTTCATAACACCATTTTCCTCCTGTTGATTTTCAGAATCATTGTTTTTTGTACAACTTATTAAGTTTACAAATATAAATAATAATAGCCCTATGTATTTTATAATTTTCATAATTGCTTATTAAATATATTTATTAATAAATTCTTTAATTTCATCAAAAGGAATAACATCTAGATTATCATATAAGTCAGTATGTACTGCCCCTTCAATTAACATTAATTTCTTATTATCACCAACTAGTTTTTTAAATGCATCTTTACTGAAATAACAAGAATGAGCTTTATCACCATGAATTACTAAAACCGCACTTCTAATCTCATTTAAATATTCATCTTGTTTAGTATTCATTAAAGATAAACTAGCTATTTGATTCCAACCCTTAGTTGAATTTAAACTACGTGGATGATATGCCCTACCACGATAGTAAGCAAAATAATCTTTAACATACCATACTGCATCATCAGGTAATTCATCTGGGAATGCTCCAGCTAAAGCGTAATTGTTATTTTTGTAATCTATAATTCTTTGTTTATTAAGTTCTACTTTTAATTTATATATATCTTCATCATTATAAGAATCAAAATACCCATAATGTGTAACTCTAGACATATTATACATTGTTGATGTAATAGTAACTTTAATTCTTGTGTCAATTTGAGCCGTATTTAATGCTATTCCACCCCAACCACAAATACCAAGAATTGAAATTTTATCAGCATCAGATAAAGAATATACTGATAGAAAATCAACGGCTGCTTGAAAATCCTCAGTATTAATATCAGGTGAATTCATGTATCTAGGTGTGCCTCCACTTTCTCCAGTAAATGAAGGATCAAAAGCTAAAGCCAAGAAACCTCTTTTAGCCATTTCCATAGCATAAAGCCCACTAGCTTGTTCTTTACACGCTCCAAATGGACCACAAATAGCAATTGCTGGCAATTTTTCAGTTGTCAAATCTTTAGGTCGATATAAATCTCCTACTAATGTAATACCAAAACGATTGTTAAAAGTAATTTTTTCATAATGAACATTATCAGCTAATTTAAAAGTTTTATCCCATTGTTTATCCAACATATATTAATTTCTTCTTTCTAGTACTATGTACTAGCTTGATTATATAACCTAAACCTAACTTTAGGTCAATAGTTTTTTTATTATTTTAATAAAAAATAACAATCCACCCGTTCAACGGGTGGTATTTAGGCTCCCCTATAAGGGCCTATAACTTCACAAGCCCCTCAAGGAGCATGTGAATAATCTGACAACCGTGTTTGAACACTGGCTAGCCGCTATACCTAGCGGCCTTTATTTTTGGGCCTTTTTAAATGGGTCAACGTATTCTTTCTTACTTAAATTATCTTCCTTCATGTCTTCTAGTTCTTGGTTTTTTATGTATTCCCTTACAACTTCATCTTTTAAACCTACAGTCGAGACAAAATATCCTTTGGCCCAAAAATTTCTATTGCCATACTTATATTTCAAATTTGCATGTCTCTCAAATATCATAAGACTACTTTTACCTTT
>CALUXI010000046.1 GCA_944324705.1 uncultured Acholeplasmatales bacterium
TTTTGACTGAAATAAGGTTTTAAAAATAAAATCATTTTTATACCTACTTTTATAATTTCATTATTAGGTTTAATGTATTTTCCTTAAACTGCTTAAAAGTAAAATTATCAATTACTCTTTGTTTAGCATTATTACCATACTTATTTCTTAAATTGATATCATTACCTAGAGCCTTAATAGCTTCAGCAAATTTAACATCATCACTATTAGGAACTTCAATTCCTGTTTTGTTGTTAATTGAAACATAGTTAACACCAGAACCTGGTATTGTAAAAGTAACAGCTGGCTTAGCAAAATACATTGCCTCAGCTAGAGAAATACCAAAAGCTTCATTTTTAGTAATAGATGGAAATGCATATATATCACAAAGATTTAAGTATGCCACAACACTAGAATCACTAATTTTTCCTGCAAATTCAACATTTTTTAATTCTTTAGCTTCTTCAATTAATTTCTCTGTTAAAGGCCCTTTTCCAGCTATTATGACTTGATAATTTTCATCTAAATATTTGGCTGCTTTTATTAAATAGGTTAATCCTTTATAAGTAACGTGCCTACCAATAGCAAAAACAATAATTTTACTTTGATATTTATTTTTTAGATTAGCAATTTCATTTTTAATTTCATCCGTAATTGTTAATCTTTTTTCGTTTATACAGCAAGGGATAACACCTATTTTATTCTTAAAATTAGTTAAACTTAAACTACTATCCCGATAGATAGGTGATGTAGTAATAATTTTATCTGCCCTTTTCAATAATCTTTTAGTTTGACCTTTAAAAAATTTACCAAGTATTTTTTGATTTACTATATCAGCATGGAACCACACTATTAATTTAAAATTTCTTTTTTTATATTTAAGTAAATAGTGAGCAACAAACGGATTAGGAAAATGAAATATAACTATATCGGGGTTATATTCGTTCATTACTTTTTTTAAAGTTTTGCCATAAGATAAAGACAACGCTTGACTAGCTACCTTTTTAAAATAACCACACTTATAAACTTCAACGCCATCAATATTTTCTACTTTATCGTCCTTTCCTTCGGCAAAACATATAATTTTTTGTTCGTATTTATCTAATAATGAATCCGAAATGTCGTGAGCCACTTGTTCAATTCCACCAATATGAGGCTTATAATAATTTGAAATTTGTAAAATTTTCATTTTACTTAGCCCCCTTGCCAAATAAAACTACATAAATAGTTCTAAAAAATATTTTAATATCTAACCAAGTAGATCTTTTATAAAGATAAATTAAATCTAATTTTTGTCTTTCACCTGATTGGAATGTGACATCAGATCTACCATAAGCTTGCCAGTAACCAGTTAAACCTGGTTTTATTTTATAAAGTAATTGTTTTTGTTCCTCTGTATACCACTCATCAAGTTCTTTTCTTGTGATTGGTCTATTGCCCCAAATTGACATATTACCAATAAATATATTTATTAATTGAGGCAATTCATCAATTGAAGTCTTACGTAAAAACTTACCTACTTTAGTTATTCTTGGATCATTATCTATTTTTCTTTCTTTATTCCATTGTTCTAATTGTTCAGGTGTTAAATAATCATTTAATCTACTTTCAGCATCAATATACATTGTTCTAAATTTATAAACGGTAATATCTTTACCGCCTTTTCCTATTCGTTTATCTTTAAAGAACACTGGTCCTTTAGAATTTAATTTAATAATTATAGCTATTATTATTAAAAACCAAGATAACACAATTAAGCCTAATCCAGAGGCAATTATGTCAGCAAACCTTTTAAAGAACTCATAAACTGGCTTTTTTTTATATGTTTCTAGCAAATAAAACACTTCCTTTAATATTCATGTTCGTAAAGGTATACTTTTGCGGACTTACTATAAAAAAGGCTTTTTATGGCTAAAAATGCTTAAAAACTAGACAAATGTATATATTAATAGTATAATCACAACGTAAATTTTAATGTTTTTAAAGGTATACCTTTACGGACTAATTTACAATTAATAATAAAATAAGGATGATAAATATATGGATTATAGAAAAGTAAATATAAAAAAGAAGCGTATTTATTCATTCTTTAAGCGAGTTGTAGATATATTTGCTTCTTTTATATTAATAGTTTTATTAAGTTGGTTATATTTAATTTTAGCAATACTTGTTAAATGTACAAGTAAAGGTCCTGTTATTTATACCTCTCAAAGAGTGGGGAAAAATGGCAAATTATTTAAATTCTATAAGTTTAGATCTATGCATGTAGGAGCCGAAAAAGAATTAGACAGTTTATTAAGTCAAAATGAAACAGGCGGAATTACTTTTAAAATGAAAGATGATCCGCGTATTACAAAGTTTGGTAAATTCTTGCGTAAAACTAGTTTAGATGAGTTACCTCAATTATTTAACATATTGAATGGCTCAATGAGTTTTGTTGGACCTAGACCAGCATTACCACGTGAAGTTGAACAATATAATGATTACCAAAAACAAAGATTACTAGTAAAACAAGGACTAACTTGTATCTGGCAATGTAGTGGTAGATCTAATACAACATTTGATGAACAAATTGAAATGGATCTTGAATATATTGAAAAAAGAGGATTCTTTTTTGATATATGGATTATGATTAAAACTTTCTTTGCTGTAATTTTTGGTAAGGGGGCTGAGTAAAAATGAATAAAAAGAAAATCAATTACAAAACCATTAAAATCACCAATGCAAGTGGTAAGTTTTTTAGAAAAACTTTAATCAACAAACTACCACAAATGTTTAATATTTTTATGAGTAATATGTCATTTTGTAGTAATGAATTCATCACGAGAAAAGAGTTAGATGAATGGTGTAGTGAGGAAAAAGAAGAGTCGTTATATAAGCCAAAATCTACTTTAACAGAATGTTGGCATTTCTATGATAGAGTTGATGTTATAGTTAAATCTAGCGAAAAACAAAAATTAGATTTAATTTATGCATATGAAAGATTTGTTGCTGATATTAAAGTATTCTTTAGAAATATATATTGTATTATTTAGCAAGAGGATAAATGATGGAAAAGATAACTGTTGATCTTGTTTGTCCTGTTTATAAAGGATATAAGGAATTATCATATTTGCTTTCATCTTTAAAAAAGCAACAAAAAATAAATATAAATAAAATTGTAATTCCAGTAACTAACTCTAATGATCAAGAATTTTGTGATATTTTAAACTATATAAAAGATAATGAATTAATAACGTATTTCATAGTTGAAAAAGATGAATTTTCACATAGTCTTACTAGAGAGAGAGCAATAAAAGAATATTGTAGTTCAAATATTGTCGTCATGATGTCACAGGATATAAAGTTGATAAGCGACGATGCTATTTTTAATTTAGTTGAGGATATTTATAATAAAAATACTGTATATAACTATGGTAAACAAATTTGTACTAATAAATCTATAGAAAAATATGTACGCGCAAAAAACTATCCAAATACATCGTATATAGTATCAAAAGAAAAAGTTGATGATATGCAAATAATGGCATTTTTTGCTTCGGATGCTTTTTCTGCATATGATAGAGACGTTTTTATAAGTGTTGGTGGATATGGTGGATATGATGTAATGATGAGTGAAGATATGCTATATTCTAAAATAATACTTGATCATGGATATAAGAAGAAATATTGTTCTAACGCTATAGTTGAGCATTCACATAAATATACTCTAAAACAACTATATAACAGGTATTATGAAACAGGGAAATTTTACGCTAAGGTTAAGATGTTTGATCAATATAAAAGTACAAATTCTGGAATATCTCTTGCTTTTTATATTTTGAAAGAAGCTATAAAACATTTTGATATTAAAACATTATTACGTTGGTTCCCCGATATGTTAGCAAGATATATCGGTATGAAAAATGGTAGAAAACAAGTATGATATTATTTTTAAAACCTTATTTCAGTCAAAA
>CALUXI010000047.1 GCA_944324705.1 uncultured Acholeplasmatales bacterium
AGGTGACCAACCACTAAAAGTATAAACGTAATCTTCATCTGTTTCCTTTGTAGGGGTTGCACCATCATATGTAGGAATTGTACCCTCTACTACATCATTATCTGCTTCTACTATCTTTCCATTAACTTCCCATGTTATTGTATACTTATTTTTTTCTTGTACTTCCGTTCCACCACAAGAACATAAAATAAATACTAATATTAAACTTATCAAAAAGCCTATCTTTTTCATTTATATCACCTATTCAGTAACTATTTGTTTAATTTCTTCTTTCTTAGCAGCTAACTTTTCTAAGAAATATTTTAAAGATTCTGGATCTTTAACACCTAAAAAATGCAAATCTGAGTGAGTTCCAACACAATTTGTTCTAACATTTCCATAATTTAAAATACGACCCATAAATGTCACATCAATACTAACACTCAAAACATTAGTTAACACAACTGTACTTTCACTTTTAGCAATCATGCCTCTATATCTTTTAATCTTACCATTTTCAATGACATCATAGTCATAGTGGGTTTTAACACAATAAATTATCCAAATAATTAAAGGTAATATTAACCAACACAATATAATAGCTAGAAAAGCCCAACCACCAGCTCTAGCAATTGCACTATAACGAACTTCATATCTTCCATTCATTTTACAAACACTCCTTTTTATCACTCTAATTTTAAAAGATGTAACGGTTTTTGTTAAGGACAGTATTTGTCCGATTAGTGAGTAATTATTTTTTTAATAAATCTTTAACAACTTCAATTTTTAAACTTTCAGCAATAATTTCTAATGTTGACAATTTATCAATTCCGTTTTTTAAATAACGTCTAACTGTTCTAGGATCAACCTCAATAATGTTTGCTAGTTCTTCTTGAGTCATACCTTTTTGAATCAAAATATTTCGCAAGTTTTCACTAGCTTTTTTAGCTAACTCACTCATTTCCCGTCGCACATCCTCATTAGTAATATTTTAACGAGAAATTAAGCTTATTAATAGGGCAAAAAATGCCCTAATGAGCATATAAAAAACCACTTTCAACTAAGGAAAGTAGCCACTAAATCTACGCCTAAAACTAGAGATATATACTCTAAAGTTTCTAAACTATTAATACCTTCAGTTTCATAACGTCTAATTGTTCTTTCTTCACAATTTAAACATTCAGCTAATTCATTTTGAGTTAAATGTCTTTCTAGACGCAATAACTTTAGTCTATATCCAGCTAGTTTGGCTAGTTTATATTGCATCTTTATCCTCCTTTGCTGAGGATAAAACCTTTTAACGCTCCGGAGATAGATGCACATTAATTATATATATTAATTTACTTGTTTTCAACTACTTGACGAATTGTCCCAGTCATTGGCTCTAATAAAAAGCAATTATTTTCGTAATATAAATAAGTAATAGTATATGAAGAGAAAAATAATTTTATTAATTTAAACATAACTAACACAACAATTACATAAATAATTGAACATACAATTACCCATGTATATAAAGTGAATATAGCAAATAAATAAAAAATTGAATGTAACCAAACCATACATTTAATTATTGAATAAGGAAGTGTACTACTATCATCGGCCATATAGTATCCTTTATCACTTATAGTATAAGAAATTGGCCCCCATTCAGTTATTTTAAAATCCATTTTAGGTTTATATAAAATTGTTTTAACTACTACATAAGCTAAATAAATAGATGGTATTGCAGTAAGTGGTATCAAGATAACTAATAAACTTGGATTTAAATTAGTACTAGCTACATAATAAACTGTATTAATAACTAATGTGATAAAAAATAAAATCGGTATCATAATCTTGTATATTTTAAATTCGTTTTCAGACAAATAGATAGCAATATACTTTTTAGATTTGTTATAAAGGGTATTTGCTATTAGTTTGTAATTGTTTTGATCATTAACTTTCTTTTGAACTAATTCAGTTTCTTTTTTAATTAGATTTAATGTTAAAATTGTCCTTTCCTTACCCTTTTTGTTATAAATACTTATAACATAACTATCTGCTTTAATGTTCCATAACTTAAATTTATAATATCTACTAATAGAATTTATTAGTTCATATAGATAAGTCATATAACTTATAATTATTTCAATATCTAATTGTTTTTCATTGTAATGCTTATGCTTATTAATTTTTAAAGCATAATCTTTTAATTTATTTAATAATGAAACATTAATATTTATATTATTTATTAAATGCTCTTTTATGATTTTATTATCAATTAAAGATATTATAGATCCTCTCGGATAACTAAGATTTTCTTTATCACATACGCTTTTTAATAATTGTTCAATAAAATTATTATAAGCATCATAAAAAGTTTCACTAGGTGTTTCTATAGTTCCTATTAATGTTTTATAACGTTTTAATAAATCTTGATTTAAGTCAAAAATTGATGACATTATTATTACCTTCTCTATTTTTATTTAATAATATCATTAATTGATAAATATGTAAAGTTAATATTAATTTTAAAATATTTTAATTAAAGTTAAAATATGAATAATAGCTTATTATAGCCATTTTTAATTTAAAGATAAATTCATATTTGTTTATTAAGTAATGATATTGCTAAGCCAATACCATACTCATTACCTGAATATCGATCAGTAGAATAATATAATTCAAATAAATGGGGTAAGTCTGAATCATTAATTAGAAGACCATCATTACTAATTCTAAATACACATTGCTTAGTTGTATTCCAAACTTTAATATATATATTCCCATCTTCTTTAGTATATCTAATAGCATTGCTAATTATATTAAATAAAACTTGAACTATTAAAATGCCATCCATAGGGACTAATAATATATCATCAGGTAATTCAAAATGTAAATGTCTTTTACCTATAAATCTTCAAGATTTCTAATTGCTTCTGATAATACTTCTTCAACTAATTCAGGATTCTTTTTTACTGTAAAATCTTCCCCATTAATTCTAGTTAAAGATAATAAATTATTCATAAGTTTAATAGTCCAATCACACTTTTGACTAACTTTTTTACCTACTTCAATCTTTTCATCTTTAGAAATATTATCTTTCAATATAATTTCAATACCATTTTTAATAGTAGTTAAAGGTGTGCGTAAATCATGGGAAATTCCTCTTAACATAGTTGATTTAATTTGTTCTTTTTCCATATTATTTTTAATTTTTAGCTGCTCTATTTTTAAATCATTTACTCTTTTTGTATAAGTCTTTAAACGATATACTATTGAACTTATAATAACTTCAACTAACATAACTAAAAGTATTGTAACTATATATTTAGGATCATCGACTTTAAAAGTATATCTTGGAACTGTAAAAAATAAGTTAAATGCTAAAACGCTTAATAATGATAAACTTATAGCCTGAATATAACCAGTAGTAAAAATAGCACATATTAATATACCTAAAACATAAATAATCATAAAATTCATTATATCAAGATTTAATAAATCTAATAAAAAACATATAAGTGTGCTAACAATGAGTATTGTTAAAGTAATTAATATGTTGTGTAATATATTTTTCTTCATATATTCAACACTTTTAAATAAGACATTTTTTATATATAACTTTTGAAAATTAGATTATAGAGTAAATTAATAACTATTCATAAATATTAAGTATCACTTAGACTAGTACCTTCAAATTATTTGGTAAAAGAATAAAAAAGCTATGTTCCAAATAAATTTTTGGCGTCATAGCTTAATAATTTACCTATAGTAATTATAAACAAAAATGGCGCCCACACTCGGACTCGAACCAAGGACCCTCTGATTAACAGTCAGATGCTCTAACCAACTGAGCTATGTAGGCGTACATAAAATAAAAATATAAAATTAAAAGAGACAGCCTGGCAGCTTCCTACTCTCGCAGATACTACTACCATCGGCGTTAAAGTGCTTAAC
>CALUXI010000048.1 GCA_944324705.1 uncultured Acholeplasmatales bacterium
AATCTAAAAACAACGTAATTACAATGTTTTTAGACTTTTGATTTTGAAATATGGACGTTACAACTGTTGAAAACCCGCATTTACTTTTTTAGTACCATTAAAACTAAAAATAATTAAAACTAACATAATTATTATTGCAAATTTTCTTTTCATACTTTTTCCTCCTCATCTTATAATAGTCAAAAATTAATTATTTTTAGAAGTGATTTTATTTAAATATTTTATAAATTTTGTTATAATACAGCTCGGGTGATTAAAAATGGCAGAATGCGATCATAATTGTGCTAATTGTAGCTCTAAATGTGAAGGAGCTCCTAAATATTTTAATTTAAATGAATATAGTCATATTAAACATATTGTCGGCGTAGTATCTGGTAAAGGCGGAGTTGGTAAATCAGCAACTACTACTTTACTTGCATGTGAACTTGCTAAAGAAGGATATAAAGTTGGTATTTTAGATGCAGATATTACAGGTCCTTCAATTCCTAAATCATTTGGTTTAAAAACAGGTTTATCAGGTAATCAAAATTTAATGTTCCCACAAATTTCTAAACTAGGGATTAAGATTGTTTCTATTAATTTATTATTAGAACATCAAGACGACCCGGTATTATGGCGTGGACCAGTTGTTGGTAGTGCCATTAAACAATTTTATGAAGACGTTTTATGGGAAGATTTAGATTATTTATTAATTGATATGCCTCCAGGAACCGGTGATGTAGCCTTAACTATTTTCCAATCTATTCCACTTGACGGGGTAATTATTGTTTCTACACCACAAGATTTAGTTAAAATGATTGTCGGTAAAGCTGTAAAGATGGCTGAAAAAATGAACATTTCAATTTTAGGTTTAATTGAAAATATGAGTTATATTAAGTGTCCTAAGTGTGAGGAAATTATTTATCCATTTGGTCCTTCTAAATTAACTGAGGTTTCAATGGAATATAATATTACTCCACTTGGTAACATGCCAATTGATCCTAATCTTACTACTTTAGTAGATGAAGGTAAAATTGAAGATTATGATACTACTTTCTTAAAAGATATTGTCGATAAAATAGAAGATAAGATGAAGATTAAATTAAGAAGAATATAATAAAAAGAGCACAGTTGTGCTCTTTTTAAGTATGTTAAAATAAGAAAAATTTAATAAATTTATACAGTGTTTTTACTTAATAATAAATTAGTTTGTAAAGTATGCCTAACAAATCATAAAAGACTTTTATACTAACGGTTTGCTCTTTTTCGCATAACCAAAATGTTATTTTTTACTGTTAATTAAAAAATATTTAATAAAACTGCGTATTTTTCTATTGTAGTAGTATCACATCATAAGATTCAAAATTTCACTATTTAATATCAAAAATAAGGCAATAACTGTAAATAATATCGATACAATTAAGTGATCATAATAAAAAAGTTGGAAATATTCCAAATAAATTAAATGGTATTCCCAACTTTATAGCTTTTAAAGTAAACCAACTTCATAAAATACTCTATTTCTATAAATTAAGACTGTATTTTAGATATCATAATTTAAGGTTTATTACTCAGTTCTTTTATTTCTTAAAATCAATATCAAAGAAAAAACATTAACAAAAACAATATAAATCACAGTTAAAATTACAAAAACAACACCAAGTCCTTGAAAACTTGTAATTTCTTTTGCTACAACTATAAAAGCAATACTTAAAGCTGTAAGAGCTATAATAGTTGTTGAAAAAATAATACTCATAATTTTCATAATTAGACCACCTCAATTATGGATACATAAATGTATTAAATCCTGTTTGCGTATTTTTATTATGTCCCCACGGCCAAATTGTATCCTTTTCAAATTCCATTTTGAAGTTTGTTTTTAGAGCCATAGCGTCATCGTAAGTTTGACTTCTTCGCTCATCTAATTCAAAAATATATCCACAATTAAAAGAAAACGTTGTTTTTCTAATTATATCACTATTACTAACAAAGCTCCATTGATATTCTTTGCTATTAGTAGAAGATGGCTGTGAACTAACAATAGGATCAGATATTGTTAAAGTCTTGGAATATCCGAAATCAATAGAGTTACCATAAGTTTTATCACCTTGTACAGAAAAACCACTAGATGTGCTAAAACCGTTTGTAAAAGAATATCCAAAGGTGTAACTAGTATTGACAGATGAGGTAATACTAACTACTCCAGTTGAAGATGATGGATAAGAATCTTTAAAATACGGAATTCCACCTAGTCTTTTTTGATTAGGTCCGAGATCCTCTACTGCTTGTTGAGCCTCAATATGAAAATAACCTGAATTAATCATATACTTTTCAAAAATAGAATCATCATTAGCAACTGCTACTGTACCAGGAACAAAACTAACATCAAAATTAGCAAGAAATAAATCTGAACTAGGGCCTTCGTGTTTGTAAACATTTAACATTATCGAAATATACCCATACGGAGTAAATCTAAAAGTATATTCTTGATCCCACAACAAATTAAAATAAGATTCCTCACTATCATTTGCTAATGCCATTTTCAAAACGTCATTTCTAGTGACTGAATTATGAGATAATACATAATCAAAATAATCATTTAAGTCATTAGGTAAATTGTGTAACTCTGTTTGTGAGAGCACAATTACAATAGATTTAGGAACATTTTGCGTATAATCATAAAGCATTATATTTCCATTCTTATACTTTGAATTTTCATCAACTTTACCTAAATTATAAATAAAATAACATTTATTATTTTTTTTATCAATTAGATCATCAACATTAGTGTCAGTACCATTAATTATTGTTATAGATTCATCATCACTAATTATTCCACTTCTATTATTTTTTAAAGCCTCTGTTAATATATGATGATAAGCGATATTTTGTTCTTTTTCTTTCTTATATGAAAAAGATAAACAAAAAATGGAGATTGTAAAAAACATTACAGCATAACATATCTTTTTAAGCATTGACTCACACCTCTTTACAAAAATTAAATATCAAGATATGTATTTAACATCTAAAAAACAAAAATAACGTAAAAGTAAATTGACACCTAAAAAATACAATCAAAATAATATAAAAACAACAACGTATCTTACACCTTAAATATACCACGTACTAGGAAATAAAGCAAGACTCATTTTATTTTTTATCGTAAGGCTTAATTGTAAAAGTAAATTTCGTTGTAAGGGTCCATAGCTTTAAATTATAGATTAAATCATTAGTAATAATACGATAAATTACTTTAAATAATAAACTTTTTATATTCAGGCAATATTATCATTCTAGAAAATATAAAAATGATACTTGAAATTGTTGACGTAAGAATCTTTAACAAATAATATTAAATACTATATTATTAACAAAGCAAAATGAAAATAGCATAAAAACGATTCATAATAACAATCCACCCGTTCAACGGGTGGTATTTAGGCTCCCCTATAAGGGCCTATAACTTCACAAGCCCATCAAGGGGCATGTGAATAATCTAACAACCGTGTTTGAACACTGGCTAGCCGCTATACCTGGCGGCCTTTATTTTTGGGCCTTTTTAAATGGGTCAACATATTCTTTCTTACTTAAATTATCTTCCTTCATATCTTCAAGTTCTTGGTTTTTTATGTATTCCCTTACAATTTCATCTTTTAAACCTACAGTCGAGACAAAATATCCTTTGCCCAAAAATTTCTATTGCCATACTTATATTTCAAATTTGCATGTCTCTCAAATATCATAAGACTACTTTTACCTTT
>CALUXI010000049.1 GCA_944324705.1 uncultured Acholeplasmatales bacterium
ACAATTAACATATTATTAATACCTAATAGATTGATATTATGATTATCATTTTGACTGATTATAATGTTATTAGTTGAATCAATGGTAATTGACTTAACATTATGTATAACATTACTATTTTCATCTTTGGCGAATAACTCGTCAAAAGCTAAGAAAGAACCAACATCATTCCAACCAAAAGAAGAAGGGATAACTACTATATTATTAGCTTTTTCCATTATGGCATAATCTATTGATTTCTTTTCAAATTTCATAAATGTATTTTTTACATAATTTGCTGTAATAGAGCCATTATTTGTATCTATCAATTCATTTAATTCATGCATAACTTCATAATGATTTAAACTACATTTTTTAAAGGATTCAACAATAGTTTTATATTTAAAAATAAACATTCCACTATTCCATAAATACTTGCCTGAATTAAAATAAGATTTAGCAGTTTCTAAATTTGGTTTTTCTTTAAAAGCTAAAGCCTTAGTTGGTTTATTTAAAGTTGCTTCATCAACTTCAATGTAACCATAACCAGTTTCAGGGTATTCAGGTTTAATGCCTAAAGTTATTATGTTGTTATTTTTAGCTTCTAATTCGGCAATTTTAATAACTTTTCTAAATTCATCTTCATTAGCTATTAAGTGATCACTAGCTAACACACAAATTGTTGGATTATCATAATATTTAGAAATCATCAAAGATCCATACGCTATAGCTGAAGCTGTATCTCTAAATGCTGGTTCTATAATTATCCTTGAATCAGGAACTTCAGGGAGTTCTTCCTTTAGAGCTTTCATTTGTATTTCATTAGTAGCTATAAATATTTGATTTTTATCTACTAATGGTAATATTCTTTCATAAGCTAATCTTATTAAGGATTTATTACTAAATATTTTAAGTAATTGTTTAGGCTTTTCTTTAGTAGATAAGGGCCAAAATCTTTCCCCACTACCACCAGCCATTATTAAAAATGTAAGCATACTTAATCCTCCAACATTTCATTTAGTAATTTATCTAAATCATATTCGGGTTTCCAACTTGTTTTATTTCTAAATAAAGTAGAATCTCCAACTAAGACCTTGGCATCATTAGGACGCATAAATTCTTGACTAATTTCTACATAAATTGTCCCATCTTGACCAATTCCTTTTTCGTTTATTCCTTCACCTTGCCAAGATAAATGTATATTTATTTTCGCAAAGGCATTTTCAACAAATTCTTTAACCATATATGCTAGACCTGTAGAAACTACAAAGTCTTCCGGCTTATCGAGTTGTAACATTTGCCACATCGCATATGCATAGTCTTTAGCATGTCCCCACTCTCTTTTTGCATAAATATTTCCAAGTTTTAAGGCCTTAGTATAGCCATTTTTTAGACTTTTTACATATTCACAAACTTTTTTAGATAAGAATGAGAAATCTCTTAGTGGAGACTCATGGTTATAAAAAATACCATTGACTGCATACAGTTTATAATTTTTTCTATAACATTTAACAATTTCATGAGCATATAATTTACTGACTGCGTATGGCGAAGTCGGGTTAAACTTGGTTTCTTCATTTTGTGGATAGATTTCACCATCAAATAATTGGCATGTTGATAAATTAAACAACTTGGTTCTATATTCACTTCGTTTAATAGCATCTAATAATCTTAAAGTACCTAAAGCATTAACATCAGCCGTATATTCTGGCATATCAAAAGATAAATCAACATGATTTTGACCAGCTAAATGATATATTTCATCAGGTTTAATAGACTCAAGTAATTGACTTAAGTTAGAAGTATCTGTTAAATCACCAATATGTAAAAATAAAGTTTTGTTATATACATTATCATTTAAAGTTAATTTTTTAATAGTATCATTATAAATTTGAGATTTAGATTGAATAATACCATGAACCTCATAACCTTTTGAGAGAAGCAAATCTGTCAAATAATAACCATCTTGTCCAACTATTCCAGTTATAAGTGCAATTTTACGCAAATTTAATCGCTCCTTTCCCTTTGGTTTAGGTATTACAGCTATTAATTCTAAATTATCTCCGCTAATATCAAATTGTTCCTTATTATTAGTAAGAATAAATGAATTACCTTTTGTTATATTAGTTCCATCAATATTACCTTTGCCATTTAAAACATAAAATATTTCAAACCCTTTATTTTCATAAATGGTTTTACCATTAACAATTAATTTATATAAATTAAAGTGACTATTTTTTAAGGTATCTTCTTTACTAAAATCATAAATATTATTCCTTAAATTAGTATAATTAATAACATTTAAACTATCTTTAATATGTAATTCTCGTTTAGGTAATCTATTATAATCGTATAATCTATATGTGATATCTGACGCTTCTTGAACTTCTAATACAAATGTATTAGCTTTAATAGCATGAACAGTACCAGGTTCAACAACTACTAAATCATTAGCTTTAATAGGTTGATTTATTAAAAAACTCTCAATATTGTTATCCTTTAACATATTTTCAACTTCAAGAGCATTTTTAGCATTAATCCCTAAAACGATATCTTTAGCTTTCGTTTCAGGTAAAATATACCAACACTCAAACTTACCATACTGATTAAATTGCCTAGCATAATCATCATTTGGGTGAACTTGAACACTTAAATCACTGCTAGAACTAATTAGTTTGATTAATAATGGAAACTCTTTATCAGGAAAATTACCAAATAATTCCGGATGTTTATTCCATAAATGTCTTAATGTTTGACCTTTATATTTACCATTAGCAATAGTAGAAGATTTATTTAAATAACCAGATACTATCCAAGCTTCACCAGTATTATCAGGACAGTCATATATTTTATTTAATTCTTTTCCTGCCCAAGG
>CALUXI010000050.1 GCA_944324705.1 uncultured Acholeplasmatales bacterium
TTTTGCATTGCCTTAATATTATCAATTTTTCATATTTTTATTAAATTTTCTATCTTGACATATTACCAGTATGCTTTTTCTACATCCATTACAAACGTATGGAAATTTAGTTGTATGTTTACAAAACATCCGACTATAATCGCTACAAACTCCTAGTTCATCTTTAGCCAGAGTGGTTCTTGATTTACATTCTTTAAATTTAGTACAAGTTTTACAATACGAAAATGTATACTTACAATTTGGTATAATACTGTCACTAGTTATACGTCTTTTCTTTACTTTTTTAGATAAAGAGAAATTCACTTTTACAATTAACCATAAAAAATTAGAAAAAAACTTGCAATTATTATAAATTTATTGTAATATATAAAGGCTTTTGAAAAAGCAAATCACATTATTCCGCTGATAATAAACACATGAGTTCATGAATAGTGTTAGGCAAAGGAGAAGACGAACATGGCAAAAGGTCAAGCTTTAATTAATGAAATTACAGCACAATATTTAAAAGACCGTCCTGAATTCCGTCCTGGTGATACTTTAAAGGTTTATGTAAAGATTATCGAAGGTGAAACTCACCGTATCCAGGTTTTTGAAGGTTTATGTATTAAACGTCAAGGAACAGGCATTGCAGAAACTTTCACAGTAAGAAAAATGTCAAATGGTGTTGGTGTTGAAAGAACATTCCCTCTTCATTCACCAAATATTGACAAAATTGAAGTATTACGTAAAGGTAAAGTTAGAAGAGCTAGATTATTCTATATTCGTAACTTATCTGCTAAAGCGGCTCGTATTAAAGAACGTCGCTAATTGAAAAGAGGTTTTGCCTCTTTTTTTATTTTTTTCTTCTTGACCTAATGTAAGCTTTAGGTGTTATAATTTACGTGTTAGGAGGAAAAAAGAATATGTTATATGATTTTTATTATGAAAACCCAACTAGAATTCATTTTGGCAAAAATAGCTTAGATGCTTTAAAAAATGAATTAAATAATTATGGTAAGAAAGTTTTATTAGTTTATGGTGGTGGTTCTATTAAAAAAATAGGACTATATGATGAAGTAATAAATATTTTAAATGCCGCTAATAAAGAAATTTATGAATGCTCAGGAATTACACCTAATCCACGTTATAAAGATATGATGCGTGGTGTTAAATTAATTGAGGATAATAATATTGATTTAATTCTAGCTGTAGGTGGCGGAAGTGTAATTGATTGTGCTAAAGGTATGAGCGTTTCAATGGGCTTGAAAGATCCATTTAAAGATTTATGGTTAGATTTCAAGGATGTTACAAAAAATAATGTTCCTGTTGGTGCAATTTTAACTATGACTGGTACAGGTAGTGAATGTAATGGTGGTAGTGTTATAACTGATGAAGATAGAATGTTGAAAAAAGGTCGTGTTTTCCCACCTCATGTTTATCCTAAATTTGCTATCTTAAATCCAGAATATACATATACTGTTTCTAAATATCAAATGGTAAGTGGTATATTTGATATATTCTCACACTTAATGGAACAATATTTCTCAGGTAATGATGAAAATGTTTCAGATTATCTAATTGAAGGTTTAATGAAAACTTTAATTAAATCAACTAAAGAAGCTCTTAAAGATCCTAAAAATTATGAAGCTAGATCAAACATTATGTGGACTTCAAGTTTAGCTTTAAATACTTTAGTTGGTTGTGGTAAAGAACAAGACTGGGAAGTTCATTCTATTGAACACCAATTAAGTGCATATACTGATTGTGCTCATGGTATGGGTCTTGCGGCAATAAGTGTTCCTTACTATAAATATATTTATAAGTATGGTATTGATAAGTTTGTACGTTTTGCTAAAAATGTTTGGGATATTGATATTTCAAATTTAACAAAAGAAGAAGCAGCTTTAAAAGGAATAGAAGCTTTAGCTAATTATATTAAAGAATCAAAAATGGTTTATAAGATTAGTGAATTAGGTGCTACTGAAGAAATGTTACATGATATTGCTTATTCATGTGATTTAGGTGGAGCGTATAAAAAATTAAATCATGAAGAAATATTAGAAATCTTAAAAGCAGCATATTGATAGCCTTAGGCTATCTTTTTTATTTAAATATGATTATTTGTTATTCATAATATAACTATAAAAAAAGCAAGGCATAAGCCTCACTAAAACCTATGACCACAATTGTCACAATATTTTGCATTTGGATCATTTAATGTGTTACAATTAGGACATACTTTATTTAATTCTTTGCCACAATTATCGCAAAATTTAGCACCTTCATCGTTTAATGTATTACAATATGGGCAGGTTATTTTTTTATTATTAATAACATTTTTGATAGCTTCTTTATTGTTATCAATAATATAATTGATTGAATCAGAAGTAACTGGGGTCGTTTGGCTAGCTACATAGCCGGTTATTTGTTTCATATAACCTAAACGACAAATAACAGCGCCAACACCAATAAGTGGGAGGCCGAAAAAAGCAAGAATAAATAAATTAGGGAAATTACCAGTGCCAAAACAACTAAAGAAGTTAATAATTGCAATTAGAAAAAATATGATACCTACACCAAGAACAATAGGACCAATTATTTTAAATTTCTTACGTGCTGCCTCATTTTTGGGATTTTTAATTATATTCAAGTCTAATCACTTCCTTTAGTTAATTATATCAAATTTCTTAAAAAAATAAACAAAGTTTTAAAACAAAGTATTTCATGTAATTAATTATATTGGAGGTTCTAAAATAAAAATATTTGAGTGATTTAGAAAACCCATCTTTGCCACTTTGATTTCAATAAATTATTAACTCAACGATTTTTTATATATTATATATATAATCAATCGTTT
>CALUXI010000051.1 GCA_944324705.1 uncultured Acholeplasmatales bacterium
AGAACGGACGGATATTCAACAGCGACTCACTGCCTGTGGGCACCAAGGTGGACAAGCTGACCACCAGCCTCTCGTACTACGGCTACTACGTGACTTACCTGAAGAATGACAAAGATACCCTGTGGACGGACACCGACTCCATCGACTTCACCCGTCCGTTGACCTTCAAGGCCTATGCCCTCAACGGCAGCATCCGCCAATATCAGATAGAAGTCCGCGTGCACCAGCAAGACCCGGACTCGCTGCAATGGACCCGACTGACGGACACCAGCCTGTCCATCCCGGAAAATGCAGTCCATAAGGCTGTCTGTACCCCGGGCAAGCTGTACATCTTCGCCCAACGCGGAGAGAGCCTGCAGGTCACCTCATCCGCCAATGGCACTTCCTGGAGCGGATGGCAGACCGTTTCACTGCCGGGAACTGCCGACTACACGTCGGTAACGACTTTGGACGGACAGCTCTACATCCTGGCAGACAACAAGCTCTACCTCTCCGATGACGGCGTGACCTGGACGGCTGCCAACACCGAGCGGACTTTCGACAAGCTGTTTGCCGCCTCTCCCAAGCTGGGCGAGCTCTATGCATTGTCCGGCAATGAACTGGTATCCGTCTCGGCTGACGGGACACAAGTCAGCGCGACCGGCACTGCCAACACCTACTTCCCGACACAGAACCTGTCATACGCAGCCACCACACCGGACAGCAACACATCGCTGGAACGTCTGGTCGTAGTCGGTACACGCGACGCCTCCCTTGCCAACGACACCACTGCCACCGTATGGGCCAAGCTGTCCAACGAACCGGCATGGTCCCACTATCCACAAGCCACCAACAATACCTATGGCTGTCCGAAGCTGAAGAACCTCGCAGCATTTGCCTATGACGGCAAGCTCTATGCCTTCGGTGGAAGCTATGATATCCCCAGCACACAGACTCCTCCGGTACGCCTTGCCCCCTTCCAGTATCTCTATGAATCCATGGACGGTGGCATCAGCTGGCATCCGCAGACAGAGAAGGTGATGCTGCCGAAAGAATTCCTCAACCGTACGGCATCTTTCTCCTACGTGGTGGACGAGCACAACTTCATCTGGGTCTTCTGGAGCCAGTCGGCACAGACCAACGGACAGACGGAAGTGTGGCGCGGCAGAATCAACCGCCTGGGCTTTTAATTAAATAAGGTGTAGGCTTCAAACCGACAGAAACGAAGATACTATGTCATATAAAGAACAAATCGACAAAAGCAGAATCCCGGTCCACGTCGCCATCATCATGGATGGGAACGGACGATGGGCCAAGCAACGCAACCAACACCGGAGCTATGGACACCAGGCAGGTGTGGAGACGGTCCGCAACATCACACAGGTAGCTGCGGAAGCCGGAGTGAAATACCTCACACTCTACACCTTCTCCACCGAGAACTGGAACCGCCCCGCTGAGGAAGTGGCTGCCCTGATGACCCTCCTGCTCGACTCCATCGAAGAAGAGATATTCATGAAGAACAACATCGCCTTCCGTGTCATCGGCGACATGGAGCGGCTGCCTGAAGCTGTACGTACGCGGCTGGAACAATGCATCGAGCATACCGCAGGCAACACCCGCATGACGATGGTCATCGCCCTGAGCTACTCTTCGAAATGGGAACTGACACGCGCCACACGGCTGATTGCCACTGAGGTGAAGGCGGGAAAGCTGGACGTCGATGACATAGACGAAGACTTGATAGCACACCATCTGACCACCCACTTCATGCCCGACCCGGACTTGCTCATCCGCACCGGAGGCGAACTGCGTCTCAGCAACTACCTCCTGTGGCAATGTGCCTACTCCGAACTGTACTTTTGTGATACCTATTGGCCGGACTTCAACGAAGAAGAGTTCTACAAAGCGCTCTACGACTACCAACAGCGAGAGCGGCGCTTCGGCAAGACAAGCGAACAAGTGGTCAATGAATAATGATAACCAGCAATGATGAACAGATTCTCAATTCATAATTCCGTGTTTAAGACAACATTCAGTGCGTTGTTCCTTGCCGGGCTCACCATGGTGCCGGGACAGCTCTACGCACAAGAAGCAAACCAAGACAAGGTCAAGAAGCCCTTGATCCTCTACTCGGGTACACCCAAGCAATATGAAATCGGGGGCATCCGTGTGACTGGTGGTGAAGGCTACGAAGATTATGTCCTGATAGGACTGTCGGGACTGTCAGTCGGACAGACCATCACGGTGCCGGGCGATGAAGTGACCCAGGCGGTGAAACGCTACTGGAACCACGGTTTGTTCTCACAAGCCAAGATTGAGGCAGACAGCATCATCGGCAACAAGATATACCTCAACATTGCCCTGGTGCAACGTCCGCGTATCTCCGACATCACCTACCACGGCGTGAAGAAGTCGGAACGCGAAGACCTGGAAGCCAGCCTCGGCATGATGAAAGGCGGACAGGTGACTCCCAACATCATCGACCGCGCCAAGCTGCTGGCTAAACGTTACTTCGACGACAAGGGATTCAAGAATGCAGAAATCATCATCAACCAACGCGACGACCCCAACAAGACCAACCAGGTGATCGTCGACATCA
>CALUXI010000052.1 GCA_944324705.1 uncultured Acholeplasmatales bacterium
TGCATATCTTTATCGCAATCTTGGTATTCATCGACATAAATTTTGAAATACTTTGCTTTCAGATAAAGTTGACAGGCTGAAGATTTCTTCACAATATCCAACGCAAGCTGAAAAATGAAGTTTTCTTTATTGTTGGAGTATGAACATAGCAATTGATCCTTTTTTACCTTAGCTACACCGTCGGTGAAGCTATCGACTTTGACTGAATAGTCAGTACTCATGTCCACTTTATAGTCTTTTCCATAAACATCTTTCATGAAAGGTTTTATAACTTCTTCAATAGCAAAACTATTATTTGTGCCTATAAAATGATCTCGTGTATCAATCGTCAGTCGTTCTTTTATTTCATTGGCAGCCTTAATTGTAAAAGTTATTGCAGCAATCACTTTATGCGAATGTTGATGTTCTATATCATACACAATTTTAGAAACCATTGTATGGGTTTTACCGGTTCCTGCGCTTGCTCGAACAATGAGATTTCCAGGTTGTTCAACAATTTCTTTTTGAATAGGAGATAACATTTACGACATAACCTCCCTTAAGCAAGCAAAATTGTAATGATTATAAATTGTTTGACAATCTTCTGAAGTAAGTTTTTCAACGAGCTTTACCATATTATTGTTTTTAGCATCCTGTAAATATCCTATGGGGTCGCCATCAGCTTCCGGAAGATACCTAACCATTTGATCGTGAATAACTTCATCTAAGTCTTCTTCTAAACTACATCGTGACAGGAATATTGAATACTCTTCTCGAATTTCGTCAAGTATCATTTTATTTGAATCATACAAATTTCGTTTTGCCTCGACACCATTTTTATCAATAAAATTTTTAGGCAGAAGCTCCTTTCCTATATATTTATTTAGTCTAATAAATCCTAAAACACTGTACTTTTCTTGGCCTTTAATCTTTCTAAGATCATTATCTGTTTTTATAACGTTCTTAATATGCAAAGCATTTAAAACCTTAAAATACGGTTTAAAGCCAAATCCAGATACCGGAAGAATATATACACCATCAGCTTCATAGAATGGGTTTAACTCAGACAACACCTTTCCAAATAAAACATTTTCAGATGGTCCTTCGACCAATAAAACCTTATCAGCAAAGATAGCTTCAACTAACCCTCTGTTTAGCATTTTTCGCTGGCTGCTAAACTTTTCAGGCACAGTATAAAGAACACTTTTACTTACAATCTTATCTTCATTATATATTCTCACTAAGTTGACTTGATCCATTTCAGCCAATACATAAGGTGAATGCGTAGTTAAGAACAAGTATTGATATTTTTTATTTTGAAAGAGGATAAGTGATAATGAAATCTGCATTGAACGATGCAAATGATTTTCAGGCTCTTCAATTAGGAAAAGATTTATTTTCTTTTCTTCTTCCTCTTTTGCTAAGAGATCAAAAATTGAGTAAACTAAAAGTTTTTTTCGACCTTCTCCTGAAGTAGGATATAGAGAATCATCGCCATCGTCCTTGATATATGGGACAATATTTGAATATAATCCCTTAACTGCAATCTCAGATTTTACCGAAACAGACACACTCTCGTGTCTAAATTTTTTATATTCCGGTGATATTTTTTTCTCAAATTTCTTGATTCCAGATAGAGCAGAAATTTGTGTATTCAGGTCATTACAAATTCTATGAATACTATCTAAGATTTCTTTGTCCTGCTCATTATCATTTACCAGCAACGTACTAGCGTTCTTTTTAAAAAGAGCGTAAAGGTCAACATAAGCATCAATATAGATTATATTAAAAACATAATCTATTTCATAGAATGTACCGTGAACTTTTATTTCCTCCAGTTCCTCTAAATCTCCACCCCAATATAACATCGGAACTCCAACCATTTCTTTTTTATCATAAGTTGCCCGAAGTTTTACATAAACAAAATTCTGATCAGAGAGTATTGCCCCTTTCAGCCTTGCACGTAATTTTTTGCAATCATCATCTTCTGTATCACTTATATCAATTTCAAGTATAATTTCAATTGGTACATCTGTATTCTTTTTATAATAGTCAGCGTCCTTGAAGTTCTGTCTACGAATATCTTTGTCAAAAAGGAACCTTAATGCGTATAAAAAATTGGTCTTTCCAACATCATTCATTCCGAAAAGGACATTTTTATTAGTTAATTTAATTGAAATGTCCTCAAAATTTCGGAAATTTTTTATAGTAATAGATTTAAAATTCATGGTATTTCACTCCATATAGAATACGGACTTACACTCTGCTGAACTTAAACTAAGTATGAAGTCTATATTATTTTTTTCTATTCAATTATAGCTGCTTCACTATTTCAGCGACTGGCTCATACTTAATGCACCAGATAGAAAGTTTCATCATCACAGAACACCATATAGTATCGATAGATATATTACTAAGTTCAATTCTGTTACCAAATCTCCTGCAAGAGACGCTCAGAAAGAAAAGAACGGCTTATATAGCCGTTCTCCAGAGTTTCAACATTTATTCAAACTCTATCGTTGCGGGCGGTTTGGTTGTGTAGTCAAACAGCACGCGGTTGATATGTTTTACTTCGTT
>CALUXI010000053.1 GCA_944324705.1 uncultured Acholeplasmatales bacterium
GTTGTCGCGTCGGCGCGACCGGTTCAAATTCAATGCATGGAATACCACGAAGTTCTCTGGCAGTCTGCAGTACCGTTATTGGGAAAAACTGCTTAATAAGTGACTCCGAGGCTTGAGCCAAATCCAAAGGCGTTTCAATACCTAACTTAATCATCCTTTTGCTGAGTTGCAATCCGATGCCCCATACTTCTTCAATCGGTTCATAAGCCAAGGCTTTCTTTTGCCGTTCAGGAATTAAATCATTCCAATTCAATACGCCATGAAAACCTGGTATATGTTTGGCCAAATGGTTGCAGTATTTAGCTAGAGTCTTTGTGGGGGCTATCCCGACGCATGATGGGATACCCACCCATTGCCCAACCCGAGCGCGTATTTTTCTTCCCAGTTCAGTTAAATCTCCAGGAACTCCGGTTAGGTTAGCGAAGCATTCATCAATCGAGTAAATCTCAATTTCCGGGACTAGTGTAGCAATAGAGGACATCATTCGTGAAGACATGTCGCCATAGAGTTCGTAATTGCTTGAAAAGACCTCCACTTGATTCTTTTTCACAATGTCCTGAACTTTAAATAACGGCATTCCCCTCTTTAACCCAAGGGCTTTTGCTTCGCGTGTTAATGTCACGATGCAGCCGTCGTTATTGCTAAGTACAACGACTGGTCGGTGGCGAAGATCCGGTCTAAAAACCCTCTCGCAGGATGCGTAAAATGAATTTCCATCAATTAGAGCGTACATCATTTTTTCCTCTATAATTGATATTGTAATACAAATACAAAACCTCTTTCACAGAAGAAAAACTTTTAAGCTACACTGCCTTTTTCCTTCTAGGATTCTCTCACCATGCAATACATCACCGGTCTTCACGCTCTTCAATGCCCTTGTTCACTTGGAACGCCTGGTGATACACACCACACAAGCGTGGACTGGACGTATCCGACCCTCGCTGATACCTCAACGGCTTTCTACAAGGACTATGGGGTTGAAACGGATAAGGAAGTGGCTCGTTTGTCCGGCAACCGGAATGTGGCCAACCATATTCGGGCAGCATTAGATTTACTAGCGCAAGGAAAAGTAAACGATGTATGCGGGCTAAAAAGAGAAATCTTGGCTAACGATCAATTGACGCCGGAGCTGTTTAATAAAGTGATCGAACTTCATACGGAAAACGTATGGAACCGGGTAAGTTGGTTTATAGGTTGCGAATATGGCATTGAGTGGCTGGATTTTTTGAAATTAAAAAATATGGATTGGCCGACGAACCCCAATCCAAGCTTTGAACCTGTTGCCCCGGAGGACAATAGTCTTCATGCTTTTGTACAGGCACGCATAACAGAATTTAAGCGTTTCCAAAAAATTTCTACACTAGCCGGACTCTTTCATTCCGTACTTTTTAGACAACCGGAAATTAACCGAATCGTCAAAATTGAGCTGCGTGCTTTTTTAGCCAAACTTCACCCTGAAGAATTGTGGTTCTTAAAAGAAATCGATCACTACCCTTCTGATAAAACTTTAGAAAACGACTATCTCAAGCTTTGCGATTTTCACAAGATTTCTTAGAAGAAGTTTCATTCTTTTGACGTAATAAATCTCCATAAGGATCTTCTCTTTTGAAATCAAAAGCTTTATAAATGAGTGATTGATCTGTTCTTCGTTTTAGCAATATTGAAAATGCGATACTCTGCCAATGCCGATAAATCTTGTTTCATAGCTTATAAGCTTGAAGATAATAAACGAGTTAAAGTTGCGAAAATTGAAATACGCCTCTTCGATGCTCGAATGCAATACTTTGGAAAAGGGAAGTTCGCGGAAACCGGTTGTTACATTTCTCCAATGGAAAATGCAACCTATGAGGATTTGTCAGCCGTTCATAACGGATATTCCTAAACTTAAACGCAATCGCTTGGATTACGTTTTAGAGCAATTGGATCGCTATCTGCTCGAAGCCTATATGATGGTGACCGGTCGCACAACTCAAAAAGAGTATAGTTGCGAGCCTATCAGGATTGATGACTACCGATCGGAGGATCTTGTTAGGTACGGGTATGCTCTAAAGCATAGAGCGGCTGTCTTGGGAAATGATTTAATTCGAAAGGGAGAAAAAGCCAAGAAACCCGGAACGAAAATACTAAAAGTTTGCCATTCTTTCCTGAAAGACGGTTATGACGAATATTCCAACAATTCCTTGGCGTATTACCGCAGACGTGTTAGGTGAGTTATCACACAGCGTGAGTGCTGATGATGCCGCCTCGTTCGTTGTAGACATAAACGATACGGTTGCGTTTGATGGAAACAGTCGTTCCGGTAAAACCAACTAATTCTCCGGGTCTTGTAAATAAGATCTTGGTCTTTTCATAAACATAAACGGTCGAACCACGTTGGATTGCTGTTGTAATCATAAAATCAATCCTTGTTAAAAAACTCATACCTAAAGCCAAATGCTTTAGATTCTCAGACATGATTTTAAACGCAAAATGATTGGCATCTTCAATTTCATAGCCTCTCCCCTTCTTACTCCCTTTAAAGAAGGACATTTCATAGGTCAAGCCGTCTAATTGATTATTTGATTTAAACCAATAGTCTGTGAAGCAAAAATACATTCAAGATGTTATAGCGGCGTTACAATTTGTAATTATTGTCCTTTCGGGAAAAGCTGACATGACCTCCAAACTCACAACCCCCCCCCACGAATTAAATGTTTTAATTCGGTAGCCAAGAGAAAATTCAAGAATTTCTGTAAACAGCATCTCACGTCTGAAAATGGCAGACTTCGTTCTTGGGATAGTTGTTATTTATTTTTCCAAAATAATTTCGACGCACTTGCTTCAAGTAGCCCCTCTGAAGAGCTCTT
>CALUXI010000054.1 GCA_944324705.1 uncultured Acholeplasmatales bacterium
GGTGAAAACAATCATGGAAGGCTTTTTTGTTTTTTTTGTGACAAAGGCGGGATATATTTCGGACACGGAGGTCTGTTTCGCTCCGAATCCTCCGCCGATACGGGGCTTAGACACATGCACTTTGGAATTGGGTATGCCCAGGGCGGCAGCTATTATTTTTCTGCAGTGAAAAACGATCTGGGTGGAGCTGACTACGTTCAGCCTGCCCATGGCGTCTATTGAGCACCATGTGCAGAACGGCTCCATCATACACTGCTGATTGGGCTTTGTATGGTATGTCCTGTCGATGACAACGTCGCAGCCTTTGAGAACTTCGTCCACGTCTCCGTTTGAGGATTCGCTGTGGGAGCAAAGATTCCTCATTCTATCCGCACCAAGAGGACAGAGAAGCTCCCAGTTATCCTCCGGATGGACAACGACAGGATTATCCAGGGCTTTATGGAAGTCAAGAACGGGCTCCAGCACCTCATAATCCACTTTTATAAGGGAAAGCGCCTTGTTTACGCATTTTTCATCCCTTCCGGCAACAATGGCGGCCACATCGCCGACATGACGCATGTGGCGGTCAAGGATGAGCCTGTCAAACGGGCTGGTATTTGGATATGTCTCTCCGGCAAGGGTAAAACGTCTGCTGTCCTGCGGTACGTCTTTCCAAGTGAAAACGGCTTCCATACCGTCCACCTTCATGGCGGCGGAAAAGTCGATATCCCTAATTATCGCGTTGGCGTATTTTGAACGGAGTATTTTAACGACAAGGCAGTCCTTGGGGGCAATGTCCTGAGTATAGACCGGTTTGCCCGAAAGAAGCTGTTCGGCGTCCTTTTTTCTTATCGGTTGGTTTACGAATTTCATTTGCTATTCTTCCTTTTCAAAAATTCCTGTATGCCCCTGAGCTGTCCCTCGTATCCGGAACAGCGGCAGAGATTGCCCGCCAGATATTCCTTTATTTCATCTTCCGACGGCGATGGGTTATCTCTCAAAAGGGCGATGGTGTTCATAATAAATCCGGGATTACAGAAGCCGCACTGCTCTGCTCCCTGATCGGCTATGAACTCCGTAAACTCCCGGGCCTCATCCTGAAGCCCCTCCAGAGTGTCCACCTTCCTGCCGTCGGCTCTTACGGCCAGAACGGAGCATGACAGCACCGGTTTATCGTCCATCAGCACGGTGCAAAGGCCGCAGTTGGATGTTTCGCAGCCTCGCTTTACGCTCAGGCATCCGTTTTCGCGGAGAAAGTCTATAAGAAGCATATCGCAGGCAATATCGCGGCTTATTTTTTTACCGTTTAATATAAGCGTTATCAGCATTTTTCTCCACCTCCCAGATCATTATAGGCGCGTTTGGCGAAAACACGCACAAGATGGGTCCTGTAGTCGGCTCCGGCACGGAGGTTGCTCCTTGTCTCTATGGCTTCTGCGGCCTCGCCGGCAAGGCTTGCGGCGGAAGAGATCTCCGAAAGACTTTTTTCAAAAATCATCGCTCTGCCCGGCCTCGCTCCGAAAACAAGTTTCAGTTTGTCTCCTGTTTTCGCGGCGGCGCAGTTAAGCACTGCAAAATCCGTTCGGGAGTTCCTTACGGAATAATATCTAAGGTCGAGGGCAGTCTTTTTGATTATGAGCCTGACGAGTATGTCCCTGTCAGGTTTCATGCCTATAAATTCGGACAGGGGGATTATACCTCCTTTATGGAGCTCCACAAAGCTGTCCATGGCGGCAAATACCGTCAGCACATCGGAAAAACCGTATCTGCCGTATATGCTTCCTCCGACGGTGGCCAGATTCCTGAACTGCACGCCGACAATGGAGCGAAGAGCCTCCCTCACGGCGCCGCAGGAGTATCTTTCAAGACCGGGGTGAAGCTCAAGCTCTCTGAGAGGAGTCATACATCCGATTATAAATTCATCCTCATTTTCCTCGATACCGTCAAGCCCAAGATCCGACAGGTCTATGAGTTTATTGATATTAAGCCTTGACATTTTAAGCCACAGCATTCCTCCGACAACACGGTTGGAGCGGATTTGGTTCAGCTCCCATGCTTCATCAAGGCTTTTTGCTTTTACATATTCTCTGGCAGTAAACATTCTGATACCTCTTTAACTATCTGATTTTTTCACTAATTTTTAGTTTAACATATCAAAACGTGGTTGGCAACGAATAAGACCGCCTTTAGTGAGGATTTTAAAGAAAATAGGCGGAATATGTCTCGGACTGGCTGAAAATAAAGTAAATAATGGGAAAAAATAAAAAATTGCGTTCAAAAAGAAAAAATCCGCCCATAATAAGCGCATTTTCGACCGTGGGAAATGATAATGTAAAAAAGGCTCCCGGTTTTATTCGGGAGCCCGGTATGCTTTCAGCAAGCCTTTTGCTCAAGTCTCAGCCTGTCGGCGATAAGGGCGATGAACTCGCTGTTGGTCGGCTTGCCCTTATGATTGTTAACAGTGTATCCGAAAAGGGAGTCTATGGCGTCTATTTTGCCCCGGCTCCAGGCGACCTCAATGGCGTGGCGGATAGCTCTTTCAACCCTTGACGGAGTAGTGTTGCACTTTTTGGCGATGGCGGGGTAGAGCTCCTTTGTGATGTAGTTCAAAACATCCATGTCATTGACTGACATGATTATTGCCTCTCGCATATAGTGGTAGCCTCTGATGTGAGCGGGAACTCCTATTTCGTGCAGTATATTCGTGACCTTTGACTCAAGGTCATAGGCCGCGGATCTATCCGAGCTTCCGGGCTGCACAACGGCTTTCATATTTCCGCCTTCGCCGCCTTTGGAATATTTGAGCTGTCGAATGCGAACCACGAGGGCGTCCATGTCAAAGGGCTTGACGATGTAATATTCCGCGCCAAGCTCAATGGCTCGCTGGGTGATCTTTTCCTGATTTATGGCCGAAAGCATTATGCATATCGGCTTTTTAAGGCTGTCGGCGTGTTTTTGCAGTTTCTCAAGAACCCCAAGCCCGTCAAGGCGTGGCATTATGCTGTCGATGACAGCTATATCCGGCTTAAGCTCCCTTATTTTGTTGAACGCGTC
>CALUXI010000055.1 GCA_944324705.1 uncultured Acholeplasmatales bacterium
AAGTTTCTTATATATTCGCTCAATATTTTTTGTTCATTTACAATACTACCATCCTTACGTTGCCGTTTATATAATCTTGTTGTCTTGCCTTGCTTATAGTCTTGTAATAAACCTAAAAATTCTATATGTCCATATAACTCATCATGATATTCTTCTGTAATTTCTCCGAAAGCTGTGTAATTTACTTCATTTAATGACGGATATGTTAATTGTCCCGGTAATGCATCTAAAATTTCTTTATTATTATTTACATCATTTTTTATTATTCTTAAATTTGAAAAATCTAATTCCTTAACTATCACTGCACTATGAGTAGAAATTATGACTTGTGATGTTCCATGACTTACCATAGCTTTTAATGCGTTTATTAAAGTGACTTGATTATTAGTATGTTGTGATGTTTCTGGTTCTTCAATAGCATATATAATATTGCTATTACTGCTTTCAATAGCTTTTCTTTCTGCTTCCGCCCTAAAAAAGTTTAGTAAAATTAATCTTTTTACACCACTTCCTCTTTTATTTATAGGTATATCACTATCACCAGCAATAGAAACATTTTTGAAAACATCCGGCCATTTCAAAAGACTTACATCTGGAATAACAGGTTTTAAACTATCGGCTAATTGTTCATCCATCTCACGTAACTTTGCTAAAGTTCTATCAGATACTTCTTGCAATTTTTGACGAACTTCTTCTGCTACTTCAGTTAATTTTTCTTGCAAACTCTCATTACTAAGAATTTCTTTAACTGCTTCTTTTAACGGGTCTTGGACTTCGCTATCTGAATCAGTATTTTTTCTATCAGATTGAAAAAGTGTATACACTGGTAATAATAATACTAATTTATCCCAAATTCGTTTAGCATCTTCTTTTGCTACATCAATTTCAATTTCATTTAATTGTAAATCGTTTTTATAATTATTCCAAATAGCTTTTCTCATTATCGAGTTTATACTTTGGTTTTCACATTCTATATTTTCAGCTCTTATTATACTTTTCAATTCATTATTCTTCTTTAATAATAGATCTGAACATATTGGATTAGTTGGATGATAAGCTTTAATATAAACTTTTACATTTCCACCATTTCTGTATTTTTTTATTATTTCTAAATTGCTTTCTTTATTCAGCATATATTCTGATTTTAAAGTAGTATTTACTGCTGAATCTATAAGTATATTTTCAGGCAATTCTTTAAAAACAACCGAAATTATAGTTTCAACATTTCCAGCATGAGCATTTTCAATATTAACATCATTTTTATTTATTTTTACAACACCTTTTCCGTCATTAAAAAATATATCTAATGCTTCTAAAATAGTCGATTTTCCAATATCATTTTTACCAACCAATGCTGTTAAATCATCAAAATTTATAATAGTTTCATTTTTAAATCCTCTAAAATTAAATAATTTCAAAGAAACAATTTTCATAAAAATACTCCTTTCATATTTGTATAAATAAAAAGTTCATACTATAATGATATTTAGGTGATGCTATGCAACGCGATAAAAAGACTATTTCAAAAAACATGAAAAGAATAAAAAGCCAAAATACCTCTATTGAATTAAAATTACGCAAGGCACTTTGGCATAAAGGCTACCGTTACAGGAAAAACTTTAACCAGTTACCCGGCAAACCCGATATTGTATTAACAAAATATAAAATTGCTATTTTTTGTGACAGTGAATTTTTTCACGGCAAAGATTGGGATAAATTAAAAACAAGGTTAGAAAAAGGGCAACACCCAGAATATTGGCTAAAGAAAATTACACGTAATATGGCTCGTGATGCCGAAAATAATGAAAAACTAGTATCACTCGGTTGGACTGTCCTTCATTTTTGGGGACAAGATATTTTAAAGCATTTAGATGTTTGTCTAAAAACTATTGAAGAAACAATAATAGACTTACAAAAAGACACATTCCCAGATAAAGATTATTTACCAAAGTCAGGCAAAACTTCTTCAGCTGCCAAATAATTTATTTCCTCATTACAAGCATATAAATCATCCCAATATTCATCTGATGCATAAACAGAATTAGGCAAAGCAATTAAATTTACATCAAATTTTAAAGAAGGTTCTACCTTTGAACTTGCATTGTGTAAACGCATTGATACGTTCCAACCATTATCACACACAACTTCAATCGTAGTATTTGAATTTTCTTTAAATCCAATATGATAAAACTTTTTTGGCAGCCTCAGCACCGGAACTTTAATACTAGCCTCGTGTTCATTAGAATCTTTATTTAAAGTTCCAAAAATATTAATTATTTCAACTCTTGTAAAACGCCCGCTATCGTTTGTAATAACCTTATAAAAATCATATCTGCCAATTAAATAACGTATTAATAATCCAGGTATTTCACGTGGATATTGTTTGTCAAGAGCTTTCAATTCCTTCATAAACGATTGTAAAACAGGAACATAATATTTTTCTGATTTATTATCTATATCTTTCCACAATTTTGTTTTATTGCTTTCGTCACGCATTCGCCTTAATTCATTAAAAATTGGTACAATTTCATCAAAATACGTTTTTGAACAATGTTTTCCAAACCATTCTTCACCGAAATCAATAGTTGCAGACAAACGGCTATGCTTTACTGCATGATGGTTATGTTTACACGATAGACCAATCTGCCAACCATCTTTTTTTCTAATGCATAGCACATCCCTAACATCACCTTGCTCTCCTTGGGAATCTGTCTGCAAAGCTAAAATTAAAGGAACATCCCCATCGTGGTCTTTTAATTTTGGTTCAAAACGCTCTATAAATTTAATTGCTGCCCTAGCAGCTAAATAATAATTTCTCCTTTCATTCTCTGTTGCTGAATTATAAAATTTTTTAGCAGTTTGTATTTGCGGCGATTCTTGAAACAAAACCGGCTGTTTATTTTTATATTTATTAAAAATAGCTAATGCGCAAGCATATTCAAAAGCTTTACCGTTTTCAGTTTGTTTCGCCATATTAAAACCACCTTTAAACTTTATTTGCTAACATTCCATATAAATGTGTTGCAACTATCTCTGCTAATTTTACGGGAACTGCATTACCAATTTGTTTATATTTACTTACTAAATTACCATAAAATTCAATATCAGGCGGAAATGTCTGTATAGCCGCTGCTTCTTTCCAGCTTAGCCTACGAGTAACTCCGCCTTTACCAAATTCCCACAAATCCTTATCTAATTTAACCATATCAGGAGAACCTGGATATAAAGTAACCTGTTTTGCCATCGCAGGAATGGTATACGATACTTCATCCCAATTCCTTTTTCTATTTCTAGACATATAGCGCGACGAATATGGTGCTGCGCAAATTT